>DASTVO010000079.1:0-3546 GCA_035759075.1 Actinomycetes bacterium
GGCCGCGCTGCGGGACAGCCTTGCCGCCGCCCTGCCCGTCGGTCGCACGCGCCAGACCTGCCCCAGCTGCTGACCAGACCCACCCGACCGAGAGGACCCACACCGGATGATCCCCAGTGACGAGGCCACGGCTTCCACCGTCCCCGCCATGCCCAGCGCCGACGGCGGACTACCGGTCGTCATCATCGGCGCCGGCCCGGTCGGCCTGGCCGCCGCTGCGAACCTGCGCGTCTACGAGCTGCCCGTCCTGGTGCTGGAGGCCGGTGACCGTGTCGGCGCGGCGATGCGGGAGTGGGGCCACATCCGCACGTTCACGCCCTGGCAGTACATCGTGGACGCGGCGGCAGAGAAGCTGCTCGCCCCGACCGGCTGGACCCGGCCCGCCGGAGAGGTGCCGCCGACCGGAGCCGAGCTGGTCGAGTCCTACCTCGAGCCGCTGGCCTCGCTGTTCGGTCCGCGCGTCGTGACCGGTGCCCGCGTGGTCGCGGTCACCCGGCAGGGACTGGACAAGTCCCGCAGCGTCGGCCGCGACCAGCGGCCGTTCGTGGTGCGCGTGCGCCGCGACGGCGACGTGTTCGACGTCATCGCGCGCGCGGTCGTCGACGCCTCCGGCACCTGGGGTCAGCGCAACCCGCTCGGCGCTTCCGGACTGCCGGCCGTCGGCGAGGCCGACGCGGAGGAGGCCGGCTTCCTCGTGGGGCCGCTGCCCGACGTGCTCGGCCGGGACCGGGCCCGCTTCGCCGGCCGGCGGACGCTGGTCGTCGGGATGGGGCATTCCGCGGCGAACACGCTGCTCGACCTGGCGCAGCTGGCCCGGCAGGAGCCCGGCACCGAGGTGGTGTGGGCCATCCGCGGCGCGGACGCGACGCGGCTGTACGGCGGTGGTGTCGACGACCAGCTTCCCGACCGCGGCAAGCTCGGCACCGACCTGCGCTCGCTGGTCGTGTCCGGAGCCATCGAGCACGTCACGGGCTTCTCCATCACCCGGCTCGAGCCGACCGGTGACGGCACCCTCACAGTTGTCGGTGCCAGCACCGACGGCGAGCGCCGCATCGACGGGGTGCACAACGTCGCCGCCGCGACCGGGTTCCGCCCTGACCTCGCGATGTTGTCCGAGGTGCGGCTCGGCGTGGATGCGGGCCTGGAGGCACCGCGCGAGCTGGCGCCGCTCATCGACCCCGCGTTCCACTCGTGCGGAACCGTGCCGCCCCATGGCTGGCGGGAGCTCGCCCACCCGGACGAGCCCGGGTTCTTCATCGTCGGGATGAAGTCCTACGGCCGGGCCCCGACCTTCCTCATCACCACCGGCAACGAGCAGGTCAGGTCCATCGCCGCGCACCTGGCCGGCGACGAGCGGGCCGCCGACGAGGTGCAGCTGGTGCTGCCGGAGACCGGCGTCTGCTCGGTGGGCATCCCGCTCACCGACGGAGTGGCCCGAGGCGCCGGATGCTGCGGGACCGCCGCGACCGGGTCCGCGGCGGCGCAGGGCACCGTGCCGGAGCCGGTCGTCTTGACGGCGAAGCCGTCAGGGTCCTGCTGCGGGTGACCGAGCCGGCGATGACCGCCGCCGGCGCTGCGGACCTTGCCCCGCAGCCCGGGACGGTGGCATCGCGGCGGCGGTTCTACGGGTGGCGCATCGTGACCGCGCTGGCGGTCACCGAGACCGTGTCGTGGGGGGTCCTGTACTACGCGTTCGCGGTGTTCCAGGTGCCGATGCGCGCCGAGCTCGGGTTCAGCACCGCCCAGACCTCCGGCGCCTTCTCGCTCGCCGTCCTCGTGACCGGGCTCGCCGCGATGCCCGTAGGGCGCTGGCTGGACCGGTACGGCGCCCGCGGTCTGATGACCGCCGGGTCGGTCGCCGCGGTGCTGCTCGTGGTGGCCTGGTCGCGGGTGCACAGCCTGCTCGGCCTGTACGCGGTGTTCGCCGGGGTCGGGCTCGTGTCGGCGGCGGTGCTGTATGAGCCGGCGTTCGCCGTGGTCGTGCGCTGGTTCGCGGTGCGGCGGGCCCGGGCGCTGCTCGCGGTGACGGTCGTCGCCGGGTTCGCCTCCTCCATCTTCATGCCGGCCTCGGACCTGCTCATCCGGGCGGTCGGCTGGCGGGACGCGCTGCTGGTGCTGGCCGGCGTGCTGGCGGTGACCACGGTGCTGCCGCACGCACTGGTGCTGCGCCGGGACCCGGCGGACCTCGGCCTGCATCCCGACGGCGCAGCCGCACCGCCCGCCATCCCGTCGTCCGCGACCCACCGGTCGGCGGGCGGGCTGCGGCGTACGGCGGGGTGGGCCCTGCGGGACCCCCTGTTCGGCTGGCTGACGCTCGGGTTCGCCGCGAACACACTCGCCGTCGTGGTGGTCGCGGTGCACCTGGTGCCGTTCCTGCGCGAGCACGGGCACGGCGGCAGCTTCGCCGCGGTCGCGGCCGGCGCGCTCGGAGCGCTGTCGGTGACCGGGCGGCTCGCCGTGACCGGCGCGACCCGCCGGTGGCCGACCGCGACGGTGACGGCGGTCGCCTTCGCGGTGCAGGCTGTGGCCGTCGTGGTGCTGCTCGCCGCGGGCTCGTCGACGGCAGGCGCGGTGGCGTTCGTGCTGCTGTTCGGGCTGGGGTTCGGGGTGGGCACCATCTCCCGCCCGGCGCTGCTTGCCGACGCCTACGGCACGGCCAGCTACGCCACCCTGTCGGCACTGGGCGGTGTCGCGTTCACCGCCGCGAAGGTCGTGGGCCCGGTCGCGGCCGGCCTGGCGGTGACCGCGACTGGCTCGTGGACGCCGGTGCTGCTTGGCCTGTTCGCCGCGGCCGCGGTCGCCTCGGTCGCGGCCGCTCGCGCCGGCCGCCTACTCAGCCACCGGCACGGGACCCGGCTCGAGGCGGGAATGGGATGAGCCGGATGGACGACTGCTGAGACCGGTGTGGTCCACAATGCCGCGTTGCGGGCATCGGTGTGCAGGGCCTTAACGCCCGCGCCGCGGCAGCCCGCGCGTGCTTGATCGGTCCCCCGCTGATGGAACCGGTCGACGACCCGGACCGTTGTTGCCGGCGGCCGCCCGTGGCATACACCCTCGCGCGTGCCCGCCGCCGGTGCCGGCGCGGTGCACAGGTGGACCGCGCGCCTGTCGACGACGGCAGCCCAATCATCGCTGGACGTCCCGTGGCGCCCCCGATGATGCCGGGGAGCGAGGCCAGGTCATCGTCAAGCACCGGTTGAGTCTCGACATCGGTGGCCGGCCGGCACCGAGATTGGCGCTCGTTGACCTAAGGGCCGGGCGCCACTCGCGGCGAAGCGGGGCTCTGATGGCGGCCCCAAGTGACCGAGTTTGTGCCTGCGACAGCGGCTTGGGTCAGTAACTGAACGTCGTCGCAGGCTCGTCCCCGATCCAGTTCCACATCGGGATGGTCCCCTGAACTTCGGCACCGCCGATCAGCGCGCTGTTGTCGAGCTTCTTGGCGTTGAAGCAGACCGGGCAGACGTAGTAGCGGCCTCCAGCGGCCTCGTACCGCTTCATGAGCTCGGGCAGCGGGGGACATCCGTCGCAGGCGAAGCCGACGGCGAC
>DASTVO010000080.1:0-10614 GCA_035759075.1 Actinomycetes bacterium
CAATGCGGCACAAACGGGCTCGGGCTCCGGCCCAGTCCGCAGCGAGTACGACCCGGTCCCCCAACGACGGAGGGGGTGGCGCTCGGTCGAGCGCCACCCCCGCCGGCGTGTACGTGCTACCTCACGGGAGCTGCGTGCTCCGTGCCGCTGGCGGCGCCGCGAGGTTCGGGTTGGCCTTGAAGTAGTCGATCAGTGCGTCCAGGTCGACCTTGCCGCCGGTGCGCGGGGCACCGTTGACGAAGGCGGTGAAGCTGTCGCCGCCGTCCGCGATGAAGCTGTTGGCGGTGACCCTGTAGGACGCGCTCGGGTCGACGACCACGCCGTTGATCTTGATCGACGCCGGGTTCACCTTGCTGCCCTCCGGTGCCGACGCCGACCACGAGTACGTGAAGCCGTCGCTGATCCCGAGCCGCAGGACGTTGCCCGCCGACCGACCGGTCATCCACTGCTGCTCGAGCAGCTGGTCGATCTGCGCGCCCGTCATGTCGAACGTCTGCAGGATGTTGCTGAACGGCTGGACGTTGTACGCCTCGCGGTAGGTGATCTGCCCCGGCGCCTCGCCTGCGGGCGAGTTGCTGACGAGGAAGTCCGCCCGGACTCCGCCCGGGTTCATGAAGGCGACCACCGATCCGGTCGAGGCCTTCTGGGCATCTGCGATGAGGTTCGGCAGTGACGACTCGGTGCCGCGACTGCTGCTGCGCTTGATGTCCTCCTTGATGCTGCCGACGACGCGGTTGCCCGGGCCTGCCGCCATCGCGACCCACTTGTCGACGATCGCCCGGACCGACGGGTCCTGCGGAACGTCGCGGGTGACCAAATGATTGACCGACCTCACGCTCTTCCGGACGACGTCACCGGTGCGGGTGTCGACCTTGAAGTTGGTCTCGGTGATGACCCGGCCGAACGAGGCGGCGCTGGTCACCTTGCGCGGCTGGCCCTTGGGGTCGTCGATCGTGCAGTTGTACGCCTGGTGGGTGTGACCGGTGACGATCGCGTCGACCCGCGAGGTCATCCGCTGGGCGATGTCGACGATCGGACCGGACATCTCCGCGCAGCCGCTGTAGGAGCCGGTCTGCAGACCGCCCTCGTGCAGCAGCACGACGATCGCCTTGACGCCCTTCTTCTTCTGCAGCACCCGGGCCGCGGCGTTGCCGGCCTTTACCTCGTCGGTGAAGTCGTAGCCCGCGATGCCGCTGGGCGACACCAGGGTGTCAGTGCCCTCGAGCGTCATGCCGATGAAGCCCACCTTGACGGTGCCGAACTTCTTCACCCAGTACCGCGGGAGCGCGGCCTTGCCAGTGCTCGTGTTCACGACGTTGGCGGCGAGGTACGTGAAGTCGGCGCCCGGGTACCGGATGTCGTTGCCGGCGGCGTCCTTCTGGAAGCAGCCGTCGACCGGGTGGCATCCGCCGTTCTTGATCCGTCGGAGCTCGGCGACGCCCTCGTCGAACTCGTGGTTGCCGACTCCGGAGACGTCCAGCCCCATGCGGTCGAGCGTCTCGATGGCCGGCTCGTCGTGGAACACACCGGAGGTGAACGTCGATCCGCCGATCAGGTCACCCGCTGCCACCGTCACGGAGTGCGGATGGCCCTTGCGGAGCTGTCGCAGGTGGGTCGCGAGATAGGACGCACCGTTGGTCACGACGTCCTTGCCCTCGAAGGTGATGGAGCCGTCGCGACCCGTGTCGGGCTCGAGGTGGCCGTGGTAGTCGTTGAAGGACAGCATCTGCACCGAGACGCGGTTCTTCTGGTGGTTCTGCAGGTCGACCGGGCCGGCGTAGGCCGCGGAGGCGCTGGCTACGGCAGCCAGGCCGACCGCCGCCACAGCGGCCACTGCCACCGGGGTTCGGCGGCGAAGAAGTCCGGATGCGGACATGGCACTCCTCGTCGAGTGGATGTTGGTCCGGCGCAACGTATCCGCCAGTCGATCTCGGCAGGGTCGATTTGGGCAGATCCGCGCGAGCGCGTCGCGCCGGCCCCTCGCCGGCAGTTCGTCGGCCAGCCCTAGGGTTCCGGAATGGCCCCCGACGCGCAGACCCCACGCGTCCAGGTCGAGGTGCTCGGACGCCTCGACGCGGACGAGGTCCGCGCGGTCTCGCACCTGGTCGAGGCGGCGACGGAGACCGACGGGGTGCTGCCGCTGTCCGAGCACGTGATGCTGCACCTGCGGTACGGCGGCGACCGCCCGGTGCGCAACCTGCTGGTCTACCGGGGCAGCGACCTCGTCGCGTACGGCCACCTCGACGTCACCGACCAGGTCGCGGGTGCCAGCGCCGAGGTCGTCGTCCACCCGGCGCACCGCGGGCAGGGCCTCGGCCGGCTCCTCGTCCAGGCGACCCTGGACGAGAGCCCGGACGGCAGGCTGCGGCTGTGGGCGCACGGCGAGCACGCCGCGGCCGCGGCACTCGCCCGCACCATGGGGTTCCAGGAGTCGCGCGCGCTGTGGCAGATGCGACGGTCGCTGCACACGCCGCTGCCGGCGCCGGCGTTGCCGGACGGCGTGACCGTGCGCACCTTCGAGCCGGGCCGGGACGACGAGCAGTGGGTACGCGTGAACGGCGCGGCGTTCCGCGACCACCCCGAGCAGGGCGGCTGGACCCTGGACGACCTGCACCGCCGGCTGCGCGAGCCGTGGTTCGACCCGCACGGGTTCTTCCTGGCCGAGCGCGGCGACCGGCTGGTCGGCTTCCACTGGACCAAGGTCCACGGTGGCAACGGCGACGAGCACCCGGACGGCCCGCACGCGCACGAGGGCCACGGGCACGACCCGATCGGCGAGGTCTACGTCGTCGGGGTCGACCCTGCGGAGCAGGGCACCGGGTTGGGCAAGGCACTCACCCTCACCGGGCTGCGGCACCTGCAGCACCGCGGGCTGCCCGGCGCGATGCTCTACGTCGAGTCGGACAACGAGCCGGCGATCCGGCTGTACACCGCACTCGGGTTCAGCCGGTGGGAGACCGATGTGATGTTCACCCGGGTCCGGCCGCCGGACCGGGATTCCGACGGCTCAGCCGAACCGGCCTGAGATGTAGTCCTCGGTCTGCTTCTCGGCCGGGTTGCTGAAGATCTTGCTGGTGTCGTCCATCTCGATCAGACGACCCGGCTGGCCGGTGCCGGCGATGTTGAAGAAGCCGGTGCGGTCGCTGACCCGCGCGGCCTGCTGCATGTTGTGGGTGACGATGACGATCGTGTAGTCCTGCTTGAGGCTGTCGATCAGGTCCTCGATCGCCAGCGTGGACACCGGGTCCAGCGCCGAGGCGGGCTCGTCCATGAGCAGCACCTGCGGCTCGACCGCGATGGCCCGGGCGATGCACAGTCGCTGCTGCTGCCCGCCGGAGAGGCTCGAGCCGGGGCGGCCGAGCCGGTCCTTGACCTCTTCCCAGAGGTTGGCCCCGCGCAGCGACTGCTCCACCTTGTCGTCGAGCTCGGCCTTGCCGATCCGCTTGTTGTTCAGCCGCAAGCCGGCCGCCGTGTTCTCGTACACCGACATCGTCGGGAACGGGTTCGGGCGCTGGAACACCATGCCGATCTGCCGGCGGACGCCGACCGGGTCGACGTCCGGCGCGTAGAGGTCCTGACCGTCGATCACGACCTTGCCCTCGACCCGGGCGCCGGGGATGACCTCGTGCATGCGGTTCAACGAGCGCAGGAACGACGACTTGCCGCACCCGGACGGCCCGATCAGCGCAGTGACGGAGCGCGCCTGGATGGTCAGGGTGACGCCCTGCACGGCCAGGAACGGGCCGTAGTAGATGTCGAGGTCGGCGATGTCGATGCTCTTGGCCACGTCAGGCTCTCTCGAGGTTGCGTCGGAGGTTGGTCATCAGCGCACCTTGGGCGCGAACAGCTTGGCGATGACCCGACCGATCAGGTTCAGCGCCATGACGACCAGGATCAAGGTGAGCGCAGCGGCCCACGCCCGGTCCAGGTAGGGCTCGCGAGGGACGCCCGGAACGGAGTAGGAGTAGTAGGCGAAGACCGGCAGCGTCGCCATCCGGCCCTCCTCGAAGGGGTTGAGAATCACCGACGTCGTCGTCCCGGCGACGATGAGCAGCGGCGCGGTCTCACCGATGACCCTCGCGATGGCGAGGGTCACGCCGCTCGCGATGCCGGCGACCGCGGTCGGAATGACGACCTTGAACACCGTCCGCCACTTGGGCACACCCAGGGCGTACGACGCCTCGCGCAGCTCGTTCGGCACGATTTTGAGGACCTCTTCGGTCGCGCGCACCACGACCGGCACCATCAGGACGGACAGGGCGATCGCACCGGCAAAGCCCATGCGAACGCCCGGGCCGAACACCAGCACGAAGAGCGCGTAGGCGAACAGGCCCGCGACGATCGACGGGATGCCGGTCATGACGTCGACGAAGAACGTGACGGCCTTGGCAAGCCGGCCGCGGCCGTACTCGACCAGGTAGACGGCGGACATGAGCCCCACCGGGATCGAGATCGCGGCGGCCAGGCCGGTGATGATGAGCGTGCCGACGATCGCGTGGTACACGCCGCCGCCCTCGCCGACGATGCCGCGCATCGAGTAGGTGAAGAACTCGGCGTCGAAACGCAGCAGGCCTTTCTGCAGCACCGTGACGATGACGGATATCAGGGGGACCAGGGCGAGCAGGAAGGCGCTGCTGACAACTGTCGTCACGATCCGGTCCGCCGCGCGCCGGCTGCCCTCGACCCGACGGGACCAGGTCCCCAGTGCCAGCGAGTGCAGCGCGATCGCCAGCAGGATCGCCACGGCGGTGTGCAGGCCAGGCCGGATCATCGTCGCCGCGCCGACGACTGCAGCGGCGACCAGCGTCGCCCACGGCGCCCACCTGGGCAGGCTCCCCCGAGCCAGCCGCAGGGGAACCGGCGTGGTGGCGGGAGGAGTGGTCGCCGTCGTCATCAGTTCGCTCCCGAGAACTCGGCGCGCCGGGCGACGACCCACCGGGCGGTGACGTTCACCGCCAGCGTGATGACGAACAGCACGAGACCGGAAGCGATCAGGGCATTGACCGCCAGTCCGGTGGACTCGGGGAACTGCAACGCAATGTTGGCCGCGATCGTCGACGGGTTGCCCTGACCGATCAGGTTGAAGGTGATGCCCCCGGACGGGGACAGGATGATCGCCACCGCCATCGTCTCACCGAGGGCCCGACCGAGCCCGAGCATCGCCGCACTGATGACGCCGGACTTCCCGAACGGCAGCACGGCCATCCGGATCATCTCCCACCGCGTCGCTCCCAGCGCCAGCGACGCCTCCTCGTGCAGCCGAGGGGTCTGGAGGAACACCTCTCGGGAGACAGCAGTGATGATCGGCAGGATCATCACCGCCAGCACGATGCTGATCGTGAGCATCGTGCGGCCGGTCGCGGAGGCCGGGCCGGCGAATAACGGGATGAAGCCGAGGTGCTCCTCGAGCCACAGGGAGAAGGTGGCGACGCGTGGGGCCAGCACGGACAGGCCCCACAGTCCGAAGATGATGCTGGGCACTGCGGCGAGCAGGTCCACGATGTAGCCCAGACCCTGAGCCAACCGTCGTGGTGCGTAGTGCGAGATGAACAGCGCAATGCACACGGCCAGCGGTGTCGCGATCACCAGCGCCAGTGCGGCCGAGAGCAACGTCCCGAAGGCCAGCGGGAGCACGTAGGCGACCAGGCCGTCGCCGCCCGGCAGCTGGTCCGCCTTGGCGGTCAGCGCCGGCCACGCCTCGTACATCAGGAAGGCGGCGACGCCGGCCAGCACCACCAGGATCGCGATGCCGGCGCCCTGTGCGGCGCCTGCGAAGATCCGGTCACCCGGGCGCTGGTACGCCCGCGCGGCGGCGGTACGGCTGCGGAAGGCGGGGATGCTCACATGCGTCCTTCGCGGTGGTCGGTGGCGATCAGTATGCAGACGCGCTGGTGGTCTGGGTGCGCCGCCGCCCGCGGCTCACCCAGACCACCGTGCGGCGGCGGCCGTCAGCCGGCCGAGATGCCCTCGATCGCCGGCGTGATCTGGTCACGCAGACTGGCCGAGATGGGCGCCGAGCCCGCGGACTCCGCAGCGGCCTGCTGGCCTTCCTCGCTCGCCAGGTAGCTGATGAACGCCTTGACCAGGTCGGCCTTCTCCTGCGACTCGTAGGTCGAGCAGGCGAGGGCGTAGGACACCAGGACGATCGGGTAGGTCCCGGCCTCGGTCGTGTCCCGGGCCAGGTCGTAGGCGAAGCTCGACTCGCCACGGCCCTCGACCCGCTCGGACACCTCGAGCACCGCCGCCGCGGCCTCGGGGCTGTAGGAGACGAACTCCTCACCGACGCCCACCTTGGCCACGCTCAGGTCACCGACCTGGCTCGCGTCGGCGTACCCGATGGTGCCGTTGCCACCCTCGATCGCACCCACGACGCCCGAGGTTCCCTGCGCCGCCTCGCCGCCCTTGACCGGCCACACCCCGCTGACCTCGTAGGTCCACACATCCGGGGCGGTCGCGGCCAGGTACTCCGCGAAGTTCTCGGTGGTGCCGGACTCGTCCGACCGGTTTACCGGGGTGATCTTGGTACCTGGCAGGTCGACGTCCGGGTTGATCTTGGCGATCGCCGGGTCGTTCCACTTGGTGATCTTCTGGGCGAAGATGCCGGCGATCTCGGCCGGGCCGAGGTTCAGCTCGTCGACACCCTCGAGGTTGAACGCCACCGCGATGGGTGAGACGTACAGCGGCACCTCGACGACGTCGCCGCCGCAGCGCTCCTGCGCGGCGGGCAGCTCCTCCTCGTCCAGGTAGGCGTCGCTGCCGCCGAAGTCGGTGCCACCCTCGACGAACTGCTCGCGGCCTCCGCCGGAGCCGATCGGGTCGTAGTTGACGGTGACGTCAGGGTTGTCGGCGTTGAAGCCGGCGACCCACGCCTCCATCGCGGCGGCCTGCGAGCTGGCGCCCGCGCCGGCGAGGGTGCCGGACAGCCCGGGCTCGGAGGACGAGCCCGTGGTCGTGGTGCTCTCGTTGGCGGCGCCGCAGGCGGTCAGGCCGAGGCTGAGCACGAGGGCCGCGGGCACAGCGGCGCGGCTCAGGGTGCTTCTCTTCACAGGTTTGGGACCTCTCATGGGGGCCACCTTCGTGGCCGCTCTTGTCGCGCCTAACGAGCCGAAAGGTAGGTAGCCAAGGTGACGTGACGGGCCGCTCGCGGTGAACGCCAGGTGAACGAAGACGGTCACCCTCGTCAGGAAGCCCCATCTCAACCGTCGCTGGCTATGCTGCCGGTGCCCCGCACGTCGGACCACGCGACCAGAGGACGCCTTTCCCCGCATGGCCAAGCGCATCGAGCTCGCCGGGCTGGACGTGTTCTACGGCGACTTCAAGGCAGTCGAGGACGTCTCCCTCACCGTCGAGTCCCGGTCGGTCACCGCGTTCATCGGACCGTCCGGCTGCGGCAAGTCGACCCTGCTACGCACCATCAACCGCCTGCACGAGGTCATCCCCGGCGCCCGGGTCAGCGGCAAGGTCCTCCTCGACGACCAGGACCTGTACGCCGAGGGGGTCGACCCCGTCTCGGTCCGGCGCACGGTCGGCATGGTGTTCCAGCGGCCCAACCCGTTCCCGACCATGTCGGTGTACGACAACGTCGCGGCCGGAATGCGGCTCAACGGGGAGCGGCAGAAGAGCAAGACCGACGAGGTCGTGGAGCGGTCGCTGCGGGCGGCCAACCTCTGGAACGAGGTGAAGGACCGGCTGAACAAGCCGGGCCACGGGCTGTCGGGCGGGCAGCAGCAGCGGCTGTGTATCGCCCGGGCGATCGCGGTCGAGCCGCAGGTGCTGCTCATGGACGAACCCTGCTCCGCCCTCGACCCGATCTCCACCCTGGCCATCGAAGACCTCATCCGGGAGCTGCAGGACCGCTACACGATCATCATCGTGACCCACAACATGCAGCAGGCAGCACGAGTCAGCGACCGGACGGCGTTCTTCAACATCGCCGGGGCCGGCCAGCCCGGCCGACTGATCGAGATCGGCGACACGGCGGAGATGTTCACCCGGCCCGCCGTCAAGGCGACCGAGGACTACATCACCGGCCGCTTCGGCTGACGGTTGCCACGAGCTGCTCGAGTCACTCCAGCACGAAGTGCGCGGCGTAGTACACGATCGCCGCGACCAGACCAGCCATGGGGATCGTGAGCACCCAGGCAGCCAGGATGTTCCCCGCGACACCCCAGCGCACAGCGCGTCGACCCTTGGAGGCGCCGGCCCCCATGATCGACCCCGTGATCGTCTGCGTCGTCGAGATCGGAGCCTCGAACGCGTACGCGGTGGTGTAGAGGACCGACGAGGCAACGGTCTCGGAGGCGAAGCCCCGGGCCGGGTCGATCTCGATGATCCGGCGCCCCAACGTGCGCATGATGCGCCACCCGCCGGAGTAGGTGCCGAGCGAGATGGCACCCGCGGCGAGCACCACCACCCACCAGGGAATGTGGAAATCCTCCTGGTATCCGCCGGTGACCAGCGCGAGCACGATCACACCCATCGTCTTCTGGGCGTCCTGAAGCCCGTGGCCCAGCGCCATCGCGGACGCGGACACCGTCTGCGCCATGCGGAAGCCGCGGTTCGTCGGGCCGGGCCTGCGGTCCTTGAAGGTCCACAGGATCCCGGCCATCACCAGGAAGGCCAGCAGGCCACCGACCAGCGGCGAGAACAGCATCGGGATGACCACCTTGTCGACGACGGCGTCCCACTGGACCGCGACCGACCCGGCGAGCCCGGCGCCGACGAGGCCGCCGATGAGTGCGTGCGAGGAAGAGGAGGGGAGCCCGAAGTACCAGGTCGTGAGGTTCCAGGTGATGGCGCCGAGCAACGCTGCGAGCACGACCACGAGGGCGTGCTCGCCCGACGGCGGCTCGAGAACGCTGAAGACCGTCTTCGCGACCTTCGTACCCAGGAACGCGCCGACGAAGTTCATGACCGCCGCGAGCAGCAGGGCGGCTCGCGGGGTCAGCGCGCGCGTCGACACCGACGTGGCGATCGCGTTCGCGGCGTCGTGGAAGCCGTTGGTGTAGTCGAACACCAGCGCGATCGCGATGACCCCGATGACGAAAGCCAGCTCCACCGGCTCAGGACTCCTTGACCGCGATGGTCTCGACGGTGTTGGCGACGTGCTCGAACGCGTCCGCAGCGGCTTCGAGCTCGTCGACGACCTCCTTGAGCTTGAGCACGGTCAGCGCGTCGAAGTCACCGTTGAACAGCCGGGCCAGCAGGCGGCGGTAGACCTGGTCCGCCTGGTTCTCCAGCCGGTTGACCTCGATCCAGTAGTCGCTGAGATGCCTCATGGAGCGCAGTCGGGGCATCGCGTCGGCCGTCAGCTCGGACGCCCGCTCCAGCACGTGCACCTGGTCGGCGATCTCCGCCGGCAGCTCACCGATCTTGTACAGCACGACCAGGTCGGCGGCCGCCTCCATGTGGTCGATGACGTCGTCGAGTGAAGAGGCCAGCCGGTAGATGTCCTCGCGGTCGAACGGTGTCACGAACGTCTCGTTGAGCTCGCGCATGATCGCGTGGGTGGCCTCGTCACCGGCGTGCTCGCAGGCGCGCAGCTTCTCCGCAAGCTGCGGACGGGAGGGTGGGTCGGCCTCGATCAGGTCGCGCAGCAGGCCCGCGGCGACGACGAGGTTCTGACCGGAGGTGGCGAACATCCCGTAGAAGGAGGTCTGGCGGGGGGTGAGGCGGAATCGCACGACTGTCTCCCGGAACGACGCACGAGGGCGGATGGTGCACGTCCGGGTGGGGATGGTACGCAGCCGCGCTCATGTCGGCGGCTACCGGCCGCCCTCGGGGAGTCTCAGCCGGCGCGGGGGGTGACCCGGGGCTGCTTCGGCTGAGGCGGCCGGTGCACGCCGAGCGCCTGGTCGATCTGGGCCTGGGTCAGGGGGCCGTCGGAGGCCGAGGCAGCGATCACGAGGTCGCCGTACAGCTCGATCTCGGCCAGGACAGCGGGGTCCTGGAGTCGGTAGTCGGCCTTCTGCGCCACCGCGGGTGCCTCCTGGGGGACAAGAGACGGGGTCGTACCCGGCCCGTCGCCCGAAGCCACACTGCTCCGAGCACTACCCAGCCTAGATATGACCGGTTTTCTCCCGCCATGACCCACCCGGGTCATCTCGGAGTGGTCATGCGGTGCCAGTCGGTCACGATCGGGCCCCCCGGCCTGAGGGGGCCCCGCCGCGAAGGCCCCCCGCGAGCCGGCCCGACAGCGGCCGGTCACCCGCCGGTGAGCGTGTCCAGGGCCTCCCGGAAGACCTCCGTGTGCCGGTCGACGTCGGCCTCCGTGGTGGCCGGCGACATCAGCGCCATGTTGTGGAACGGCGTCATCAGGATGCCCCGGTTGAGCGCGAACAGGTGCAGGTACTGCTCCAGCGCGAAGTCCCCCGCGGCGTGGGCCTCCGCGCCGGTCCGGGGCGCCGTCGGCGTGAAGGTGTACTCCCCGCGGGCCCCCAGCCGGTTGCAGTGCCACGGCAGCCCGTGAGCGGCGATCCCGGCGTCGACACCGTCGGCCCAGCGGTCGCCGAGCGGCAGCATCCGCGCGTACGCGGCGTCGGTGAGCACGTCGGCCAGCGTCACCCGCATCGCCGCCAGCGACAGGGCGTTGCCGGCGAGCGTCCCACCGATGCC
>DASTVO010000081.1:0-11844 GCA_035759075.1 Actinomycetes bacterium
TGCAGACCCGGGAGCAGCACATCCGCCGGGAGAAGGCGACCAGCAACATCTGCACCGCGCAGGTGCTGCTCGCCGTCATCGCCGGCATGTACGCCGTCTACCACGGGCCGGAGGGCCTGCGGGCGATCGCCCGGCGGGTGCACCGCTACGCCACCGTCCTGGCGGCCGGCCTGCGGCGGGTCGACGGGGCCGAGATCGTCCACGACGAGTTCTTCGACACGGTGCTCGTCCGCGTACCCGGTCGCGCCGCCGACGTCGTCGCCGGCGCGCTCGACCGGGGCGTCAACCTGCGCCTCGTCGACGACGACCACGTCGCGATCGCGACCGACGAGACCACCACCCGGGAGCAGCTGCTGGCGGTGTGGGCGGCGTTCGGCCTCGTGGACGTCGACCCGGACGCGCTGGAGGCGCCGGACACGCTGCCTGCCGGGCAGCGCCGCACCGACGACATCCTGAGCCACCCGGTCTTCCACGAGCACCGGTCCGAGACCGCGATGCTGCGCTACCTGCGCCGGCTCGCCGACCGCGACCTCGCGCTGGACCGCACCATGATCCCGCTCGGCTCCTGCACGATGAAGCTCAACGCGACGACCGAGATGGAGCCGATCACCTGGCCGGAGTTCTCGGTAGTCCACCCGTTCGCGCCCCTGGACCAGGTCCAGGGCTACGTCACGCTCGTCGAGCAGCTCGAGCAGTGGCTCTGCGAGATCACCGGCTACGACGCGGTGTCCCTCCAGCCGAACGCCGGCTCGCAGGGTGAGCTGGCCGGCCTGCTGGCCATCCGCGCGTACCACCGGGCCAACGGCCAGGCGGCGCGGACCATCTGCCTCATCCCGTCCAGCGCCCACGGCACCAACGCCGCCTCGGCCGTCATGGCCGGGCTGAAGGTCGTGGTCGTCGGCTGCGACGAGGCCGGCAACGTCGACCTCGACGACCTGCGCGCGAAGGTCGAGGAGCACCGTGACGACCTCGCCGCGATGATGGTCACCTACCCGTCGACGCCCGGCGTCTTCGAGCAGGACATCACCGAGCTGTGCGCGCTGGTCCATGACGCGGGCGGGCAGGTCTACGTCGACGGCGCCAACCTCAACGCCCTCGTCGGGGTCGCCCGGCCAGGGCACTTCGGCGCCGACGTCTCACACCTGAACCTGCACAAGACGTTCTGCATCCCGCACGGCGGCGGCGGCCCCGGTGTCGGCCCGGTCGGCGTGCGCGCCCACCTGGCGCCGTACCTGCCCAACCACCCGCTGCAGCCGGCGGCCGGCCCCGAGACCGGCGTCGGCCCGGTGTCCGCCGCGCCGTGGGGGTCGGCGGGGATCCTGCCGATCTCGTGGGCGTACGTGCGGCTGATGGGCGGGGAGGGGCTCACGCACGCCACCGAGGTGGCGATCCTCAACGCGAACTACGTGGCTGCCCGGCTGGGGCCGCACTTCCCGGTGCTCTACACCGGCCGGTCCGGGCTGGTCGCCCACGAGTGCATCGTGGACCTGCGCCAGATCACCAAGGAGACCGGGGTCACCGTGGACGACGTCGCGAAGCGCCTGATCGACTACGGCTTCCACGCGCCGACCATGTCCTTCCCGGTCGCCGGCACGCTGATGATCGAGCCGACGGAGTCCGAGGACCTGGCCGAGCTGGACCGGTTCTGCGACGCGATGATCGCGATCCGCGAGGAGATCGCGCGGGTCGGCTCCGGGGAGCTGGACCGCACCGACAACCCGCTGCGCGGGGCGCCGCACACGGCGGCGGCCGTTGCCGGGGAGTGGGAGCACGGGTACTCCCGGCAGGAGGCCGTGCTGCCGGCCGGAGTCGACCCCACCTCGAAGTACTGGCCGCCGGTGCGGCGCATCGACGGCGCCTGGGGCGACCGGAACCTGGTGTGCGCGTGCCCGCCGGTGGACAGCTACGCCGACTAGCCCGACCGGCGACCTACGCGGCCGTGCCGGCGGTCAGGGCGGCGTCGGTGGGGCGGTGCGGCGCGATCACGCTGCCGTCGGGAAGCAGCTCACCGGTGTCGTCGAAGAGCACGACGCCGTTGCAGAGCAGGCTCCACCCCTGCTCCGGGTGGGAGACCACCGTGTGGGCGGCCTCGCGGTCCGGAGCCTGCGCGGTGGGGCACGGTGGCTGGTGAGTGCACATGTCACGGCTTCCGTCGAGCTGTCGGGTGTGAGCCAGGTCACTGACTCTTCCACCTAGTGTCGGCAGGGACACTGCCAACTGAAAGCGTGTCAGGGAGCAGTGTGGAAATGGTCCGAACGGACGAGGCCGGTGGAGGACGCATGGCCGAGGGTGGCCCGCGGTGACCAGGGTGGTGGCCGTGGCACCGGCCCTGCCGCCGCACGCGTACGACCAGCAGACGCTCACCGACGCGTTCGCCGCGCTGGTCCTCGCGCCCGGCGCGGACCGTCGGCTGCTGGACCGGCTGCACGAGGCCACCTCGGTACGGCGGCGCCACCTGGCGCTGCCCCTCGAGGCGTACGCGGACCTGGACGGCTTCGGCGCGGCCAACGACGCCTTCATCGCGGTCGGGACGGACCTGGGGGAGCAGGCCCTCCGGTCGGCGCTGGACCAGGCCGGGCTGACCGCGGCCGACGTCGACCTCCTGATGAGCACCTCGGTGACCGGTGTCGCGGCGCCCAGCCTGGACGCCCGGCTGGTCCCCCGGCTCGGGCTGCGGCCCGACGTGCGCCGGGTGCCGGTCTTCGGGCTCGGGTGCGTCGCCGGCGCCGCGGGGCTGTCCCGGGTGCACGACATGCTCGCGGGCGACCCCGACGGTGTCGCGGTCCTGCTGTCGGTCGAGCTGTGCTCCCTGACCGTGCAGCGCGACGACGACAGCCTGGCCAACCTCGTGGGCAGCGGGCTGTTCGGGGACGGCGCCGCCGCGGTCGTGGTCGTGGGGGAGCGGCGGGCCGAGCGCATGGGACGTACGGACGCGCCCCGGGTGGTCGCCACCCGCAGTCGCTTCTACCCGGACACCGAGCGGGTGATGGGCTGGGACATCGGCGGCAGCGGTTTCCGGATCGTCCTCGCCGCCTCCGTCGCCGACGTCGTGGAGGAGCACCTCGGGCACGACGTGACCGCCTTCCTCGGCGACCACGACCTGAAGGTCGACGACGTGTCGACCTGGGTCGCGCATCCCGGCGGCCCGAAGGTGCTGCACGCGATGTCGCGCACGCTCGGCCTGCCCGACGGCGCGCTGGACCGCACCTGGCGGTCGCTGGCCAGGGTCGGGAACCTGTCGTCCGCGTCGGTGCTGCACGTGCTCGCCGACACCCTGGCCGAGCCGCCGCGGGCCGCGGGGGAGCACGGGGTGCTGCTGGCGATGGGTCCGGGCTTCTGCAGCGAGCTGGTGCTGCTGCGGTGGTGACCAGCGAGCTGCTCTTCACCGGGCTGGTCGCCGCGGTCGGGCTGGAACGGCTCGCCGAGCTGGTGGTCAGCACCCGGCACGTGCGCGTCGCTCTCGGGCGGGGCGGAGTGGAGCGGGGGCGCGGCCACTACCCGGTGATGGTCGTCCTGCACACCAGCCTGCTGGCGGGTGCGCTGGTTGAGGTGCTGGTCGCCGGGCGGGACTTCCTGCCCTGGCTGGGCTGGGCGATGCTGGGCCTCGTGGTCGCGGCGCAGGGGCTGCGCTGGTGGTGCATCCGGACGCTCGGCTGGCAGTGGAGCACCCGGGTGGTCGTGGTCCCCGGCGCGCCGCTGGTGACGACGGGGCCGTACCGGTGGTTGCGGCACCCCAACTACGTCGCGGTGGTCGTCGAGGGCGTGGCCCTGCCCCTGGTCCACACCGCCTGGGTCACGGCGGCGGTGTTCACGCTGGCGAACGCGGTGCTGCTGCGGACCAGGATCCGCTGCGAGGAGGCCGCGCTGCGCGAGCTCGCCGGCCCCAGCGCCGCGACGGCGTGAGGCCGGCCGTGCTCGACGTCCTCGTCGCCGGCGGCGGTCCGGTCGGGCTCGCCGCCGCGCTCGAGGCCCGCCGCCGGGGGCTCGGGGTGGTGGTCGTCGAGCCGCGGGAGGCGCCGGTGGACAAGGCCTGCGGCGAGGGCCTCATGCCCTCCGCGGTCTGCGCGCTCGCGGGGCTCGGGGTGGAGGTCGGGGGCCGGCCGTTCGCCGGGATCCGCTACCTGGGGGACGGGCTGGCCGTCGAGGCCCGCTTCCGCGCCGGTCCCGGGCGGGGGGTACGCCGGACCGACCTGCACCAGGCGCTGCACCGGCGCGCTCTGGACGCCGGCGTCGAGATCGTCCGCGACTCGGTGACCTCCGTCGTCCAGGCGGACGGTCACGTGGAGGCCGCGGGTCTGCAGGCCCGGTGGCTGGTCGCCGCGGACGGGCTGCACTCGCCGGTCCGGCGGCTGCTCGGCCTGGACCGTCCCGCGGTCGGCCGACCGGGTCGAGCAGGCCGACCCGGCCGCTACGGGCTGCGGCGGCACTACGCCGTGGCGCCGTGGACGGACTTCGTGGAGGTGCACTGGTCCCCGCGCGCGGAGGCTTACGTGACCCCGGTGGGCGACCGGCTGGTCGGGGTGGCTGTCCTGGGCCCGGCCGGGACCGGCTTCGACGATGCCCTGCAGGACTTCCCGGCCTTGCGGGCCCGGCTGCGCGGGGCGCTCGTCACCGGCGCGGTCCGCGGCGCGGGCCCGCTGCGGCAGCGGGCGGCGGCCGTCCGGTCCGGTCGGGTCCTGCTCGTCGGTGACGCGGCGGGCTACGTGGACGCGCTCACCGGCGAGGGGCTCTCGACCGGGCTCGCCTGCGCGCAGGCCGCGGTCGGCGCCGTCGCGCAGGGCCGGCCGGAGGCCTACCCGAGGGACTGGGCCCGGGCGACCCGCCGCTACCGGCTCCTGACCCATGCGCTGCTCGCGGTGACCAGCCGGCCGCAGCCGCGCCGGCTCCTCCTCCCGGTCGCGGCACGGGTGCCGCGCGGCTTCGGCCTCGTGGTGGACCTGCTGGCTTGAGCCGGGTCACGGCTCGGAAACGGCGCGCTCAAGCCCCGTGTTTCGTGCGATCCTGTGCGGATGTCGTGCAGCTCGGTCGCCGTCGCTGGCCAGCAGGCGACGGGCTCCGGCGCCGTCGCCGCCCGGCGGCGACGCCCGGCGCTGGTGCGCGAGATCGCGTTGATCGCCGGTCTGTTCCTCGTCTACCGCGCCGCCCGCCTGTTGATCACAGGGCACGACCGACTGGCTCTCGACAACGCCTGGTTGGTGTGGAGCGTGGAGCGCTCCCTCGGCCTGCCGGACGAGGAGCTGCTGCAGGACTGGGTGCTGCAGTGGCCCGACCTGCTCGTCGCCGCGAACTGGTACTACGTCAGCGTCCACTTCCCGATCACGGCGGCGTTCCTCGCCTGGGGCTGGTGGCGCCGTCCTCCGGCCGAGTACCGCTGGGCGCGCCGCCTGATCACGATCCTCACCGGGCTCGCGCTGGTGGTGCACACGGTGATGCCGCTGGCGCCGCCACGGATGCTGCGCAGCCTGGGCTTCTTGGACACGATGGCGGTCTTCGGGCCGTCGGCCTACGACGGGAGCGCGGCCAACCTGGCCAACCAGTTCGCCGCGATGCCCAGCTTGCACGTCGGCTGGGCCCTGCTCATCGCCGTCGTCGTGGTGCGCACCGCCCGCTCGCCGTGGCGCTGGGTCGCACTGGTGCACCCCGCGATCACCGTGGCGGTCGTGGTGGCCACGGCCAACCACTACTGGGTCGACGCCATCGCGGCCGCGCTGCTGCTCGGGGTGGCAATCGCCGTCACGCCCGGGGTCGAGGGACCGGCTCCGGTGCGCCTGCTGTGGCGCCGGGTGCGGGCAGCGCGTCAGGCCAACGGCAGCCGCAGCACCAGCTCACCGGTCGGTGCTCTCGAGCCGCCCTTGGGCTCGACGGTCAGGCCCAGGGAGTCAGTCCGCGCGATGTCGGTCACCAGGGTCGAGAACGCGCCGCCGCGCCCCAGGACGCCCACCGACTGAGGCTCGTCACCGCGGATCCGCCACAGCTGGTACTCCTGGTCCTCCGGCAGCTCGCGCAGGTCGCTGGCGCGGAACAGGGCGACGCCGTCCGCGGCCACCACGGTGCCGGTGCCGCCGGAGGAGGCCGGGACGGTCAGCTCGACGCGGTCCGGGTCGGTCACGATCGCGGTGATGCGCTCGGCCCGCTGCTCGGCCTGCTCCGCCCGCGACCGCTCGTCCAGGGCGTAGGCGCCCAGGCCGGCCGAGACCACCAGCAGCAGCGCCGCGGCCACTGAGGCCGGCTGGGTGTACCAGCGCCGTGTAGGCCGTTCGTAGAGCCTGGTCACCGTCGGGAGCGGCGAGAGCTGGCGGGTCTGCCCCGCCTCGGCGAGCACCCGGGCCTTGAGCCCGGGGGGCGGCGGCGTGGAGACGGCCTCGGCCAGCCGGGCGGTCGTCGCGACGAGCTCGGCGACCTCGTCGCGGCAGGGTGCGCACTCGGCGAGGTGCGCCTCGAACTCCTCCCGTTCCTCGCGGTCGAGCGCGTCGGCCGCGTACGCACCGGTGAGCGAGTGCAGGTGCGGGACGTTCACGAGGTCACCCCCAGGCAGTCGCGCAGCCGGATCAGCCCGTCGCGCATGCGGGTCTTGACCGTGCCCAGCGGGACGTCCAGGACCTCGGCGACCTCGCGGTAGGTGTAGCCGTTGTAGTAGGCCAGGGTCACCGACTCCCGTTGCAGATCGGTCAGGTGCTCCAGGCAGCGACGGACCTGCTCCTGCTCGAGCCGGGCCTCGACGCGCTCGGCCACCACGTCGTACTCGGGCTGGTGGTCGCGGCGGGCCGCCCGCTCGTCGCGGTCGTGGGACGACTGGGACGCGCGGACCCGGTCGATCGCCCGCCGGTGCGCCATGGTGTGGATCCAGGTCGTCGCCCTGCCCCGCGCAGGGTCGAACCGGGTCGCCGTCCGCCAGACCTCGACCATGACCTCCTGGGTGACCTCCTCGGACTGCGCCGGGTCGCGAAGAACCCGCCGGATGACGCCGTACACGGAGCCGGCCACCCGGTCGTAGAGCGCCTCGAAGGCAGGGCTGTCGCCGCGGGCGACCTCGTGGACGAGGTGCTCGACCGTGACGACGTCCTGGTCGACGGCGGAGCGGGCGCCGCGACGCAGGGAGGGCATGGCCGCCAGTGTGTCATCGACAGCCCGGAGATCGGCCACACGATCCTCCTCGTCTGCGTCGACGTGCCTCCCGCGGCCGCCCAACGCCCGGCCTGCCCGGGGTTCGTCGCGGGGACGCGTCCGGTTTGGTCGTCGGGGCCGGAGCGGGACCACCTCTCACTGCCGGACGAGCGACCCCCGGCGGCCCTTCTCGACCCGCAGCTGCACCGGGATCCGCTGGCGCAGGTCGGCCACGTGGCTGACCAGCCCGACCGTCCGCCCGCCGTCGCGCAGGTCGTCGAGGACCCCCATGACCTCGTCCAGGGTCTCGTCGTCGAGGGTGCCGAACCCTTCGTCGACGAAGAGGGTCTCGAGCAGGGCGCCGCCGGCCTCCGCCGTCACGACGTCGGCCAGCCCCAGCGCGAGGGCGAGCGAGGCCGAGAAGCTCTCCCCGCCGGAGAGGCTGGCCGGGTCGCGCTCCTGCCCGGTCCACGCGTCGAGCACCCGCAGCGCGAGCCCGCCGCGGGCCCGGCCGGACCCGCCGTCGTCCGAGTGCAGCAGCGTGTAGCGGCCCGAGGACATCCGCAGCAGCCGCTGGCTGGCGCTGGCGGCCACCTGCTCGAGGCGGGCCGCGAGGACGTACGCGGACAAGCTCATGCGCAGCCGGTTGTCGGCGCTCTTGCCCTCGGCCAACCGGGACAGTGCGTCGACGGTACGGTGCCGGGCGGCCAGCGGCAGCCGCTCGGCCAGCGTGCTGTCGACGACGCCGCGCAGCCGGGACAGCGCTGTGACACGTGCCGCGGCGGCGGCGGCCCGGGCGAGCTCCTCGTCCCGCCGGGCCGCGGTCGCCGCCGCGGCGGCGGCGAGGCCGTCGAGGTCGGCCGGCTCACGGTCGGCGACGGCCGTCAGGGCGGGGTCGTCGAGCTGCTCGGTCACCGCCGCCAGCTCGCTGTCGTGGCGGTGGACGACGGCCTCGAGCTCACCGAGCCGCTCGTCGTCGCGGGCGGCTGCGGCCGCGGCCTCCAGCGACTCCAGCCGGCGGGCTCGCACCGCGCACTCCGCCCGCTCGAGAGCCCCGGCCACCTCGGTCTCGAGCCGCTCGGCCTCGGCGAGCTCGCCGGCGAGCTCCGCCAGCTCGGTCGCCATCCGGTCCAGGCGCTCGGCCCGGGCGGCGACCGACGGGTCGTTCCCGCGCGCCCCGACGACCACCTCGAGCAGCTCGGCGACACGGGCGCGCTGCTGCGCGACCTGGGCGGCCAGCGAGGCGGCCTCGGCTCCGCGCGCCACCTGGTCGCGGGTCCAGGCCTCGCGCTCGCGGTCGAACTCGGCGAGCGCCTGCTCCGCCTCGCCGAGACGTGCAGCGGTACTGAGAGCGGCGGCCGCTCGGTCGGCCGCAGCGGCGTGCTCGGCCACCAGGACCTCGACCGCCGTGTCGCCCCCCGCGGCAGCGCCGGCCGCCGCCCGGTCGGCCTCGAGCCGGCTCGCCTCCTCGGCGGCCGCCTGCCGCGCGCCTTCGGCGGCGGTGACGGCCTCGGTGGCCTCGGTCTCGGTGTCGACCGTCACCTGCTCACCCCCGCGTGCGGCGGGCCGAGGGTGCTCGGCGCTACCGCACACCGGGCAGTCCTGCCCCGGGTGCAGCTGCTCCGCGAGCTCGGCCGCCATCCCGGCCAGCCGCGCCTCCCGCAGCGCCTGCAGCCGGTCCCGGGCCTGCTGGTGGGCGTCGACGCGGCCGCGCAGGAGGTCACGGGCACCCGCGAGCTCGACGTCCAGGACGTCACGCCGGCGGCCGGCGTCCAGGCGGGCCGCGGCGACGTCGCGGGCGGCCACCAGACCCGGGGCCGCGTCGGCCGCCGACCGGGCGTCGTCGCGGGCCGCGGCCAGCGCCGCCCGCCGGGCCGGCGCGGCGGCCAGCCACTCGGCGGCCTTGGCCGCCAGCCCCTGGGCCTCGACCGCGCGCTGCGCGAGCGTCTCGGCGGCCAGGGACAGGTCGTCGACCTCCCGCTCCTGGTCGACGAGCCGGCGCAGTGACCCGGCCTCCGCCCGGGTGTCCTGCGAGGCGTCGACGACCGCCCGGGCCCGCGGGAGGACCGCCGCGGTGGCGTCGGTGCCGGTGACGGCGAGCACGGGGGCCGCGGTGGAGAGCCGGTCGTGCGCGGCGCCGGCCAGCGCCCGGACCCGTTCGAGCTCGGTCTGCAGCCGGCCCGCCTCGGCCAGCAGCGGGAGCACCGGGGCCACGGCGCGGGCGGCCTCCAGCTCGGCGACCGCGGCGTCCCGCGCCGGTGCCCCGGCGGTCAGTCGCGCCAGCCGCTGCCGCAGGGCCGTGTCCCGGGCACGGAGCTCATGGTCGTGCCGTGCCTGCGCCAGGGTCGCGGCCGCCCCGTCGGCGGCGACCGCAGCGGTCTCGGCGGCCGTGGTCGCCGCGCCGGCCGCGGACCGGGCAGCCGTGAGGAGCTCGTCGACCCATTCCGCCGCGGCGTCGGGCGGCAACGGGTCGGGCACCTCGACGGCGGCCGCCTCGCCCACCCGCGCGAGGACCTGGCCGAGCCGCTGGTCGAGCTCGTCGAGCTCCCGCCCGGTCTCCTGCCGGCGCCGCACCAGCCATGCCTCGACGGCGGCGAACCGGCTCGTGTCGAACAGGCTCTCCAGCAGTGCCCGCCGCTTGTCGGCGTCGGCCCGCAGGAACTCGGCGAACTGCCCCTGCGGCAGCAGCACCACCTGGCAGAACTGCGTCATCGACAGGCCCGTCAGGTCGCGCAGCAGCTGCCCGGCCTCGTCGAGCCGGGTAGACAGGACGACCCAGTCGCCGCCCGACCGCTCCTCGAGCAGGACGCTGGCGTTCTCGGTGACGGTGCCCGTCCCGCGCCTCTTCGGCCGGTCCCAGGCGGCAGACCGCGTGACGCGCATCCGACGGTCCCGCAGCGTCACCTCCAGCACCACCTCCGGCGCCAGCCCGTCCGGCGCGTGGTCGCTGCGCAGCGCCCGGGTCTGCTGGCGCGCCCCGGGCACCTGGCCGTACAGGGCGAAGCACACGGCGTCGAGCAGGCTCGTCTTGCCGGCCCCGGTGGCGCCGGTGAACAGGAACAGGCCGCCGTCCCCAAGCGCGTCGAAGTCGACCTGCTGCCGGTCCGCGAACGGGCCGAACGCCGTCACGTCGAGCCGGTGGAGACGCACTCAGTCACCGTCCTCGGCGACCCGGACGGCCTCGAAGGCCGCCGCCAGCAGGGCCGACTCGTCGGGGTCGGGGGCGCTGCGGACGTGGGCGACGAAGTCGTCGGCAACCTCCAGGTCGGACCGGCCGCGCAGCCGGGTGGCGTACGACGGGCCGGCCCCGGCGCCCGCGCCCTCGGGGTCGAAGCCCAGCACGAGCAGGTGCGGGAAGCGTGCCCGCAGCCGCTCCATGGGCTCGCGCGGGCGCACGGCGTCGGTCAGCGTCACCTGCAGGTAGTGGTCGGTGTAGCCGGCCCACCGGTCGGCCGTCAGCAGGTCGTCGAGGCGGCCGGTGAGCCGCGCCAGCGGGCGCCCGACCGGCGTCGGCAGCTGCTCGACCCGGACGTCGGCGCCCGGCCGGTCGGGCAGGTCGACGAGCAGCACACCCTTGTCGTGGGCCGCCTCGGAGAAGGAGTACGCGAGCGGGGACCCGCTGTAGCGGACCCCCGCGGCCGGCGCCTGGGCGCCGTGCAGGTGCCCCAGGGCGGTGTAGTCGATGCCGGCGAACGTGCCCGCCGCGACCGAGCTCACGCCGCCGACGCTGATGTCGCGCTCGCTGTCGGAGGCCTGGCCGCCGGTGACGAACGCGTGCGCCAGCACCACCGAGCGCGTGCCCCGGCGGCCGGCCAGGTCGGCCCGCACCCGGCTCATCGCCGCGTCGAGGACGGCCTGGTGGCTGCGCTCGGCGCACCCGAGGTCGCCGCGCACCGCGTCCGGCTCGAGGTAGGGCAGCGCGTAGACGGCGACGTCGCCCTCCTCGTCCGGCAGCAGGACGGGCTTCCCGGCGCCCGCCGGGTCGGTGCGGAGGTGGATGCCGGCCGCATCGATGAGGTCGGCCCCGAAGCCGAGCCGGCGGGCGGAGTCGTGGTTGCCGCTGATGAGCACCACCCGGCTTCCGGTCGCGGCGAGCCGCCGGAGCGCGTCGTTGCACAGCGCCACCGCGTCGACCGAGGGCAGGGCCCGGTCGTAGACGTCACCCGAGACCAAGACCGCGTCGACGCCCTCCGACGACACTGCCTCGACGAGGAAGTCGACGAACCGCGCCTGGGCACCGAGCAGGTCCTCCCGGTGGAAGGACCGGCCGAGGTGCCAGTCGGAGGTGTGCAGCAGGCGCATGGGAGGACCGTAGGGCGCAGGCTGGACACAACCCGGTCGACAGTGGCGGCGTGTCGCGTCCGTGTGCGAGGTTTGGGGGGCAGGGGAGCAGGCAGCGCCCCGGGAGGGACGCCGATGGGTCAGGACGTCGCGGACAGACGGTTCACCCGCGAGGACCGCCAGCGGTACCGGCACAAGGTCCGGCGCTGCCTGGACGTGTTCGCCCGCATGCTCGCCGAGTCCCGCTTCGACACCGAGCGGCGCAGCATGGGCCTGGAGATCGAGCTCAACCTCACCGACGCCGGGGGAGACCCGGCCATGGTCAACGAGAAGGTGCTCGGCCTCATCGCCGACCCCGACTTCCAGACCGAGCTGGCCCAGTTCAACATCGAGATCAACATCCCGCCGAAGCGGCTGGACGACGGCGTGTTCCAGAAGCTGGAGTCCGAGATCCGGGCG
>DASTVO010000082.1:0-5504 GCA_035759075.1 Actinomycetes bacterium
GCGTTCGGCGTCCTCGGCCCGACCGAGGCGGCGGTGTCGATGCTCGCCTTCCTCGTGGTGCTGCAGTCGGGCGGGTGGGACTGGGGCGTCGAGCCGTCGGACGCCCTGCTCGCGCAGGCCTCCGGTGCGGCCTTCACCGCTGTGGTGCTGGGCCAGCTGGCGAACACCTTCGCGTGCCGGAGCGAGGCGCACTGGGCAGGCTTCCGCCGCCACCAGCCGCACCCCCTGCTCGCGTGGGCGGTGCTGTTCGAACTCGCCGTCCTGGCGGTGTTCCTGCTGCCCCCGCTGGACTCCGTGCTGGGCCAGGCGCTGCCGACCGCGCTCGGCTGGGCGGTGGCCGTGGCCGCGGTCCCGGCCGTCGTGGCGGCGGACGCCGTCGCCAAGACGGTGGCTGCACGGGGCTCCCGTCAGCGCAGGGCCAGGTAGGAGATCCCTGGCTGCGGCAGGACGAAGGACATCTCCACCGCCCCGTCCGCGCCGACCTGGACCGTCCGCCCCGGCTCGAGCTCCACCAGCTCGTCACCCGTGCGCAGCCTGTCCCACTCCCGCTCCGACGACGGCCAGTCCCGCTCCGCGCCGCCGAGGTCGCGCCAGGCGGCGAACACGTTGCTGTGCTCCTCGTCGACGCGCCAGTGCGTCACCGACACCTCACCCGGAGCCAGGCCACCCACCCGCACGGTCACGTCACGGGCCAGCAGCGGGTCGGCCGGGATGCGCGTCTGGTCCAGGCTCGAGCTCCACACGAGGACCCCGACCTCGCCGTCGTCCCGGCGCGCGGCCAGCGTCGACACCAGCCCGCCCGCGCCGTCGCCGTCAGCGGTCACGGACAGCCGCTCGTCGCCGAGCCGCTCCAGCAGGGACAGCGCCCACCAGCGCGGCTTGCGCAGGTTGCCGACCGTCAGCAGGCCGAAGCCGCCGTGCCCCAGCTTCTGCGGGCGGCCGAGCTCCTCGAAGTGGTCGGACGCGACCCAGTGCGAGAGCGCGTCGACCCGGCCCATGGCGGAGGCCATGCCGTCGAGCAGGAAGGTCGCGGCGAAGACGCTGTCACCGACCAGGTGGAAGTGCTGGGACCCCGGTCCCCACTCGGTCCACCAGATCCTCGCGTCCGAGCGGTCGTGCCGGGCCAGGATCGGGCGCAGGTCCAGCGGGGGGCTGCCGTAGGTGTGCGTCGACACGAAGTCGACGGGGGCGCCCGACTCCTCGGCGTGCTCGAGCAGCGCCTCGACCCATTGCGCCGCGGCCGAGCTCGGTCCGCCGACGACCAGCCGCTCGTCGACCTTGCGCACGGCGGCCGCGGTCACGTCGTAGAGCCGGAGGTACTCCTCCTTCGACCCGCTCCAGAAGACGTCGAGGTTCGCCTCGTTCCAGACCTCGAAGCTCCAGCGGTCGCGCACCTCCTTCAGCCCGTACCGGTCGACCAGGTGCGCGGTGAGCGCGGTGACGAGGTCGGCCCACCGGTCCCAGTCGCGCGGCGGGGAGATGATCGCCTCGTACGCGAACACCGTCCGCGACGGGTCGCTCGCCAGGTCGTGCGGCATGTAGGAGAGCTCGACCACCGGCCGGAGCCCGGTCTCCTGCAAGGCGTCGTACACGCGGTCGATGCCCGAGAAGTCGTGCACCGGCTCCCCGTCGACCTCCCGGTAGACCCCGAGGTCGTCGCCGAGGATCGCGTGCGCCCGCACCGTCTCGACCCCGAGCTCGACGTGCATCCGGCGCAGCGCCTCGGTGAGCTCCGCCCCGATCGGCCGGCCGCCGACCTCGTCCTCGGACAGCATCAGGCTGAGGTGCTCCGAGCCGATCATCGGCCGCCACGGCCGGTGCAGCCGGCCCACCACGTCGGCGGCGTCGACCCGGACCTCCACCGCGGCCGGGCCGTCGGGCAGCGCAGCGGCGCTCATCGCCGAGGACAGCTTCCCGGTTCGCTCCACCTCCGGGAGCGCGGCGACCGCGTACCAGTGCTCCCGTCCGCGCGGGGCGGACGTGTCGACGTAGGGCGGGTGCGGCACCGCGAGCACGTCGTTCCCGCCGTGGTCGATCGGGGCGAACGGCCCGTCCGGGCCGTCGGAGCGGTGCACCAGGTAGCCGACGGCACCCGGCACCGGGTCCCAGTCCAGCGTCACGTGCCCGCGGCCCGGGACGGCCCGCAGCCCGTCCGGCGGCGGCAGCGCGTCGTCGCGGGCTCCGCCGCCGGTGCGCCGGCCGATGCGGCCCTCGAAGTCCGCCCGCGCGGACTGGTCCCCGGTCACTTGCCGCCCTGCGTGACTCCGGTGAACTCCTCCATGCGCATGAGCGGCGCGACCTTCTCGGCCATCGGGCCGGTCGCGAACGCCGACCGCATGTCCTCGCCGGCCAGCGCGTTGCCCAGCGCGGCCATGACCATGCCCTGGTCCAGCGCCAGGTACCGCTTCGACACCTCACCGGTCGACACGTTGACCGCGTCGTAGAAGCCGCCCGGGCCGTAGGCGTCGAAGTCCCGGCGCAGCCGGTCCAGGTTCTTCAGCGACTCCTTCGGCGCGTAGCGGTAGGCGAGGAAGGACGCGTGCGGGGTGACCACGCCCTGGCCGTACGCGGTGGGCTCGGGCTGCGCCGGCCGGCAGTCGCCGTAGCCGTGGTCGACATAGGTGCGCTCCTGGTCGGAGGCGTAGCCGTTCGGCTCCATGCCGATGGCGTCCACGCCGTACTCCCGGTAGCCCCCGGCCGGGTTGTTCGACGGGGAGAAGCCCCAGTAGCCGTACCGGGCCTCCTCCATGCCGTGGATGATCTGTGCCCGGACGTAGGTCGGGTGGGTCAGCGCCCAGCTCTTCGCGCCCCACTCCTCTTCCGGTACGAACAGCGGGACCATCAGCGCCTCGAACATCGAGCCGCCCCAGGTCGGGATCAGCCGCTTGCCCGCGTACGTGTAGGCGCCCTCGAAGACGCGCTCGCCGAGGTAGGTCTCGTACTGCCCGACGGCGCGCTGCTCGCTCCACGCGTAGTCGCAGTTCTCGTTGTGGAACGTGCGGAACGGCCCGAAGTAGTGCCGCTGCGGGATCTGGTCGGCGGCGATGCCGAGGTAGCTCGCCATCCGCGGCTCGGTGTTGAACGCGCCGTAGTGGTGGCAGGTGTAGTGGACGGTCTCGCCCCCGCGGTAGTTGCCCGGTACGGAGCAGCCGGGCGGCGGGTCGACCCAGAAGCCGCCGCGGATCTGGTTCTCGGCGGGGTTGTAGTAGTAGCCGAAGTCCATGTCCTTCACCACCGCGTCGGCCTCGGCGGCCAGCGCGGGCACCTGGTCCTTGACGACCTCGAGGCCGGTGGCCAGCCAGCCGTTGTCGACACTGGACAGGAACGGGTGCACCGGGTCGCCGTTCTCCGGCCACGTCGTCAGCTTCGCGCCGGTCGCCGGGTCGTACCAGTTGAAGAACATCCCGGAGTCCTCGTGCCGCTCCAGCGTCGGCAGCGTCTCCAGCGTCACCGCGATCCGCTCGCGCGCCTCGGCGTCGCTGATGAGACCGGTGTCCCGCGCGACGACGGCACTCCACATGTAGGCGCCGATGTTGGTCGGCGAGGTGTACGCGGACCGGTCGCCCGGGTCGAGGTCGCCGCCGATGTTGTCGGCGGCGAGCCCCGTCTCCGGGTGGACCATCGCGGCCATCGAGCGCCACGTGTCGGCCGTGTAGCTCTGCAGCAGCGCGTCGGTGTCGGTCGACGCGACGCCGGCGGTCGGGACGGCGGTGGCTGCCGCCACCGCCGTGACGCTTACCGCCGTCAGGACGAGTCGGTGGGCTCTTCGCATGGCGCTGGACTCCTTGTCGGTCACTTACTTGATGCCGGTCATGGCGATACCGCGGACGAAGTGCCGCTGCAGCAGCAGGAACACCACCAGGACGGGCAGGATGATCACGACCGAGCCGGCCATCAGCAGGCCGTAGTCGCTGCGGTTCTCGCCGATGGCGTAGATGGCCAGCGCCACCGGCAGCGTGTACTTCTCCTCCGACTGCGCGACGACCAGCGGCCAGAGGAAGTTGTTCCACGACGTCAGGAACGTGAGGATGCCCAGCGTCGCGAGCGCCGGCTTGCACAGCGGCAGGATGATGCTGCGGAAGATCCGCCACTCCCCCGCGCCGTCCACGCGGGCGGCGTGGATCAGCTCGTCCGGCAGCGACTGGATGAACTGGCGCATGAGGAACACGCCGAACGGCCCGGCCAGGAACGGGAAGATCAGGCCGGGGAACGTGTTGACCATCCCCAGGTTGCTGACCAGGACGAACAGCGGCACGAACGTGACCACGCCCGGGACCATCAGCGTGGCGAGCACCAGCACGAAGATGACCCGCTTGCCGGGGAAGTCCAGCTTGGCCAGCGCGTAGCCCAGCATCGAGCAGAACACGAGGTTTCCCAGCGTGATCGCCAGCGCCACGACGGCGCTGTTGACGAAGTACGTCGGGAAGTCGAGCCGCTCGAACAGGTTGCGGTAGTTCTCCAGTGTCGGGTCCTGCGGCAGCCAGGCCGGCGGGACCTGCTTGAGCTCACGGTCGGGCCGGAACGACCCGAGCAGCATCCACAGGAACGGACCGACGAGCAGGACGAGCCCGCCCGTGAGCACGACGTAGATCCACGACTGGGCGGTGGGCTCACCGAAGCCGGCACGAGTGGTGGTCATGGGGCCTCAGTCCCGCCGGCCCAGGACCCGGAACTGCACCGCGGTCACCAGCGCGATCACGACGAACAGCACGTACGCCATCGCGGCGGCGTAGCTGTAGTTGCCGAACCCGAACTGGTTGTAGGTGTAGTAGGCCACCGACAGGGTCTTGTCGAGCGGGCCGCCCTGCGTCATGACGAAGGGCTCCTCGAAGAACTGCAGGTAGCCGATCATCGTGATGACGGCCCCGAACAGCAGCGTCGGCCGCAACATCGGCAGCGTGATGTGCCGGAACCGGTTCCATGCGCCGGCGCCGTCGATGGCGGCCGCCTCGTGCATCTCCTTCGGCACCAGCTGCAGCCCGGCGAGGAAGATCACGACGAGGTAGCCCATGTTCCGCCAGGCGGCCATCACGATCAACGACGGCATCGCCCACGTGGGACTGTTCAGCCAGGACGGGCCGTCGATGCCGGCGTAGCCGAGCAGCGTGTTCACGAGGCCGCTGTCCGGCTCGAGCAGGAAGCGCCACACCACCGCGACGGCAACGATGCTGGTGACGACCGGCAGGTAGTAGCCGACCCGGAAGAGCGCCTTGAACCGGGTGATGCCGGAGTTGAGGCCCACGGCCACCGCGAGCGCAAGCCCCATCGTCAGCGGGACACCGATGACGACGAAGTAGGCGGTGTTGAAGGCGGCCTGCCGGAAGGTCTCGTCGGCGAACAGGTCGGTGTAGTTCTTCAGTCCGACGGCCTCGACGGCCAGCGGGTTGCGCACGTCGCTGGACCGCAGGTCGGTGAAGCTCATCCCGAAGGACGCGAGGACCGGTCCGACCGTGAAGACCCGGAACAGGGCGAGGAAGGGAAGCGCGAACAAGTAGCCGGCGACC
>DASTVO010000083.1:0-3334 GCA_035759075.1 Actinomycetes bacterium
AAGGGCGGGCTGATCGGGCTCGGTCCGGCCGGCACCCGCCGGACGCTGGAGCAGGAACCGGCCTCCGCCGCGAAGGAGTCGCACAACGACTACCTGGCCACGCTGGTCGAGCGGGGCCCGTTCGGCGCCGTGGCGCTGCTCACGCTCATCGGCGCGATCGCTGTGCGCCTGGCCGGTCTCGCCCCGCACCGGCTGACGCCCGGCTTCCGGGCGGTGGTGCCCAACCCGGCCGCCCTGATCGGGGCTTTCGTCGCGTTCGCCTTCACCGCCGTCACCCACGAGGTCCTGCACTACCGACACATGTGGACGCTGCTGGCGGTGGTCGCCGCGCTGCACCTGTTCGGCCGGCAGGAGGCTCACGACCGGGCCGGCGACCATGGCCGCTAGCCGCACCACCGCCTCGCCCTCGACCCCGCGGTCGGGGGCGAGGCTCGTAGCGGCGAACTCCGGCTGGCAGCTCGTCACCTTCGCCGCGCGGGCGGTGGCGGGCCTCGGCGTCGTGGTGCTCGTGGCGCGGGCGGGCGGGCCGCGGTCGCTGGGCGTGTTCCAGTTCGCGCTGATGCTGTCGTCGATCCTGCCCTTCTACTACGGCGTCCCGCCGCTGCTCGCGCGCGAGGTGGCGCGGGCTCCGGAGCAGTCCCGGCGCTGGATCGAGGCCGGAACGCTGGTCGCACTGGTGGCCGGTGCCGGCTTCGCCGGGCTGCTGGTCCTCGGGACGGCTGTGTCCGGTGCCTCCGCCGAGACGTTGGCGGCCGTCCAGCTGGCGGCGGCGGGCATGGCCTTCGACGGGGTCGCGCGGGTGCAGTTCGCCGTGTTCTGGGCCTGGGAGCGGATGCACCTGGAGGCCGTCGTCACGAGCGTGCAGGAGGCGGCGTTCCTCGCCGCGACCGTTGCCGCGCTGGCCGCCGGCGGCGGCGCCATGGAGGCTCTGGTCGCGTTCGCCGCCAGCCGGGCGCTCGGGGCGGGCCTCGGCTGGCTGGTCGTGGGCCGTCGGCTCGGCGCGGTCGTCGTGCCCCGGGCGTCGCTGCCCTTCCTGCGCAGCACGCTCCGGCGCTGCACGTCGTTCGCGGTGAACGACACCCTGACCCTGGCTCACTCACGCGCCGACGCCGTGATGCTGGGCATGATCAAGGGCCCGGTGGCCGTCGGTCTCCACCAGGCGGGCACCAACCTGGTCCTGTACTTCAACGTCCTGGCCCGCAGCCTCAACCACGCCCTCTACCCGCGGATGAGCAAGGCCTGGCCGGTGCGGCCGGACCAGTTCCGCCGGCTCCGGGACGCGTCCCTGCGCTCCATCGGCCTGGTCGCGGTGCCGATCGCCGTCGGCTGCCTGCTGCTGGCGCCGCGAACGTTCGACGTCCTGTACGGGCCCGAGTTCGACCGCGCCGTCCTCGCCTACCAGGTCCTCGTCCTGGTGATCCCGCTGCGGATGCTCTCGCACACGCTGAGCATCTCCCTGGCTGCGGCGGACCGGCAGAACCGGCGCGTGATCGGGGTCGCCACGGTGACAGCCCTCAACATCGGGCTCAACCTCTACATGATCCCCCGGTGGTCCTACCTCGGCGCCGCTGTGACCGCCGTGGTCTGCGAGACCGTGCTCATGCTCATGTACGCGTACTTCCTGCGCCGGGTCGCCGGCGGGTCGCGGATCCCCCGGTCGCTCGTGCTCCCGCTCGCGGCGTCCGTGCCGATGGCCGGGGCCGTCCTGGTCACGACGCACCAGCACCTGCTGGTCTCGGTGGCCCTCGGTTCAGCGGTCTACGCGCTCGCCGTGCTGGGGCTGGCGGTGCTCAGGGCGCCGGCGGCGGGACGGCGGCCGGCCAAGGCGTTGGTGGCGCTCGTCCGGCCGGCGCCGTAGTCAGCCCCGCGGCGCGGCAGCGGCACGGCCGCCGCCACGGGCCGGACCCCGAGGACGTCGTGGAAGACCCGCCGGTACGCGGCCCGGATCGCGTCGGGTGACCAGCTCGCCAGGTCGGCGACCGGCTCGTGGTCCGCCGGGCTGTCCTGCGCGAGGTGGCGGCTCGCCGCGAGCACCACCCCCGTCAGGTCGCCGAGGGCGACGGCCGTGCCGCGCGCGCCGAGTGCGAGCAGCTCCTGCACGCCTTCCACGTCGAACGAGACGAACGGGGTCCCCTCGGCCGCGGACTGCACGAGCACCTGGGGCAGCCCCTCGGTCTTGCTGAGCAGCAGCATCAGGTCCGACCCGCGGACGGCCTCCCGGACCCGCTCCGGCTCGGCGAGGTGCCCGGTGAACACGGCCTGCCGCTCGAGACCGAGCGCCCTGACCCTGCCCTCGAGCTCGGCGCGCTGCGGCCCCTCCCCGACCACGAGCAGGTGCGGTCGCTGCGGGAGACGCGAGCTGAGCTCGTAGAGCACCACGGCGAGCAGCAGGACGTTCTTGCGCGGCTCCAGGCTGCCGACGTAGCAGAGCAGCGGCGCCTCCTCCGGTATGCCGTACCGCTCGCGCACGGCGCGGCGGGTCTCCTCGCGGGGTGCAACCCCGGCGGGGAGGGGCACGCCGGAGCGCACGACGTGCAGCCGGTCGGCCGGTACCCCGGCCTCGGCGAACCGCTGCGCCAGATCACTGCCCACGACGCAGAAGGCCGCGGTCCGCCCCCCGAGGACCCGCTCGAGCCGCCGGAAGACGATGTTCTCGAAGCCGCCGTACCCGGCGCCGAAGCTGCCCATCGACAGCGAGTGCACGACCCCCGGCCCGCCTGCCGCCAGGGCGGCGAGGCGGCCGAGCGCGCCGGCCTTGGACTGGTGGGTCACCACGACCGCGTACTCGCCCCGTCGCAGCCGGTGCGAGAGCCGGAGAACCGTCGCGAGGTCCTGCCACGGGGACACGTGCCGGACGAGGGAGGGCAGCACGCTGACCTCGTGGGCCGACGTCTGCTCCCGGGCGAGGGCGATGTCCGAGTCGCGTCCCAGCAGGAGGTGGTGACGCATCTCCGGCAGCGCGGCGACCAGGTCGCGGATGCGTCGTTCGGAACCCCCGCGCTGGTACCTCGTGCACACGTGCAGGACTGCCGGCGCGTCGGCCCCGGGCTGCGGCCGAGGGTGCGCAGCCCGGTGGGCGCAGGCCACGACCCGCGCCGCCAGCGTCCGTGCCTGCGCCGGCGTCATGGTCCCGCCGTCCACCTCGATGACGCGGTCCTGGCCGGTGTGCCCGGCCCACCATCCGACGAGCCGGCCGAGCAGCTGGTCCCCGCGCTGCAGCTCGGCGAGCAGGTCCTCCGGCGACAGCTGCTGGGACCGGCTGTGCCGTGACGCCCGCGAGGCCAGCCGGGCCGCCGCGACAGCTGGCGGCGTGCGCACCACGACGAGGAGGTCC
>DASTVO010000084.1:0-7525 GCA_035759075.1 Actinomycetes bacterium
GCGTGACGACCTTGCGGAACCCGCGGTCGGTGAACAGCCCGCTGCGGCGGTAGACGAACTCCCCCGGCGTGAAGTCCCGGAACCTCGGCGTCACGTAGTCGATCTCGACCTGGGCGACCCCGTCCCCGACGTCGCGCAGCAACACCACCCCGACCGTCTCGTCGCCGCGCTCGACCAGGAACGCCGAGCGGTCCTCGGACGGCTGCGACCAGTCCGCGGCCGGGAAGAACCGGCGGATGTCCTCGCCGTGCACGCGCAGGAAGTGCTGGAGGTACGCGTCGGAGAGCCCGACCTCGAGCACGTCGTAGGCGGTCTCGTCGTGCCGCTCGCTGAGCAGCTTGCGGATGAAGTAGAGGTTGATGCCGGCGAGCACGACGTTCATCGCGACCATCGGCCAGACCTGGATCAGCGCGTTGAACAGCACCAGCGACAGCGACGCGATCGTGTTGATGACCCGGAAGCGCAGCACCCGCGACTGCAGCAGCGAGTAGACCAGCAGGGCCGAACCGGCCCATCCCAAGGCGTCGAGCCAGCTCATGGCCGACGAGGCTACGCGTCGGCGTTGTGCGGCAGCTCGCCGCCGTACCAGTGCTCGATCAGCCGCCGCGAGATGGAGATCGTGGGCGCGACGACCATCTCACCGGCACGGATGTCAGCGATCAGATCGTCGCGGGTGAACCAGCGCGCCTCGGCCAGCTCCCCGTCGTGGCGGTGCAGCTCGGTGGTCACCGCGTCGGCACGGAAGCCGAGCATCAGGCTGGAGGGGAACGGCCACGGCTGGCTGCCCAGGTAGTGGACCTCGCCGATCTCGACGCCGGCCTCCTCGAACACCTCGCGGCGGACCGCGGCCTCGAGCGACTCCCCCGGCTCCACGAAGCCGGCCAGGGTCGAGAAGCGCCCTCGCTCCCAGGTGACCTGGCGGCCGAGCAGCAGCCGGTCGTCCCTGTCGATGACGGCCATGATCACGGCCGGGTCGGTGCGCGGGTAGTGCTCGCTCCCGTCCGCCTCGCACCGCCGCACGTGACCGGCCTGCACGGGCACGGTCGGTCCCCCGCAGCGGGGACAGTGCGTGTGGGTGGCGTGCCAGTTCGCCAGGGACACCGCGTGCACGACGAGGCCGGCGTCCAGGTCGCCGAGCAGCCCGCCCACCGCGCGGAGGCCGCGGAACCGCGGGTCGTCACCGACGTCGTCACGCACCGCCGCGAAGTACGGCGCACCGTCGTGCTCACCGAGGAAGAAGCGCTGTGCCGGCGGCACGTCCACCGCGTCGTCGAGCACGAGCCGGTCGCCGTCGACGGCGACCCGGCCGTCGCTCACCTGCAGCACCCGCGCCCCCGGGTCGGCCCATGCCTTCTCCAGCCACTCCGCGTCCGTGCGGCGCAGCGCCGAGCGCTCCACGACGGCGCGCGCCAGCCGCAGGTCGCGCAGTGGGCCCGAGGACGGCACGCTCACCGCGGGAGGGTGCGGGCGAGGTCGTCCCAGAGGTACGCGGCGGCCTCGGCACCCTTGAGCAGCAACGGGATCTCGACCTTCTCGTTCGGGGCGTGCCACCCGTCGTCCGGCAGGCTCACCCCGAGGAAGACGACCGGTGCGCCGAGGACGTCCTGCAGCGCCGCCTCGGGCCCGGAGCCGCCCTCCCGGGTGTAGAGGATCTCGGTGCCGAACGCGGTCGCCATCGCCCGGGTGACGGCCTCGAGCGCCGGGTGGTCGAGCGGGGTCAGGCAGGGGCTCACCCCGCCGCCGTACCACTGCACCTCCCACGCGATCCCGGCCGGCACCACCGCCTCCAGCCAGCGGCCGACCTTTGCCTGGATGTCGAGCGGGTCCTGCCCTGCGACCAGCCGGAAGGAGACCTTGGCGTGCGCCTCGGACGGGACGATCGTCTTGTGCCCGGCGCCGGTGTAGCCGCCCCAGATCCCGTTCACCTCCGCGGTCGGGCGCGCCCACACCCGCTCCAGGGTGGTGAAGCCCTTCTCGCCGCGGGCGACGCTGCTGCGCGCGTTGGCGAGCCAGGCCTGCTCGTCGTAGGGCAGCTTCGCGAACAGGGCGCGCTCGTCGTCGGTCAGCTCCGCGACGCCGTCGTAGAACCCGTCGATGGTGACGTGGCCGTCGGCGTCGTGCATCGAGCCGAGGACGCGGGCGAGCTCGGTCAGCGGGTTCGGGATCGCGCCGCCGAACGACCCCGAGTGCACGTCGCCGGACGGCCCGCGGAAGTCGATCTGACCGTCCGTCATGCCGCGCATGCCGGTGCACACGGTCGGCGTCTCCCGCGACCACATCCCCGAGTCGGACACGACCACGACGTCGCAGGCGAGCCGCTCCCTGCGCTCGCGCAGCAGGGCGGCGAAGTGCGGCGAGCCGGACTCCTCCTCGCCCTCGACCACGACCTTCAGGTTGACCGCCGGGCTGGTCCGTCCGGTGGCCGCGAGGTGCGCCCGCACGCCGAGGGTGTGGAAGAAGACCTGCCCCTTGTCGTCGGCGGCGCCGCGGGCGTGCAGGCGTTCGCCCACGACCGTCGGCTCGAACGGCGGGTGCTCCCAGAGCTCGAGGGGCGTCACCGGCTGCACGTCGTGGTGCCCGTAGACGAGCGCGGTCGGTGCGCCCGGGTCGTCGCTCGGCCACTCCGCGAAGACGGTCGGCAGACCGGCCGTCTCCCAGACCTCGACGGTCGGGAACCCGGTGTCCCGCAGGGCCTGGGCGAGGTGCGCGGCGGAGCGGCGGACATCGTCGTGGTGGGCCGGGTCGCCCGAGATGGACGGGATCGCCAGCCACTCGACCAGGTCGGCCACGAACTGCTCTGCCCCGGCCGCGACCTCGCCGCGTACCCGCTGGACCGTCCCGGCGTCGGTGCGCTCGCTCATGGGCGCAAACCCTACGGCCGTCGTCCCGGCGTCCCTCGACTAGCGTCGGGCCGGTGCGCGTCGCGACCTTCAACCTGCTGCACGGACGCTCGCTCGCGCACGGCGGCGTGGACGTCGAGGACCTGCGCGCCGCCGCCCGCGAGCTCGACGCCGACGTGGTCGGCCTGCAGGAGGTGGACCGTCACCAGGAGCGGTCAGGGGTCGTCGACCAGACCGCGGAGGTGGCTGCGGCGCTGGGCGCAGAGCACTGGCGGTTCGTGCCGGCGGTGAGCGGGACCCCCGGGACGGTCGCCTCCTGGACACTGCCCGACGACGACGGCGGCGACGACGGCACTGCGACGACGGGGCCGATGTACGGGGTCGGGCTGGTCTCCCGGCTGCCGGTGCGGTCCTGGGCCGTGCGCCGTTTCGGGCCGGCGCCGGTCTCGATGCCGCTGATGGTGCCGGGACGTCCGGGGCTCACGCGGGTGCCGGACGAGCCGCGCGCAGCCGTGGCCGCAGTGCTCGACGGGCCGGTCGGCCCGGTGACCGTGCTGACGGCTCACCTGTCCTTCGTGCCGGGGTGGAACGTCGCGCAGCTGCGGGCGCTGCGGCAGTGGGCGAGCGGGTTTCCTGGGCCCCGGCTGCTGCTCGGTGACTTCAACCTTCCCGGCGCGGTGCCCCGGCTCGTGACGCGGTGGACCCAGCTGGCCAGGGTCGCGACCTACCCGTCGTGGCGGCCGAGGGTGCAGTTCGACCACGTGCTGGCAGACGGCGTCGGCGAGAGCGCGGTGCACGACGTACAGGCACTGCGGCTGCCGGTCTCCGACCACAGGGCGCTGGTGGTCGACCTTCGTCTCTGAGCCCCCGGCGTGAGCGCCGGCGGGCCGGGAACGGTTCGGTCGTGACGACGCGGCCCAGGTGGCACAGGCGCTCGGTCGAGGCGGCGGACCGAGCTGTCACGGTCAGCGATGTGCCGACAGTCCTGGGCCGGTCGGCACCGAGCGCACCAGCTCGACGATGCCGTCATGGTCGAGCAGGTCGGCAGGACGGACGGTCCGGTTGTGCCCGACGTAGTGGAAGGCCGCCCGGATCCGCTCGAGGGGCACGCCGCTGAGGTGGTGCCACGCGAGGCGGTAGACCGCGAGCTGCACTGCGGCCGCCTCTGCGTCGGCGCCTGACGGCGGCCGGCCGGTCTTCCAGTCGACGACGTCGACCGCGCCGTCGGGCGCGTCGGTGAAGACGGCGTCGCAGCGGCCGCGCAGCAGCACGCCGTCGACCACCATGTCGAAGGGGAACTCCACCTCGGCCGGGACCCGCGACCACCACTCGCTGGCCTGGAACGCCTCCTGCAGGGCGAGCAGGTCGGCGTCGGGTGCGGCGGTCTCGTCGGCCGCGCCCGGCAGCTCGTCGACGTCGAGCAGCCGCTGCTGGCCCCACCGCTGCTCGAGCCACAGGTGGAAGCGGGTGCCGCGGCGCGCGTGCGGCGCGGGCTGTCGCGGCAGCGGACGGCGCAGCGACCGGGCGAGCTGCACCGGGTCGTGGCGCAGTGCGACCAGCTGCGACACGGACAGCCGTGCCGGCAGCTCCACGACCGGACCACCCGCACGGTCACGGCTGCGGGCCAGCTCGGCCAGCAGCAGCTCGAGCTCGCGGTCCCAGGCCTGCACCCGGGCAGAGTCGCTCCCCGCTGGGTGTGCGCCGGCGCGCACCAGCGCGGCAGCGGCCTCGACGTGACCACGCCGGTCGCCGAGCGGGTCGTAGGGCCAGGAGCCGCTCGGTGGCTCGGTCGCCATCGGGTTGGCGGCGCCGTCGTCCGGCGCCGGCTGCCAGACGTCGACGATCCCGTCGCCGGCGGCGCAGCGCTCGTGCAGGTCGGCGAGCAGCCCGGAGGGGCCACGCGGCTTCTGGGTGGTGTCCCACCAGTAGCCCGAGCAGGCGAGCAGGCGTCGCGCGCGGGTCACCGCGACGTACGCGAGCCGGCGTTCCTCCAGCGCCCCGCGCTTCTTGCAGGCCTCGGTGAAGTCGGCGAGCTTGTCGCGCGCCGCGACCTGGTCGGTCGCCCCCTGCCAGTCGAGGACCGGCAGCTCGTCCCGGTCACCGCGCAGCGGGAAGGGCAGGGTGTAGACCTGCCTGCTCCAGTCCGCCACCGGCTGACCGGTCACGGGGAACACGTCCTTGGTCATGCCGGCCACGAACACGGCGTCCCACTCGAGTCCCTTGGCGGCGTGCACAGTCATCAGCTGCACCCGCTCCCCGTCGGGTTCGGCGACCTCGACCTCCAGCCCGCGCTCGCGCTCCTCCGCGGTGTCGAGGTAGGCGAGGAACGCCACCAACCCGGGGTCCTCCCCGGACGCGACGAACTCCTCGGCCACCTCGACCAGCCGGTCGACGTCGAGCAGCGCGTCGGCCGCGCGGACTCCCGGCCGGGAGGCCAGCTCCACGTCGAGGTCGAGCGCGCGCACGACCGCCATCACCAGGTCGGGCAGCGCCGAGGAGGTCCACCGGCGCAGGCGGCGCAGCTCGTCGCGCAGGGCCAGGATGCGGCGGTGGCCCTCGGCCGAGTAGGCGGTGGCCGGGCCGGGGTCGTCGAGCGCGTCGACCAGGCTGCGCTCGTCGACGGCGTCGTAGTCGGGCTCGCCGGCCTGGTCCTCCGGCAGGTCAGCGGCCGGCCGGTGGCCGCGACTCACCGCGATCCGGCGGGCCCGCCGGCCCAACGCGTCCAGGTCGCGCGGGCCGAGCCGCCAGCGCGGGCCGGTGAGCAGCCGGACCAGCGCACCGCCGGCCGCCGGGTCGGCCAGGACGCGCAGCGTGCTCACGACGTCGACCACCTCGGGGCGGGTCAGCAGCCCGCCCAGGCCGACGACCTCGCAGGGCACCCCGCGAGCCCGCAGCTCGTCCTCGAGCCGGGCGAAGTGCGACCGCTTGCGCGCGAGCACCGCGATCTCCCCCCACGGGACTCCTCCGTCCCGCGCCCGGCCCAGCGCCGCGATCCGCTCCGCCACCCAGACCGCCTCGTCGGCCACGGTGTCGTGCAGCGCCACGACGACCTGGCCCGTCCCCTCACAGCCCGGACCGGGTGTGAGCGGCGCGTCGACCAGCCCGCGCACCGGGATGCCACCTGCCACCAGGTTGGCCGCGCCGAGGATGCCCTCCCCGTTGCGGAAGCTGACCGTCAGCCCGGAGTACCCGGCCGGCTGGTCGCCGGCGAAGTCGGCGCCGAAGCGCTCGAGGTTGCCGGCGCTCGCCCCCCGCCAGCCGTAGATCGACTGCCGCGGGTCGCCGACCGCCGTCACCGGGTGGCCGCGCCCGAACAGCGAAGTCAGCAGGACTCGTTGGGCCTCGCCGGTGTCCTGGTACTCGTCGAGCAGCACCGCCCCGAACCGGCTGCGCTCGACCTCGGCGACCTGCGGGTGCTCCCGGGCGATCCGCGCCGCGACGGCCACCTGGTCCCCGTAGTCCATGGCACCGCGCGACCGCTTGAGGGCGGTGTAGCGCTCGACCAGTGGCAGCAGAGCGAGCCGCGCCTCGAGGCTGTGCAGGTACTTCCGCACGTCCGCGTAGTGGCCACTGGTCTTCTGCGCCTCCGCGCGCGGGAGCGACTCGAGGTGCGCCCGGACCCGCTCGGTGAGCACCACCACGTCAGCGGGGTCGCACAAGTGCTCCGCGAGCTCCCCGGCCAGCGCCAGCACGTCGGCGGTCGTGCTGGTGACCGCCCGCTCCACCGCGTCCATCGGCCCGTCGTAGGACTCGACGACCTGCGCGGCGTACTGCCAGCTGACCGCCTCGCCCACCAGCCGGGTGTCCGGCTCGAGCCCGATGCGCAGCGCGTGCTCGCCGACCAGCGCCGCCGCGTACGAGTGGTACGTCGTGACCGTCGGCTCGCCGGTGCGCAGGGCGGCCGCGACGTCGTCGGCGAGAAACGGCTCCTCGGTGTGCGCGATCGCCAGGCGGCGCAGCATCCGGCGTACGCGTTCGCCGAGCTCGGACGCGGCCTTGCGGGTGAACGTCAGGCCGAGGACGCGGTGCGGCTCGACCAGGCCGTTCGCCACCAGCCACACCACCCGCAGGCCCATCGTCTGGGTCTTGCCCGAGCCCGCGCCGGCGACGACCACGCGCGGGCGCAGCGCCGCGCTGATGGCCTCGGTCTGCTCCGCGGTCGGCGGGAACCGCTCACCCAGCCGCTTCGAGAGCTCCTCCGGTGACATCAGCCGGCGCGCCGACGGGACGTCCTCGGACTCGAACAGGCTCTGCTGGGTCACGCCGTCACCTGCCGGCCCTCGTCCTGCACGGGGCAGCTGGTGCGCACGGGGCACATCGCGCAGTAGCGGTTGTCGACCGCCCGGAACGCCGAGCCGGCCATTCCCTCGGCCACCTCGAGCACCATCGCACGGGCCCAGCCGGGGTCGTCGTGGTCGGCCAGGGCGGCCTGCGCCTGCGCCACGGCGGCCTTGCCGGCACCCTTGCCGACGTGCAGCAGCTCGGCGCCGCCGCTGGTGGTCAGCCCCTGCTCGGCGAACGCGCCGCTCTCGACCGCCAGCTGGTAGGTCGCGAGCTGGCCGTGCTGGGCGATCTCGTCGGCGGGCGGCTTGCTGGACCCCGTCTTGAGGTCGACCACCACCGCCCGGCCCAGGTGGTCGCGCTCCAGGCGGTCGATGCGGCCGCCGAGGACCGCCCGGTCGACG
>DASTVO010000085.1:0-13531 GCA_035759075.1 Actinomycetes bacterium
TGCGGACCGGGCTGCGCCGCGTGGTCAGCGTCGTCGCCGGCGTGCTGGTCGCGGTCGCGCTCTCCATCGCGGTGCCGCTCACCTGGTGGAGCCTGGGCATCGCGGTCGCCGCGTCCCTGGTGCTCGGCCGGCTGCTGCGGCTCGGCGCCGAGGTGGCGGAGGTGCCGATCAGCGCGATGCTCGTGCTGGCCGTCGGCGGCGCCGAGGTCGCCGCCGAGGGGCGGGTGGTCGAGACCATCATCGGCGCCGTCGTCGGGGTGGTGGTCGGTGCGGTGGTGGCGCCGCCGCTCTACGTCCGGCCGGCCACCGACGCGATGCAGCAGCTCGCGACCAAGACCGCGGAGACGCTGCGAACCGTCTCGCGCGAGGTCCGCGAGGAGTACGACGTGGAGCGGACCCAGCGCTGGCTGGACCTCGCGCGCGGTCTGGGCCGCGACATCCTGCACGCCGACCGGGAGCTGGAGAAGGCCGAGGCCAGCCTGCGGCTGAACCCGCGGTCGCTGGTCCGCCCGCACGCCGGCCTGAGCCTGCGCAGCGGGCTGGAGGCGCTCGAGCGGGCGTCGGTGTCGCTGCGCGGCGTGGCCAGGTCGCTGTCCGACCTGGCCCGCACCGGCGGTCCGGAGACCGTGTACGGCGAGGACGTCCGAGGAGCGCTCTCGGACCTGCTGTGCGACGTGGCCGACGCCGTGGAGGCGTACGGCGAGCTCGTCAGCTCCGAGACGGTCGGTCCCGGCCCGCAGGACCAGCGGCTGCGGGCCGCCCTGTCGGCGGCGTGGGAGGACCGGCACCGGCTGGCCGACCTGCTGCGTCGCGAGGAGCGGCTGCGGCAGGACGAGTGGTCCATGCACGGGGCGCTGACCTCGCACATCGACCGGCTGCTGCGCGACGTCGACAGCGACGCCCGCGCCGAGCTGCGCACGTCGTGGCCGCAGCGTTCGCCGGCGCTCAGCCGGCCGGCGCTGCCGGCGCGACCGCGGCTGCGCCGCCCCCCGAGCCGGCGGCACTGAACCGCGTCACTGAACCGCGTCACTGACTCCCGTCACTGACACCGTCACGCCGGGACCAGCGCCTCCATGCCGGGCGGCAGGTCGGCGGAGTGCAGCACGAGCAGCCGCTGCGTCGGCCGGGTGAGCGCGACGTACAGGTCGTTGGCACCGCGAGCGGACGCGGCCAGGATCTCGGCGGGCTCCACCACGACCACCGCGTCGAACTCCAGGCCCTTGACCGCCGCCACGTCCAGCACCGAGACCGGGCTGTCCAGCGTCGTACGGCCGGCGCCGACTGCGCCGGCGGGCAGTTCCGCGGACAGCGACTCGCGCAGGCGGCCGTCGGCGCCGGACGCGGTGACCACCGCCATCCGTCCCGCGCCGAGCAGCTCGAGCTCGGCCGACACGGCCGCGACCACCGCGGCCGCGTCCCCCGGCTCGACGCGTCGCGACGCGGGGGAGTGCTCGCCCTCGCGGACCGACTCCGGCGTCGGCGCGGACACGCCGGCGGCGGCCAGGGTGTCGGCGGCGACCCTCATCACCTGCGCGGGCGTCCGGTAGTTGACCGACAGCTCCTCCATCCGCCAGCGGCCCTGGACGTAGGGGTCGAGGACCTCCGACCACGACGAGGCGCCCGCCGCCGAGCCGACCTGGGCCACGTCACCGACCAGCGTCAGCGACCGGGACGGCACCCGCCGCATCAGCAGCCGCCACATCATCGGCGAGAGCTCCTGCGCCTCGTCGACCACGAGATGGCCGTAGGCCCAGCTCCGGTCGGCCTCGGCGCGCTCGGCGACCGTCAGCATCGGGCCCGTGTCGGCGAACCGGTCGACGATCTGCTCGGCCGACGGCCGGATCGCGGTGTCGAGGTTGCGCAGCGCCGCTTGGGCGTTCGCGAGGTCCTCGGCGCGCTGTGCGCGGGCGGCGGCCTCGGCGGCACGGTCGGTGGTCGCCACGTCGCCGACCAGCTCGGCGACCTCGTCGAGCAGCGGCACGTCGGCGACGGTCCACGGCGCACCGCGGTCGCGGTGCAGCAGGGCGCGCTCCCGGCGGGAGAGCTCGGGTGCGGCGGCGGCCAGCCTTCCCGGGTCGCCGAGCAGGTCCTCGAGGAACCGCTGCGGCGACAGCGGCATCCAGCACAGGTTGAGCTCGCGCCGCACGTCCGGGCTGTCGCGGAGGTCGGCGAGCAGGTCCTCGCGAGAGTCGGCAGTGAGCTCGGTCGCCAGCGTGCGCGCGAGCTCGCCGGCGAGGTGGTCGAGCAGGTCGCGCAGGAACCCTTCCCGGGCCAGGTTGTGCGGCTTGCGCGTACGCCGGGCCCGGGCCCGTGCGCTCGCCACCACCTCTGGCCGCAGCTCGAGCACGGTGCCGTCGACGACCAGCTTCCGCGGCCCGTCGGGCACGCGCTGCCGCTCGCGCACCGCGCGGGCCAGCAGCCGCGACATCCGCAGGTCGCCCTTGAGCGCGGTCACCTCGGCCCGCGGCTCCGGGACGGCGCTGACGCCGGGGAAGAGCTCGGCGGCGGTCGACATCACCACGCCGGTCTCGCCGAGCGAGGGCAGCACCTGCTCGATGTAGCGCAGGAACAGCGGGTTCGGCCCGACGAGCAGCACGCCGGAGCGTGCCAGCCGGTCGCGGTGGGTGTAGAGCAGGTACGCGGCGCGGTGCAGCGCCACGGCCGTCTTGCCGGTGCCCGGCCCGCCCTGCACGACCAGCGCGCCGGCGAGGTCGCTGCGGATCACCCGGTCCTGCTCGGCCTGGATCGTGGCCACGATGTCGCCCATGCGCCCGGTGCGGTGCGCGCCGACGGCCGCCATCAGCGCGCCCTCGCCGGCCAGGCTGGACCGCTCGTCCTCGCCGATGCCGTCCAGGTCGAGCACCTCGTCCTCGACGCCGACCACCTTCCGGCCGCGGGTGGAGAGGTGGCGGCGACGCACGACGTCCTGCGGCGACGCGGCCGTCGCCTGGTAGAAGGTGCGTGCCGCCGGGGCCCGCCAGTCGACCAGCAGCTGGGTCTGCTCGTCGTCGGAGAGACCGAGCCGGCCGATGTAGCGGCGAGTGCCGCCCTGCAGGTCCAGCCTGCCGAAGGCCAGCCGGTCCTCGACCGCCTCCAGCTGGGCCAGCCGCTGCTCGTGCAGCACCGCGAAGGCGTCCCGCTCGGAGCGGTTCTGGTGGGTGCCACTCGGCCCCTCCCGGCGGACGGCCGCGAGCTCGGCACGGGTGCGCGCCCGGAGCAGGTCCAGACGGGCGTACAGCGCGTCGACGTACGACTGCTCGCGCCGCACCTCGGCGTCCTCCGGCAACGTGGTCTCCCTCCCGAGCAAGCCGTCCATTATGTCGGGTCCCGGCGGCGCCCGGGTGCCGGACACCGGAATGCGCCGCGTCCCCGCCGGCCGGGGCCGGGTGGAAGACTGCCCGTCGTGACGACACCAGCCCCGTACCGCGCCGCCGACGACCGCTACGACCGGCTCGCCTACCGCCGGTGCGGGCGCAGCGGGCTCCAGCTGCCCGCCGTGTCGCTGGGCCTCTGGCACAACTTCGGCGACGACATGCCGTTCGACACCCAGCGCGCGATCCTGCGCCGCGCGTTCGACCGCGGGGTGACGCACTTCGACCTGGCCAACAACTACGGCCCGCCCTACGGCAGCGCCGAGACCAACTTCGGCCGGCACCTCGCCGACGACTTCCGGCCGTACCGCGACGAGCTGGTCATCTCCTCCAAGGCCGGGTACGACATGTGGCCCGGGCCGTACGGCGAGTGGGGCTCGCGCAAGTACCTGCTCGCCAGCCTCGACCAGTCGCTGGCGCGGATGGGCCTGGACTACGTCGACATCTTCTACTCGCACCGCTTCGACCCGCGGACCCCGCTCGAGGAGACGATGGGTGCCCTCGACACCGCGGTCCGGTCCGGCCGGGCCCTGTACGCGGGCATCTCGTCCTACTCGGCGGAGCGCACCCGCGAGGCCGCGGCGATCCTGCGCGAGATGGGCACCCCGCTGCTGATCCACCAGCCCTCGTACTCGATGCTCAACCGCTGGGTCGAGGGCGGCTCCCCGTCCCTGCTCGACGTGCTCGGCGACGAGGGCGTCGGCTGCATCGCGTTCTCGCCGCTGGCCCAGGGGATGCTGACCGACCGCTACCTCGACGGCATCCCCGAGGGCTCGCGCGCCGCGCAGGGCAAGTCGCTGGACCCCGGGATGCTCACCGAGGAGAGCCTCACGCAGATCCGGGCGCTCAACGGCATCGCCCAGCAGCGCGGCCAGTCCCTGGCGCAGATGGCGCTGGCCTGGGCGCTGCGCGACCAGCGGGTCACCTCGGTGCTGATCGGCGCCAGCAGCGTGCGCCAGCTCGACGCGAACCTCGACGCCCTGGACAACCTGGACTTCAGCGACGAGCAGCTGGCGGCGATCGACCAGCACGCGGTGGACTCCGGCATCAACCTCTGGGCCCGCTCCAGCGACGCGTGAGGAAGCTCAGGCGTCGGCCGCCGCCCGCGCGGCCCGCACCTCGCGCTCGCGGGTCGCGTGCTCGTCGGTGCGGTTGTCGTAGTGCCAGAAGTCGCGCAGCACCGCCGCGGTCGCCGCGACGCCGGCCACGCACAGCACCCCGCCGCTGACGATCGACGCGCGCACCGTGGTGAGGTCGGCCACCAGGCCGGCGCGGGCGGAGCCGCCCATCGGTCCGACGGAGTACGACAGCATCTCGATACCGGCCAGCCGGCCGCGCAGCTCGTCCGGGATGGTCTGGTTCCAGATCGTCGACCGGAAGATGCCGCTGATCATGTCGGCGGCGCCGGCGCAGACCAGGAAGCCCAGCGCCACCCAGATGGTCGGCGACAGGCCGACCAGCGCCATCGAGCCGCCCCAGCACATCGAGGCCACCACGACTGCCCGGCCGTGGTGGTGGAAACGCGTCGTCCACCCGCTCGTCAGCGTGGCCAGCAACGTGCCGACGCTCTCGGCGGTGTAGAGCAGCCCGAGGAACTGCGGCTCCTGCAGCACCTTCTCGGCGAAGGCCGGGAACAGCACGATCGGCATGGCCATGAACATCGCCATCATGTCGATCACGTAGGTGCCGAGCAGGTCGCGCCGCCCGACCGCGTACCGGAGGCCGAAGACGATTCCGGCGACGCTCGGCGGCGTCGACACGTCGGTCGGCGGGTAGCGCCGCAGCATCGCGAAGAGCCCGGTCGCGACGACCAGGCCGACCACGTCGACGCCGTACGCCCAGGTGACGCCCGCGGTCGCGACCAGCAGGCCGCCGAGGGCCGGTCCGAGCAGGGTGCCGATCTGCATGCCCAGCGACTGCACCGCCGCGGCCGCGGCGAGCTCGTCGTGGCGGACGACCCGCGGGAGCAGCGCATCCCGGCTGGGCCGCTGCAGCGACTGCGCGATGGCCAGGAAGAACCCGACCGCGTAGATCGCCCACACCCGGGGCTGGTCGAGCATCGCGTTGCCGAGCAGCACCGCGGTCAGCGCGACCTGCGCCAGGCCGCACCAGATGAGCATGCTGCGCCGGTCCACGTGGTCGGCCAGCGCACCGCCGTACAGACCGAAGACGACGAGCGGCACGAGCTCGACGAGCGCCATCGCGCCGACCGCGAAGTTCGAGCCGGTCAGCTGGTAGATCTGGTACGGCAGCGCGACGTAGCTGACCATCGCGCCGAGGTAGAAGACCGTTCCGGCGACGAAGAGGATCCGGAAGTCGCGCGACGTGCGCAGCGGGGTGATGTCGACCCGCAGCCCGGCCAGCCGCGCCCGCAGCCGCGGTCGTGCAGGCCGGACGCCGGGATCGGGCGCCTCGGTCACGCGACGAGGGTGCCAGGCGGTGCCCGGCCGCGCATCCCGATTCCGGCTCGGGCGGGCGAGCCGCTCGGTCGGCAGGGCAGAGTGTCCCGGTGCGCATCTCCCGCCGGCTCGTGCTCGCCGCCTCAGGTCTGCTCGCTGCGCTGCTGGCCGGCTCGCTCACCCCGGCCGGTCCCGCCGCGGGCTCCGACCTGCCGCTGGCCGGCCGGGTGGTGGCGATCGACCCCGGCCACCAGCTGGGCAACAGCCGCTTCCCGGCGGAGGTGAACCGCAAGGTCTGGGTCGGGCTCTGGAAGGCCTGCAACACGACCGGCACCGCCACGAACGGCGGGTTCCCGGAGGCGACGTTCGCCTGGCGGGTGTCGAACCGGTTGAAGACGCGGCTGGAGGCGCTCGGCGCGACCGTGCGGATGACCCGCACCACGAACAGCTACCGCGACTGGGGGCCGTGCATCGACCGGCGCGGCCGGTTCGGGGCGCAGGTCGGCGCCGACGTCGAGGTCTCGGTCCACGGCGACGGTGCGGCTGCCGCGACGCGCGGCTTCTTCGTGATCCGGCCGGGCCGCAGGGCCGGGTACACCGACGACATCGCCGGACCCTCGAAGCGGCTCGCGCTGCGGCTGCGGGCCGGGCTGCTCGGGGCCGGGTTCAGCGCCTCCACCGCGTACGGCGGGGACGGTCTCGACGTCCGCCGTGACCTCGGGACGCTGAACATGGCCGACGTGCCCACCGTGCTCGTCGAGCTGGGCAACATGCGCAACGCCTGCGACGCGCGGTGCATGACGTCCCCGCGCTGCCGGGACCGGTACGCCCGCGGCCTCGCCGACGGCCTGGTCGCCCACCTGGGCCGCTGACCCAGCCGGTCTCCGAGAGCCGTCCTCCGTCAGCCGGTTTCCATGGACCGGTTTCCGGGAGCCGTCCTTCCCGAGCCGGTTTCCGTGATCGTGAGGAGGACCGGACCCGAAACCGGGTCGATCCTCCTCACGATCATGAGACAGGATGGGCGCGACGCGACCAGTGAGCGAGAGCGGTGAGCAGCGTGGCCGAGAAGAAGTCCGGCAGGGCGGCGGAGGGCAAGGCCGCGGCGCCGGCGGCGAAGCCCGAGAACGACGTGCAGCGCCGGATGCGCGAGGTCCTCGAGGCCAAGCAGGCCAAGAACCGCGCCGCGCACGGCGAGGACCACCTCGGCGGCCGCTCCGTGGGGCCGGCGCACAACGACAAGACGCAGCGCCAGTTCCGCCGCAAGTCCGGCTGAGGCGCCGGTGCGGCCGGGTCGAGCCGCCCGCGTTCGGCGACGTTGCGCACCGACACGCCGCGCGACACGCCGGTACCGGCGAGCGGAACGTCGCCCAGCCGGGGCTACGGCTCGGCGACCGGGGCGGTCAGCACCTCGCAGTCGCTGTCGATCGACTGCCGTGAGCCGGCCCGCACCGGCTGGGCCTCGACCTCGCGACCAGGTCGCGGCGCGGTGGCGCGGGTGGCCAGCACCGAGCCGGCGAGGATCAGGGCGAACCCGACCGCTGTCGCGGCGGTGAACGCCTCGCCCAGGACCGCGACACCGAGCAGCAGCGCGACGGCCGGGTTGAGATACGTGATGACGACCGAGCGGGTCGGTCCCACCTCCGCGATCAGGGCGAAGAACACCACGAACGCCAGCGCGGTGCAGACGAGCGCCAGCCCGACGACGGACCAGGTCGCCTCCGCCGACGGCCAGCGCGCCGGCGCCTGCGCCAGCCCGATCGGCAGGTAGACCAGCGCCGTCACGAGCAGCGAGACGGTGATGACGCCGAGACCGGGCAGGTGCGAGAGCCACTTGGTGAGGATCATCGGGCCGACCGCGTAGCAGACCGCGACGACGGCCAGCGCGAGGACCGCCGAGGTGTCGCCGGCGCCGACCTCGAAGCCGACCAGCGCCCCGACGCCGGCCAGCCCGACCAGCAGGCCGGCCGCCCGGCGCAGGTCGGGGCGGTCGTCGACGCCGACCAGCCCGGCGCCGCCGAGCCAGGCCAGCAGCGCGCCGACCAGCGGCACCGCGGCGATGAGCAGCCCGGTCAGCGAGCTGGACAGCCGCTGCTCGGCGACGCCGAGGAGCAGCCACGGCACGCAGATCTCGATCGCGGCGAAGGCCAGGATCGGTCGCCAGTGGGGGAGCAGCGGGCGGAGGTGACCGCGGGCCACGGCCAGCGGGAGCAGCAGCAGGCCGGCCAGCGCGGTGCGGGCCAGCACCAGCATCGACGGCGAGATCTCCTCGACCGCGACCTTGATCAGCAGGTAGGGCACACCCCAGATCACGCCCATCGACAGGAACAGCGCCCAGCCGCGTCGGCTCATCCGGTCCTCGCTCGTCGTGTGGTGCCGTCGTGATGTCAGGAGTCATTGTGCACGACACCCCTGACAGAACCGGGACACCGGGTTGCGGTGGGTGGGCCCCTGGGAGCGGTACGTTGGCGGGAATGGACGAGGGACGGGCTCACCGGGTGGTCGACGCGCTGCGGGAGCGGGGGGTCGACGCCCACATGGAGAAGGCCGGGGTCTACCAGTTCGGCGTCCGGGTTGCGCTCCCCGGCGGTCGGCAGGCCGTCTGGGACACCGACGGTACGGCCGGGCTCGAGGCGCAGGTGATGGCCAACGGCATGCTGGTCGGCTTCGTCCCGAAGATCGAGGACTCCGAGCACTTCGACGACGACCAGGTCGTCGAGGCGATCCTGCACACCGACTACGACCACCCGGTCGCGCGCCGCCGCGAGACGCCGGCACCGCCGGCCCCGCCGCTGCCCCGCCACGGCGGGGTCTTCCGTCGGTTCCTCGGCGGCTTCCGGCACCACTGACGGCACCTGAGGCACCACTGACGCCACCACGGACGCCGCCGCCGCCTCACCGCAGGGCCGTCACGGCCTCCGCGAGCAGCCGGCCCACGTCGCCGAGTGAGGTGTGCCGGCCGTCGGCGACCACCCGGCGCCCGGAGGACACCACGTCGGTGACATCGGCGGCCGTGGCCGCGAACACCACCCGCTCGCCTGCGCCGTCCTCGTCGCCGCCGGCGGTCCGCACCGAGTCCAGCCGGACCGCCACGAGGTCGGCCCACGCCCCGACCTCGAGCACCCCCGCGTCGGGGAATCCGAGCGAGGCGTGGCCGGCCCAGGTCGCCGTCCCGAGCAGCGCGTCGGCCGACCAGTGCCCCCGGGTCTCGGTCGCGAGCCGTTCGTCGAGCTCGACCGCGCGTGCCTCCTCGAACAGGTCGATGACGGCGTGGCTGTCCGAGCCCAGCGAGACCGGCGCGCCGGCCGCGTGCAGCCGGGACGCCGGGCCGACGCCGTCGGCGAGGTCCCGCTCGGTGGTCGGGCACATGCACACGGTCGTGGCGCTGCCGCCGAGGCGGTCCACGTCGTCGTCGGTGAGGTGGGTGGCGTGCACCGCCGTCGTCCGTGGGCCGAGGGCGCCGTGCTGGTCGAGCAGGTGGGTGGGCGTGACGCCGTACGCGGCGAGGCACTGCTCGTTCTCCCGGCGCTGCTCGGACACGTGGGCGTGCAGCGGCCGGCCTGCCGCCCACGCCACCACCTCGCCGAGCTGCTGCGGCGGCACCGCGCGCACCGAGTGCACCGCGGCGCCGACGACCACGTCCGGGTCGCCGTCCAGCCGGGTCGCCAGGGCCCCGGCCCGGTCGGCCCACGCGTGCGCGTCGCCGTCGCCGAACCGGTGCTGCGCGCCCGCGAGAGGTGCGCCGACACCTCCCGCGAGGTAGCAGGTGTCCAGCAGCGCGATCCGCAGCCCAGCCTCTCGGGCGGCCTGCACCAGCGCGTGCCCCATGACGTTCGGGTCGTCGTAGCGACGGCCGCCGGGTGCGTGGTGCAGGTAGTGGAACTCCCCGACGCAGGTCACGCCGGCGAGCGCCATCTCCGCGTAGGTCGCGCGGGCCAGTCCGAGGTAGGTGTCCGGGTCGAGGCGCTCGGCCACCGCGTACATCTGCTCGCGCCACGTCCAGAACGAGCCGCGGCCGGCCGAGCCCGTCTGGGTCCGCCCGCGCAGCGCGCGGTGGAAGGCGTGCGAGTGCGCGTTGGCCAGCCCCGGCAGCACCAGCCCGGACAGCCGCTCGCCGGTCGGGGCGGCGTCCTCCAGGACCGTGACGATGCGCGCGCCGTCGACCTCGACCAGGACGTCGCGGGCGACCCGGCCGGGCGGCAGCCAGGCCAGCTCGCAGTGGTAGGCCGTCACGGCTGCTCGGTGACCAGGTCGGTCAGGACGGTCGCCAGCGCCTCGACGCCGGCGACGCAGTCGGCGCGCTCGGCGTGCTCGGCCGGGGAGTGGCTGACACCGGTCGGGTTGCGCACGAACAGCATGGCCGTGGGGACGCCGGCGCTGCCGAGGATCCCGGCGTCGTGCCCGGCGCCGGTCGGGAGGACCGGGACGTCGCCGAGCAGCCCGGCCAGGTGGTCGCGCAGCCGCGCCTCGAAGGACACCTCGGGAGTCCAGGACTCCTCGACCGGGTCGGTGCCGGCGGCCGCGCCGACGGCAGCAACCAGCTCGCGTACCCGCCCCTCGTCGTCGCCGCGCGCGTCCAGCCAGGCGCGCACCAGGGACGGGATGGCGTTCGTGCCGTTCGGCGCGACCTGCACCTTTCCGACGGTCGCGACCGCGCCGAGGCGCTCGGCCTGGGCGCGGGCGGCGAGCACGGCGGCGGCCAGCCGCAGCATCGGGTCGTCCCGGTCCGCGAGCCGGGTGGTGCCGGCGTGGTTGGCCTCGCCGTGCAGGTCCAGCCGCCACCGCCCGTGCGGCCAGATCGAGCTCGCGACCCCGACCGCCGCGTCGAGGTCGACGAGCGTGCGGCCCTGCTCGACGTGCAGCTCGACGAAGGTGCCGATGCGGGCCAGGGTGTCGTCGTCGCGCCCCAGGTGCGCCGGGTCGTGCCCCGCGGCGCGCATCGCCTCGGCCATCGACGTGCCGTCGGCGTCGGTGAGGGCGCGGGCGCGGTCCGCGTCCAACGTCCCGGTCAGCAGCCGCGATCCGGCGCAGGCGACGCCGAAGCGCGCGCCCTCCTCGTCGGTGAAGCTCACGACCGCGAGCGGCCGGGCCGGCGCCACGTCGCGGTCGCGGAGCAGGTCGAGCGCGGCCAGCGCGCTGACCACGCCGAGCGGCCCGTCGAAGGCGCCGCCGTCCGGCACCGAGTCGAGGTGGCTGCCGGTGACCACCGCACCGCCGGCGTCGGGGTCGCCCCACCACGCCCACTGGTTGCCGTTGCGGTCGACGGTGAGGTCCAGCCCGCGGCGGGCCGCCTCGGCCGCGAACCACTCGCGGCACGCCAGGTCCTCGCGGGACCAGGCGTAGCGCCGGTAGCCGCCGGTGCCCGGGTGCCGCCCCACCGGCTCCAGATCGGACAGCATCCGGCCCAGGACCCGGTCCGGCGCGGACGCGGCGTGCGAGGTCATCGCGACAGCGTAGGGGTGGACCTGGGTGCGGGACCCGGCCCGGACCGGGCAGGATCACCCCATGCGTCTGCTGCTCATCGGAGCGCCCGGGGCCGGCAAGGGGACCCAGGCGGTCCGGCTGGCCGAGCGCCTGGGCATCACGCACATCTCCAGCGGCGACCTGCTGCGCAAGCACGTGACCGAGGGGACGCCGCTGGGCCGGCAGGCGCAGCAGTACGTGTCCCGGGGCGACCTGGTGCCGGACGCGCTGGTGCTCGACATGCTGCGCAAGCCGATCATCGCGGCCAGCCACTCCGGCGGCTACGTCCTCGACGGCTTCCCGCGCACCGTCGAGCAGGCCGAGACCGCGTACGACACCGCCCGCGAGCTGGGTGTGGCGGTGCAGGTGGCGATCTACCTGCACGTGGAACGCGCGGAGCTGATCCGCCGGCTGCTGGCCCGCGGCCGGGGCAGCGAGGACACCGAGGAGGTCATCGAGCACCGGCTCGCGGTCTACGAGCAGAAGACCCGGCCGATGATCGACTACTACGCGGAGCGGGAGCGGCTGGTCACCGTCAACGGCGCCCGCCCGGTGGACGAGGTGACCTGGTCGATGATCGTGCAGCTGCAGAAGACCCGCAAGCTGCTCGACAGCCACTGACCGACCGGCGCCGCTGACGGACCCGCCCCGCACCGGTTGGGCGACGTTGCGCACGCGCGCCTCGGCGTGTCGCGCGGCGTGTCGAGGCGCAACGTCGCCGAACGCGGGGGAGGGGTCAGGGGGCGGCGTCGGCGCGCAGCGACTGGAGCCGCTCGAGCAGTGCCATGGCGTACGCGTCGGAGGGGTTGCCGGCCCGGGCGACGCTCTCGGAGCCGTCGACCCGGATGACCACGACGTACGCGGGGTCGGCCCGCTCGAGGCGCACGAACGCGGCCCCGAGCAGGTCCCGCAGCTGCTGCTCCGACGGCAGCCACAGCGCCTCGTTCTTGTCCAGCGAGTCCAGCGCCCACTCGGTGGTGCCGTTGAAACCGATGACCGGCCCGGTCGGGAACTCGTGCACCTCGATGGTCATGTCGCTGAGCACGAACACCTCGTCGTCCATGCCCTTGTCGGTCACCACGAAGTGGTCGCCGCGCTGCGGCAGCCAGCGCAAACCGGCGTCCCGCAGCGCCTTCGCGAGCTCCACCGACACCATGACGTCGACCGTAGACTGCCCGGCGTGCCGGTGCCGGGGGACGTCAGGGTCGGCATCTCCGGATGGACCTACGCGCCGTGGCGTGGCGTGTACTACCCGACGGGGCTGGCGCACCGGCGCGAGCTCGAGTACGCGTCCCGGCGGTTCACCTCCATCGAGGTCAACGGCTCGTTCTACTCGCTGCAGAAGCCGCAGAGCTGGCAGGCCTGGCGGGAGCAGACCCCCGACGGCTTCCTCTTCTCGGTCAAGGGCGGGCGCTTCATCACGCACATGAAGAAGCTGCGGGACGTCGAGACCCCGCTGGCCAACTTCTTCGCCTCCGGCCTGCTCGCGCTCGGCGACAAGCTCGGCCCGGTGCTGTGGCAGCTGCCGCCGAACCTCGGCTTCGACGAGGCCAGGCTCCGCGACTTCCTGCGCCGGCTGCCGCGCACCACCACCGAGGCGGCCCGGCTGGCCGAGCAGCACGACGAGCGGCTGGAGGGCAGGTCGGTCACCACCACCGACGCCGACCGGCCGCTGCGGCACGCGATGGAGGTCCGGCACCCGAGCTTCGACAACCAGGCGTTCCTCGACCTGTTGCGCGAGCAGGAGGTCGCGGTCGTCACGGCCGACACCGCCGGCAAGTGGCCGCTGCTGCTCGAACCGACCACGGACCTGGCCTACGTGCGGCTGCACGGGGAGGCCGAGCTCTACGTGAGCGGGTACGACGAGGCGTCGCTGCGCCGGTGGGCGAACCGGGTCCGCGGCTGGCAGGAGCGGGGGTGCGACGTCGTTGTCTACTTCGACAACGACGCGAAGGTCCGGGCCCCGGTCGACGCCGAGCGGCTGATGGCGCTGCTGGGCCTGCAGCCGCTCGCCTGACCGGCGCGAGGACGTCGACCCCGCCGTCGGCATCCAAGAAAAACGGTTGGTCGCCGACGGGTGATAGTTGTACAGTGCATGTAATTAGTTGCAGCATGCATCTTTCTGGCAACCCCCACGGAGGCGCGCGATGGCGCACGAGCACGTCGAGGCCGTCGAGGCCGTCGAGGCCGTCGACGTCGAGGCCGTCGCCGTCGATGCGCTCAGCGAGCAGATGGTGCGGCTGATCCGGGCTGCCCACGCGATGCGGGTCCAGCTCGCGGCACGTGGTGACCAGGGCATCG
>DASTVO010000086.1:0-2445 GCA_035759075.1 Actinomycetes bacterium
GGCGAGATGTCCATGAGCGTCTCGCCGACCTTCTCGGCGTCGAACACCCGCGAGTCCGGGACCAGCTGCTGCACGAGGGCACTGGTCGTCGTCTTGCCCGCGCCGTGGGTGCCGTTGCGCCATATGATCACAGGGCCCCACGCTATCGCGAGGTGCCGTTTCACCGGGTGAGGCCACCGAACGGCCCGGGGATGCATCCCGGGCGGGGGACGGGGCAGTAGCAGGGACGTGCCCGACGTCGCCCTGGCCGTCCTCACCCGAGACCTGCGGGTCCACGACAACCCCGTGCTGTCCGCCGCGGCCTCCGAGGCCGACGCCTGCGTTCCCCTGTTCGTCCTGGACGAGGCGATCCTCCGCTCGGCGTACAACCGGCCGAACCGCGCCCACTTCCTGGCCGACTCGCTGCGCGACCTCGACGCGTCCCTGACCGACCGCGGCGGCGGGCTGGTCGTCCGGCGCGGTGACTGGGCCGCGGAGCTCGCCGCGCTGGCGCAGGAGGTCGGCGCCGAGGTGGTGCACGTGGCGGGCGACGTCAGCGGGTACGCGGCGCGGCGGCTCGACCGGCTGCGCTCGAGGCTGCCCGACGAAGTCCGGCTCGAGGTGCACGACGACGCTCTGCTGGTGGTGCCGCCGGGCGAGGTCGCGGCCGGCGGCAAGGACCACATGGCGGTGTTCACGCCGTACTTCCGGCAGTGGGAGCGGCAGCCCGTGCGCGACCTCGCACCGGCGCCGCGGTCCCTCCGGATGCCCAAGGTCCGCACCGGCCGGCTGCCGACGGCTGAGGACATTGCGCCGGGCAAGCCGTCGCCGGACATCGCCCGCGGGGGAGAGACCGCGGGAAGGCAGCGGATGCGCGCCTGGCTGCGCAGCGGCCTCGACGCGTACGTCGACGACCACGACGCGCTCGGCAACGACAACACCTCCCGCCTCTCGCCCTACCTGCACTTCGGCTGCCTCTCACCGGTGGAGCTGGTGCGTGCCGCCCGCGAGCACCCGGGGGAGGCGGCCGACGCGTTCGTGCGGCAGGTCGCCTGGCGGGACTTCCACCACCAGGTGCTCGCCTCGCGCCCGGCGGCGACCCGGGAGGACTACCGGCCGCGCGGTGACCGCTGGCACCACAGCGCGGAGGAGCTCGCGGCCTGGAAGGAGGGCCGGACCGGCTACCCGGTCGTCGACGCCGGGATGCGCCAGCTCGCGCGCGAAGGGTGGATGCACAACCGGGCGCGGCTCATCGTCGGCCACTTCCTGTGCAAGACGCTCTACATCGACTGGCGGGAGGGCGCGCAGCACTTCGTCGACCTGCTGCTCGACGCCGACGTCGCGAACAACACGATGAACTGGCAGTGGGTCGCGGGGACCGGCACGGACAGCCGCTACAACCGGACGTACAACGTGGTGCTGCAGGCGCGCCGGCACGACCCGCGCGGAGCCTACGTGCGCCGGTACGTCGAGGAGCTCACCGACGTCGACGACGCGTACGTGCACGAGCCGTGGCTGCTGCCGGACGACGAGTTCGAGGCCCTGGGCTACCCGCGGCCGGTCGTCGACCAGGACGAGGCGAAGAACCGCCTCCGCCGCGGCCGCAACCTCGACTGAGTCACGAGCCGCCCAATTGCATGATCACCACCAGGCCACACAGTCCGCGCTCGACTGAGGCCGACCCTCGCCTGGAGGCCGACCGGTCCGGAGCAGGTGGCCTCGATTGTGTGGCCCTGTGCCGATCATGGCCGGCCGCGGCCGGCGCTCCCCGAAGGGTCCGGACATAGCCGAGTGCGGCGAAGCAGCCAGCCACGACGAGCGTCGGCGCGAGCGCGAAGATCAAAGCCCAGACGAGCCGCGACTCGAGGCTGAACCGTTCGTCCATGCCACTGAAGATCAGGACCGTGAAGGGCATCAGGAGGGCCGAGTAGAGGACCCACGTAGTCCTGGCCCGGTGCACGTGTCTCACGAACGCCAGCGCGCACTGCCTCCGCGTATCGGACGTCGCCACGAACCGGTGGGTGAACTCGACGTCGTCGGTTGCCGCGTGGTCCACCTGACCCGTCCCTCCCCGCTGGTCCCCCCCACCAGGTGCAGCTGCTCGAGCGAGGGTACCGAGTCAGGTGCCCAGGCGGGGCCGGACTGAGGGGCTCAGGACGGGGTCGTGCGGACAGCCTGGCCGCGTTCCAGGGCCTCGGCAGCCCGGGCGATGTTGCGGGCCATGCTGCCGAAGACGATCCCGTGGAACGGCGCCACCGACCACCAGTAGAGGTGGCCGAAGAGGCCCTTCGGGTGGAAGAGCGCCCGCTGGTGGTAGACCGAGCGGTCGGGCCGGTGGGGGTCGGGCTCGACTGCGAGCTCGAGCCAGGCCAGCCCGGGGAGCCGCATCTCGGCCCGCAGCCGCAGCAGGGTGCCCTCGTCGCGTTCCTCGACCCGCCAGAAGTCGATGCTCTCGCCGACGTAGAC
>DASTVO010000087.1:0-4242 GCA_035759075.1 Actinomycetes bacterium
CCCGGGCGCGGCCGCCCCCTCCGAGACCCGCGCCCGGGTCCGAACCATGCCCGGTACCGTCAGGCCATGCCCAACGGGTCCGGGTCGCAGTCGGTCGACATCGTGGTCTCGGCCGCGCCGCTGCCGGCGCATCGACGGCCCGGCGCGTTCGTCCTCGCCCTGAAGCTGTCCTGGTCGGACGCCGACCCCATCACGGTGGGGCTCACCGTCGTCGCGGACCCGCCGGTCGGCGCCGGCAAACCGAACAGCGCGCCGACGGTCGGTGCGATGTCCACTGGGCGGGCTGCCCCGGTCGACGTCGCCCCCCGCCGCACCAGCGGTGAGCCGCCGGAGACGAAGAAGGGGATCGGCTCGGTCGCCGGGTGGCCGTGGTTGCCCGGGATCGGGTTGTCGTAGGGCTGCGGCTCGGTGAACCGCCAGCCGGCGCGGCAGTAGAGAACCAGGTCGCCGGCCTCCGGGCCGAGGCGCAGAGCCTCCGGCGGGTGCGCGGCAAGGACGCCGTCCGTGGCCGTCGCGAGCGCCCGCATCCGGGCGACGGCCGCTGTCCGCTCCGCGTCCGGGCCGGTCCAGTACGCGAGGTCGGCGCCGCCGTTCTGGGCGAGCACGAACCGGCCGGACAGGAGCGGGTCGGCGTCGAAGACCGGCGTGAGCGAGACGATCCGTCCGGGCAGCGACCAGTCCATCGAGTGGTCGGCGAGAACCAGCAGCACCGAGTCCGCGTACCGCCCGGTCGACGTCAGGTGGTCCAGGAACCGACCCACCTGCGTGTCCGTGTCGGCCAGCGCCACCTTGCGGGCCGCCTGCAGCGTGCTGCCGGTGAGGTCGGAGTGGCCGAAACGGTCCACGTCGCCGAGGTTGGCGAACACGAGGTCCGGGTCGTGTGCATCGACCAGGTCGATGAGCGCCTCGACGGTGGCGGCGTCCGGGGCGTGCCCGCTGACCGGCACCTCGGGCGCGGGGTCCCAGGCGTGGGTTGCCCGACCGTCGAAGATGCCGTGCAGGTACCGCTTGGACAGCACCGAGGCGGTGGTGCGACCGGTCGTCCGCAGCCGCTCGAGCAGTGTCTCGAAGCGCAGGTCGGTGGGGCGGTCCAGGTCGCGGATCTCGCCGGCCGCCCGGTCGTAGACCTGGTTGGCGGGTACGCCTGAGCGGTCCGGCCGGACCCCGCTCATCATCATCACGTGGTTGGGGATCGTCTCCATCACCGGCAGCGACCGGGCCGCCGGGTAGTTCGTGCCCGTGGCCCGCAGCGCCGCGAGGCGCGGCATCAGCCCGGACACCACCTCGTCCGGTCGGCACCCGTCGACCACGAGGACGTACACCCGTCGCGGTGGCGTCGCGCCGCCGGGCCTCGGCTTGGCGGCAGCCGGCGGCGCGCCCAGGACGGTGCCGCCGCCGAGCACCGCGGCGGTACCGGCGCCGGCGGCGCGGCGCAGGAAGGTGCGGCGGTCGAGCGTGCTCATCGGACCGGCCCCGCGACGCGCTGCGCCTGCTGGGTCCCGGCCGGCACCGCGTACGACGCGGCCCACGCGGCCGCGCTCGACGGTGACGTCCGGTCGGCGACGTAGAACCAGTCCATCTGCACGCGCTCCGGGGTGATGTCGAGCACGGAGTAGCCGTGCGAGTCGAACTCCAGGTACTTCACGTGCCGGTTGTTGGCCTTGATGCCCTCCTCGACGGTGACGGACGTGGTCCGCGGCGGGGACTTCGTGAGGTCATCGAGGTTGTCCGAGGTGACCGAGGTGCACACCAGCTCGGTGCCGACCGACCGCGAGGCCGGGTAGGTGCCGGCGTCCAGCGGCAGGTCGCAGGCCCAGGACGAGTGGATGTCGCCGGTGAGGAACACCGTGTCCTGCACGCCGTGGTCGGCTAGGTGCGTGAAGAGCTCACGGCGGTCGGCGGTGTAGCCGTCCCACTGGTCGACGTTGTACGGCACGCCGTCCGGCGGGTAGAGCCCGGTCATGTCGGCGACCGGACGCGACACCTCCGCGGGCAGCGGTGGGAAGACGACCGGGGCGATCATCACCGGGTTGCCGACCAGCTTCCACTGCGCGTCGGCGAGCAGGCCGTCCTTGAGCCACTGCAGCTGCGCGTCGCCGGTGATGCTGCGCGACGGGTCGTCGATGCCGGACAGGTCGACCGGAACGCCTGGGCCGACGTGGGCGGTGGAGACCTGCTGCGACCTGTAGGTGCGGAGGTCGAGCATGGACAGCTCGGCCAGCTGGCCGAACCGGAGCCGCCGGTAGAGCGGGTCGGCGTCGCGGACGGGCATCCACTCCGCGTACGCCTGGCGCGCCCACGCCGCCCTCTGCGCCCACGAGCCCTCGGCGCCCTCGGTGTGGTTCTCGGCGCCGTCCCGCCAGGCGTCGTTCGCGCTCTCGTGGTCGTCCCAGGTGACGATCCACGGGCAGGCGGCGTGCAGCCGCTGCAGGTCGGGGTCGGTCTTGTACTGCGCGTGGCGCGCCCGGTAGTCGGCCAGGGTCCTCATCTCGTGCGCCGGCTCGTGCCCCCGGACGTCGACGCCGCGGGCCCCGTACTCGCCACGTCCGTACTCGTAGAGGTAGTCGCCCAGGTGCAGCACGGCGTCGAGGTCGCCGCGGTCGGCGAGGTGCCGGTACGGCGAGAAGTAGCCGGCCTGCCAGTTAGAGCAGCTCACGACGCCGAGGCGGAGACGGGCCACCGCGGCCAGGGCATGCGGTGCGGTGCGCGCGCGACCGACGGGGGACCGGACCTTGCCGAGGTGGAACCGGTAGTAGTGGTCGGTGCCGGCGGCCAGGCCCCGGACGTCCACCTTGACGGTGTGGTCGCGGGCCGGGCCGGTGCCGACGGTGCCCTTGCGGACGACGCGCCGGAATCCCGGGTCGGTCGCCACTTCCCAGCGCACGTCCACGGCGGGGCCGGACCCGGAACCGGGCAACGCGTCGGGTGTGGGCGTCACCCGCGTCCAGATCACGACGCCGTCGGGCAACGGGTCGCCCGACGCGACGCCGTGCCGGAATGCGGGTGACGGGCTCGCCGGGGCTGCCACGGCTGGCACGGCACCGACGGCGGGGGTGAGGAGCGCGGCCCCGGAGAGGGCCGACCATCGCAGGAGCTCTCGGCGGGACACGTGTCCCGGGGCAGGGGAGGTCACGTCGGTGTCAACTTCCCAGCGGCCGGGCCGGTTACGCCCGGCTTCGGAGTGTTCGTCCGGTGTTCACCCGGCGTCAGGGCCCACTCTGGGTCGCGGAGTGCTCCCCGGCGACGAGCGCCGTCAGCTCGGCCCGGTTGCGCAGCCCGAGCTTGGCCAGCACGTTCGAGACGTGGTGCTCGACGGTCCGGCGGGAGACGAACACGGCCGCGGCGATCTCCGGGTTGCTCGCCCCGGTGGCGACGAGCCGGGCGACCTCCCGCTCCCTGGCCGTCAGCGCCCCGAGCTGGTCGGGCCCCGTCGCTCGCCCGCCCCGCCGCCAGGCCCGCACCCCCTGGCCGCGCAGCAGCCGGCCGGCCACCTGTAGCTCGGTCGCGGCACCCATCCGCTCGGCGTCGGCGCACACGCCGGTCAGGACCTCGAGGGCCCGGTCACGGTCGGCGCCCAGCAAGGCGGCGGCCAGGTCCAGGCGCGCCCACAGCGACTCGAGGCGAAGGCCCTGTCGCTGCCCGAGGTCGACGACGTCCTGCAGGGTCCCGGCCGCCGCGAGGTCGCCGGCCGCGAGCTGGATGGTCGCGCCCGTCCAGGCGGCCCAGAACTGCAGGTACTCGTCGGCGGCGTTGACCGAGGTCCGCGCAGCCAGCTCGCGGGCCTCCTCGGGGCTGCCGACCCGGGCCAGCCCTTGGGCGCAGCGCAGGATGGTCTCGGAGAGGCAGCGGCGGCACCCGGCCGTGGCGGCGTCGTCCAGGGCGGCGGCCACGCAGTCCCGTACCTCCCCGCCCCCGCCGTCCGGGTCCAGCCGGCTCACCGTCGTCGCGCGTTCCAGGTGTGCCTGCAGCCGAAAGTGCGGGTTGTCCTCCTCCTGGGCGGCAGCCCGCAGACCGTCGACGGCCGTCCGCCAGCTGCCGGTGCTGGCCTCGAGCGACCACGCCAGGGTCACACCGAAGGCTCGCATCGGGGTGACCGCGCTGACTCGGCGGCCGACCGCGCGGCACTCCCGGACGACCTCCGCAGCCTCCGCCAGCCGGCCGAGGGAGAGCAGGACGCGGGCGAGCGTGGTGCCCACCTGCAGCGTCGACTCGGGCAGCAGCCTGCGGTGGCAGAGGTCCCAG
>DASTVO010000088.1:0-15497 GCA_035759075.1 Actinomycetes bacterium
GGGTACTTCTCGAAGTGCGGCGGCTTGAAGTAGTCGGTCCACAGCACCCAGAGGTGGTGCTTGACCAGCTCGGCGCGCTGCTCCTTGATGGCGATGGCTCGGGTCCGGAAGACCTCGTCGGTGTTGTCCTGGTACTTCTCGCAGATGGCCTTGACCGACTCGGCCTCGATGCGGGCCTGGGCCGGGTCGTAGACACCGCAGGGCAGGTCGCAGTGGGCGTGGACCACGGTCTTCGGGGCGAACAGTCGCGACAGCACGGGATCAGTCCTTCCTTACCGCTGGCTGGATTCTCCTGGACACTACTCCGCGTCCGTACCCCTGACGGCGACGGCTACCCGTCGCCCCGCGCCGCCCGAGGAGCCCCACCGTGCCCCTGCCCAGACCGCCCCGGCTGGGCCGGGTGCTGGTGCGCGGCAGGTCGATGGAGCCGACCCTGCGCGACGGTGACCAGCTGCTGGTCCGCTGGGGCGGGCGGCCCACGGTCGGGCGACTGGTCGTGGTGCGCTGGCCGGGCCGGCCGGTGTCGGTGAAGCGGGCGGCGGTGCGCGCCGCTGACGGCTGGTGGGTCGAGCGCGACAACCCCCTGGAGGGCGTCGACTCGTGGTCGGACGGGCCGTTGGCCGACGAGGACGTGCTCGCGACGGTGCTGCTGCGGCTGTGGCCGCTCAGGCGCCGCGCACCCGCTCGGTGACGGACAGCCGCGCCGCGCCCAGGTGCGCCTGGAGCTCCTCGAGGGCGGCGTGCTCGTCGCCCGCGCGCATCAGCGTCAGCAGCCGGCGGTGCGCCGAGACCTGCTGGCGGGCGTTGCGGCGCTGACGCTCCACCGACGCCAGCGCGAGCCGGAGGTCGGCGGTGAGCGCGTCGGCGCTCGCGACGAGCCGGGAGTTGCCGAGCAGCGCCACCAGGGAGGTGTGGAACTCGAGGTGGGCGTGGGTCGCGACGACCGCGTCCTCGGCGGCGGCGGCCTCGGCGTACGCGGACAAGGCCGCTGTCACCGGCGACAGGTCGGCCCCGGCGGTGCCCGCCCGCACACCGGCGCTCTCCAGCACCAGCCGGGCCTCGAAGATCTCGGCGATGTCGTGCTCGGAGAGGGCGGTGACCGTGGCGCCCTTGTTCGGCTCGCGGGTCAGCAGCCCCTCCGCGGTCAGCACCTGCAGCGCCTCCCGGACCGTTGACCGGGCCACATGAAAGCTGTCGGCGAGACTCACTTCCCTCAGCGGCTCCCCGGGTGCGAGGTCACCGCTGAAGAGCATCTCCCGCAGCGCACCGGCGACCCGGTCGGTGGTGCTCGACCGGTCGATGTCCGGCACGTCGACCACGCGTTTGACACTAGCGGACCCTTGGCCTCACACTCCGGTTGTCCGACAATAATTGTCCGACAATCCGGCAATTCGTGGAGAGGTGGAGCCGTGCCTGAGATCCGTCCGCTGTCCTGGGGCCGTCGCTACCTGATGTGCCGTCCCGAGCACTTCCGGGTCGACTACGCGATCAACCCCTGGATGGACGTCGACTCGCCCGTCGACGCCGACCGCGCCCTGGCCCAGTGGGACCACCTCGCCGCCACGATCGAGCGCGCCGGTGCCGTCGTCGAGCGGATCCCGCAGCTGCCGGGCACGCCGGACATGGTCTACGCGATGAACTACGGCCTCATCGACGGCGACCACGTCGCGGTCACGAGCTTCCGCTACGACGAGCGCAAGCCCGAGGCCGAGGCGGCGGAGTGGTGGTTCGGCGAGGCCGGACTGCGCACGACCCGGCTGGCCGACTTCAACGTCGGCGCCTTCGAGGCAGGCGACGCGTTCCTCTTCGGCGACTCCCTGCTCGTCGCGAACGGCCCGCGCACGGACCTGGCTGCCCACGCCGTGCTCTCACGTGAGCTCGGCGTGCGGGTGGCCTCCGTCGGTGTCGTCCACCCGGCGCTCTACCACCTCGACCTCAGCTTCTGCCCGCTGGACGAGACCCGGGCGATCGTGGCGCCGAGCGCCTGGGACGCCGCCGGTCGGGCAGCCGTCCAGGCGCTGGTCCCGCAGCCGCTGGTGATCGACGAGGAGGAGGCGTTCACGTTCTGCGCCAACTCGGTCGTCGTCGGCGAGATCGTGATCATGCCGCAGGGCACGCCCGCCCGGGTGGCCCGGCGGCTGGAGGCCTGGGGCTTCGCCGTGGAGACCGTCGACGTGAGCGAGCTGCACAAGGGCGGCGGCTCGATCCGCTGCATGACGCTGCCGCTGGACACCGTGCTCGACGACGCGCGCCTCGACAGCGAGGTCCCGGAGCAGCGGGCCGGCGACGCCGAGCTCGCGCCGGCCTGAGATCACGCGGTACACTGAGTGCCGCGACGTGCGGGAAATGGTCCCCGTCGCGATCTCTCGCAGCCTCACCGGTGACCGACGCCGGCCCGGTGGTGCCTGGCTGCGGACGACGAGCAACAAGGAGCGCGCATGGCAGGCCGAGGCAGGATCGTCGGGTCGAACCTGGGCGGGACGAGCTACGAGAAGGGGGACGGCCCGAGCGTCGCCGAGGTGCGGCAGGCCCGCTACCTGTGCCCGCTGCAGCACGTCACCGAGGTGCCGTTCTCGGCGGAGGCCGAGGACCTTCCGGCGATCTGGGACTGCGCCGAGTGCGGCCTCGGGGCGGTGGCGGACGGCCTCGACCCCGCCCTGGCCGACCAGGCCCGCCAGCAGGTCGAGCTGGCCGCCCGCGGCGGCAAGCCGGTCGCGAAGACCCCGTGGCAGCACCTGATGGAGCGCCGCACCGTGCCCGAGCTCGAGGCGATCCTCGAGGAGCGGCTGGCCCTGCTCCGCGGCCGGCTGAAGGCCAGCGCCTAGGATCCTGGCCACGGGTCACCCCCGCTGTTCGCGTGCCAGTCGGCCGGACGCCATCACGTCCGGCGAGCCTGGTCGTCACCGAGCCGGCGGAAAGGGACACCGACATGTCAGTGCAGGACACTCGAGCCGTGACGCAGAAGCGGGCGGCTCCCCCCGCGTACGACCAGGACGACCCGGCCTTCGCGCTGCACGTCGGCGGCAAGCTGGCGACGGTCTCGACCGTCCCGCTGCGCGACCGCGACGACCTCTCGCTCGCCTACACGCCGGGCGTGGCCCGGGTGTGCTCGGCCATCGCCGAGGACCCTGACCTCGTCCACGAGCTCACCTGGAAGTCGAACGTGGTGGCCGTCGTGACCGACGGCTCGGCGGTGCTCGGGCTCGGGGACATCGGTCCGGAGGCGGCGCTGCCCGTGATGGAGGGCAAGGCGGTCCTCTTCAAGGAGTTCGCCGGGGTGGACGCCGTCCCGATCTGCCTCGACGCCTCCGACGCGGACGACATCGTCGAGACGGTGGCGCGCCTGGCGCCGGCGTTCGGCGGCATCAACCTCGAGGACATCAGCGCGCCGCGCTGCTTCGAGATCGAGCGCCGGCTGATCGAGCGGCTGGACATACCGGTCTTCCACGACGACCAGCACGGGACGGCGGTGGTCGTCCTGGCGGCGCTGCGCAACGCCGCTCGGCTGACCGGTCGCGCGCTCGGTGACCTGCGCGCGGTCGTGTCCGGCGCCGGCGCCGCGGGCGTCGCGGTGACCACGATCCTGCGGGAGGCGGGCATCGGCGACATCTCGGTGGCCGACCGGCTCGGTGTCCTGCACGACGGCCGGTCCGACCTCACCGCGGTCAAGCGTCACCTCGCCGAGGCCACCAACGCCGGTGGGCACACCGGCTCGTTGGCCGAGGCCATGCGCGGCGCCGACGTCTTCATCGGGGTCTCCGGCGGCGTCGTCCCCGAGGAGGCGGTCGCGTCGATGGCTGCGGACGCCATCGTGTTCTCGCTGGCCAACCCGGACCCGGAGATCCACCCGGACGTCGCCCGCCGGCACGCCCGGGTGGTGGCCACCGGGCGCAGCGACCACCCGAACCAGATCAACAACGTCCTGGCGTTCCCGGGCATCTTCCGCGGGGCGCTCGACGTGCGGGCGCGGGCCATCACCGAGTCGATGAAGCTGGCCGCTGCCGAGGCGCTCGCGGCGGTCGTGGCCGACGACCTCCGCGAGGACTACGTGGTGCCCAGCCCGTTCGACGAGCGCGTCGCGCCCGCGGTGGCTACCGCGGTCTCGGCGGTCGCGGTCCGCGACGGGGTCGCCCGCCGCTGAGCGACAGGGCACGATGTCGCCCGTGGACGCCATACACGACCTGCACGACCTGCCGCTGCTGGAGGACGACCTAGACGCGCCTGGCGTCTTCGAGCCGTCCGACGTCGTCCAGCCCGTCGACGTCCCGCCCTGCGTCGTCCTGTGCTTCTTCAGCGAGATGGTGGAGCAGGTTGCGTCCCGCGGCGACGCGCGCCAGGTCAAGGTGCTCGCCGCGGCGCACGGCACGCACCCGGTGTGGGAGATCGAGCGCGACGGGAGCCGGCTCGCGGTGCTCCATCCCGGCGTCGGCGCGCCGCTCGCGGCCGGCTTCCTCGAGGAGGCCATCGCGCTGGGCGGACGGACGTTCGTCGCCGTGGGCGGTGCCGGCGCGCTCGTCCCGGAGCTCGTCCTCGGGCACGCGGTGGTGGTCGACAGCGCGGTCCGCGACGAGGGCACGTCGCTGCACTACCTGGCCCCGTCCAGGACGGTGGAGGCCGACCCTGAGGGCGTCGCGGTGCTGGAGACGACCCTGCGCGAGTCCGGCGTCCCGTTCGTCACCGGCCGCAGCTGGACCACCGACGGCCTGTACCGCGAGACCCGCTCGCGGATGCAGCGGCGGGTGGCTGAGGGGTGCCTGACCGTGGAGATGGAGGCGTCGGCCTTCTTTGCCGTGGCCCGCTACCGCGGGGTGCGCTTCGCCCAGCTGCTCTATGCCGGCGACTCGCTGGCCGGCAGCGCCTGGGACGACCGCGGGTGGACGACCGCCACCTCCGTGCGGGAGCAGCTGTTCTGGCTCGCCGCAGACGCCTGCGTCAGGCTCGATTCCGACCAGAGGGCCGACCAGGGGGCCGACCAGACGTAGGTCACGCCAGCGGGGGAGGCGCGGGCCGCGGGTGCCGGTGCGGCAGCTCCGGGCGGCGAGGCGTCCTGGGACGGGTGAGCGTCGGGACGGTGCCCCGAACGGTGGCGAGTCGCATGTGGTCCTCCGGATCTCAAGTCGCGATGTGTCGCGTCCGAGAAGACGATATATCGCGTGCTGGAAAAGTCAAGATGTATCGCGTCTCAGCGACCAACTTGTTCCAGCGCACCGCTGCTCGGGCTCTAGATTGCGGGCACCGGCCAGGAAGGGGATCCCGATGGATGCCGACCAGCTGGTGTTCGTGCTCGCGAAGGTCGACCTCTTCAACGGCCTGAGCCCGCGGGTCCTGCGCCGCATCGCCGGCGCCGGGCGGGAGGAGTCGTTCGGGCCCGGCCAGGTGGTCCTGGCCCAGGGCGAGGAGGTCGGGGGGTTCCGCGGCTTCTCGCAGAAGGGCGTGGAGATGCACGTTGTGCTCGCCGGGGACGCCACGGCCAGCGTCGACGGCGCCGTCCACGGCCGGATCGCCCCGGGGGAGTACTTCGGCGAGCTGTCACTCGTCGACGGCCAGCCCCGGTCGGCCGAGGTGCGCGCCGGCGACCAGGGCATGACGACCTTCGCCCTCGACAAGTGGACGTTCGCGGAGCTGCTGGAGGAGCACCCCGAGGTCGCGGTGCCGATGCTGCGGGTGATGATCGCGCGACTCCGGGCGGCCGAGCGCGCTCGGTAGGGTCGCGCGCATGCTCGCTGCGACCGCTGTCCGGCTGGACCCCGACGACCCGCTGGCCGCGCTGCAGGTCGGCGAGCACCCGGACCCTGTCCCCCGCGACGGCTGGGTGACCGTGCGGTTGCGGGCGGCGTCGCTGAACCAGCACGACGTGTGGAGCCTGCGCGGCGTCGGGCTCTCCGAGGACAGGCTGCCGATGGTGCTCGGCTGCGACGGTGCCGGTGTCGACGAGCAGGGCAACGAGGTCGTCGTGCACGCCGTGGTCGGCGACCCCGACTGGCGCGGCGACGAGACGCTGGACCCCCGGCGGACGCTGTTGTCGGAGAAGTACGACGGGACGCTGGCCGACCTCGTCCAGGTGCCGCGGCGCAACCTGGTGCCCAAGCCGGCGGGGCTCAGCTTCGAGGAGGCCGCCTGCCTGCCGACGGCGTGGCTCACCGCGTACCGGATGCTCTTCACCCAGGCCGGCGTCCAGCCGGGATCGACCGTGCTGGTGCAGGGCGCGGGCGGCGGGGTGGCCACCGCCCTCGTCGGGCTCGGGCGGGCCGCTGGGCTGCGGATGTGGGTGACCAGCCGGGACGAGGCGAAACGGGCTCGCGCCGTCGAGCTCGGCGCGGCGCAGGCGTTCGAGACCGGTGCCCGGCTGCCCGAGCGGGTGGACGCGGTGATGGAGACCGTCGGCGCCGCGACCTGGGAGCACAGCCTGAAGTCGCTGCGGCAGGGCGGCACGGTCGTGGTCAGCGGCGCCACCGGCGGGCACCACGCGAGCACCGACCTGCGGCGCGTCTTCTTCCTCCAGCAGCGCATCGTCGGCTCGACCATGGGCACCCGGGAGGAGCTCGAACGCCTCGTGCGGATGCTGGCCGAGACCGGCGTGCGCCCCGTCGTCGACTCGGTCCTTCCGCTGGAGGAGGCGGCCGAGGGCCTGCGCCGGCTCGCGTCCGGCGACGTCTTCGGCAAGATCGTCCTGAGCCGGCCGGAGTGACCGAGCAGGACACCGCGCTCCCTCGCTGGCGCGACCCGCAGTGGCGCGCGGGCGCCGCCGAGTGGGTCGACCAGGCGTTGCGGGCCTGCGGGCGGCCCCGGGCCGGGGAGGCGACGGAGCTCCGGGCGCTGCCGTGGTCGACCGTCTGGCGGGTGCCCGCCTCCGGCGGGACGGTGTGGTTCAAGGCCAACGCGCGCGGCATGGCGCACGAGGCGGGGCTCGTCGCGGCGCTGGCCGGGTGGCTCCCCGAGCACGTGCTGCACCCGCTGGCGGTCGACGTGGGCAGGGGATGGCTGCTGCTGCCGGACGGCGGCACGACGCTGCGCGCCGCCCAGGGGGATCAGACCGACCTGCCGCACTGGGAGCAGGTGCTGGTGGAGTACGCGGGTCTGCAGCGCGCGCTCGAGCCGAAGGTCGACGAGATGCTCGCCCTGGGTGTGCCGGACAACCGGCCGGCGGCGCTGCCGCAGCTGCGCGAGGACCTGCTCGGTGACGACGCGGCGCTGCAGACCGGCCGGCCGGGCGGGATCACCCGCGAGCAGCTGGACCGGCAGCGAGCAGCCTCCTCCGCGTACGCGCGGCTGTGCGCGGACCTGGCCGCGCTGGGGATCCCTGCCACGCTCAACCACGACGACCTGCACGACGCCAACGTCTTCCTGACCGGCTCGCCGGCCACGCCGTACCGCGTCTTCGACTGGGGCGACGCCACGGTCGCCCACCCGTTCGCCACGCTGCTGGTGACCCTGCGGGTGGTCTCGGACCGGTGCGGGCTGGCACCCGGCGCGCCGGAGCTGCTGCGGCTGCGGGATGCCTACCTCGAGCTGTGGACCGGCGAGTACGCGGTGACCGAGCTGCGCGAGGCCGTCCGGCTCGCGCTGCGCGTCGGAGGGGTCGGCCGCGCCGCGTGCTACCGGCGGGCCCTGCTCGAGGCCACCGCGGCCGGGCACGAGGCCTTCGGCGACGGGGTCCCGGCCTGGCTCGCCGAGCTGTTCGAGCCGACGCCGGTCGAGCCGGAACCGCCGGTGCTCTAGCCGCGGACCAGCCGGCGGACGTCGTCGAGGGCGCGCTGCAGCATGGTGCGCACCGCGGCGACGTCCTCGGGGGACAGGGCGCGGCCGCGGGCGAGGCTGCGGACCTCGGAGCGGAACCAGTCCAGGCTGAGGTCCAGGTCGCCGAGGACCGGGTCGTGACGAGCCGCCTGGCGGGCCTCGCGGGCGACGTGCCGGCTCTCTCGGCGCACGTCCCGCGCGGCGGACTTGAGCTCGGCCTGCAGGTCCTTCACCGACCCGCGCACCTCGGAGCGGATCTCGGTGGCGAGGTCGCGCACCGATCCGGCGATCTCCGCCTCCAGGTCGTCCAGGTCGCCCTGCCGGTCGGCGAGCTCGGCCCGGCCGGCACCCGTGATGCGGTAGACCTTGCGGCCCTCGGACACCTCGTGCTCGACCAGGCCCTCGGCCTCCAGCCGGGCCAGCCGCGGGTAGACCGTGCCGGCGCTGGGGGAGTACAGGCCCATGAACCGGTCCTCGAGCTCACGGATCACGTCGTAGCCGTGCCGGGGGCTCTCGTCGAGCAGCTTGAGCAGGTAGAGCCGCAGCCGGCCGTGTCCGAAGACCGGGCTCATGCCCGGACCTCGTCGTGGCGGCGCAGCAGGGTGACGTCGCCGGAGACCGTCTTGGCCGTGAGCCGGCCGTCGCCGGTGCCGACCAGGCCGCGCAGGGTCGCCGACCCCGGCTTGCGCTCGGACCGGACGCCGTCGAACGCGCTGTCCAGCGAGCCGCTCATCGACTTCACGTCCACCTGCAGGCCGACGGAGTCCGGCATCCGCAGCGTGAGGTCGCCCGAGACGCTGGAGACGTCGATCCGCCCGCCGGCGTCGAGGTCGAGGTCGAGGACCAGGTCGCCGGAGACCGTCTCGGCCTTGACCTCCTCGCTGGCGCCCGACACCACGGTGAGGTCGCCGGAGACGGTGGTGAAGCGCAGCCGGCCCTGGAGCCGGCGGGACTCGAGGTCTCCGCTCACGGTCTGGGCGGTGATGTCGGAGCTCACCCCGTCGAGGGTCACGTCGCCGGACACGCTCTTCACCGCCGTGCGGTCCGCGGTGATGCCGGACACCACGGCGTCGGCCGACACGACCCCGAGCTCGACCGGGCAGTCGGCGGGGACCGACACCGACACCACCGCGCTGGCCTTGCGGTTGCTCACCCAGTCGAACAGGCCTCCCCAGGTGAGCCGCTCGTGCTGCACCGTCAGGGTGCCGTTCTCCAGGGTGACGACCAGCGGCCCCTCGAGGTCGCTGACCTCGACCTGGGCGGCTCCGCTCTCGGCGTCCTCGGTGCGCCCGACCACGTCGACGCTGCCGGCCACCATCCGGACCTGCAGGCGGCGGACGCCCTCGAGGTCGATCGACTGCGGCTGCTCGATGCGCCACTCCTGCATGTCCTGCTCCCCTCACGATGCATCGCGTTTAGAGAGACGATATATCGCGTTGGGCAGGTGTCAAGGTGGTTGCGTCAGTCGTCCTCGTCGTCGAGACGGGCCAGCCAGGTGGCCAGCCGTTCCACGGGCACCTCGAAGTCCGGGTTGAGGTCGACGAACTCCTGCAGCCGCGCGGACAGCCAGGCGAGGCTGACCTGCTCCTCGCCGCGACGTGCCTCGAGCTCCTCGATGCCGCGGTCGGTGAAGTACACGGGCCGCCCCTCAGACGGACAGGGCGTGCTCGACCAGGGCGCGCTGCTCCTCGTCGTGCTTCTTGTGCGAGCCCGCGGCCGGCGAGGCAGAGGCGTTGCGCGAGACGCACGAGAGCCCGCGGCCCCCGAGGTGGGCCGGCAGGTTGAGCGCGACGAACGGCCACGGTCCCTGGTTCGCCGGCTCCTCCTGCACCCACACGAGGTCAGCGTTGGGGTAGTCGGCCACGGCGTGGGCGATCTCCCGCCCCGGCAGCGGCGCGAGCTGCTCGACCCGCACGATCGCGACCTTGTCGCCGCCGGACCCGGCCCGCTTCGCCCGCTCCGCCAGCAGGTCGTAGTAGACCTTGCCCGAGCAGAGCAGCACCCTCTGCACACCGGCCGCGTCGATGCCGGTCTCGACCTCGCCGATGACCGGCTGGAACGACCCGGAGGTGAAGTCCTCGACCGCTGACGCGGCGGCGCGCAGCCGCAGCATCGACTTCGGGGTGAAGACGACCAGCGGTCGGCGCGGCTCCCGGTAGGCGTGCTGGCGCAGCAGGTGGAAGTACGACGCCGGCGTCGACGGGTGGGCGACCGTCATGTTGTCCTCGGCGCACAGCTGCAGGAACCGCTCGATCCGCCCGGACGAGTGGTCGGGACCCTGCCCCTCGAAGCCGTGCGGCAGCAGCAGCACCACCGATGACCGCTGGTTCCACTTCTGCTCCGACGAGGAGATGAACTCGTCGATGATGGTCTGTGCGCCGTTGAAGAAGTCGCCGAACTGCGCCTCCCACAGCACCAGGGCGTCGGGGCGGGCCACCGAGTAGCCGTACTCGAAGCCCATCGCCGCGAACTCCGAGAGCAGCGAGTCGTAGATCCAGAACCGCGCCTGTGACTCGTCGAGGTGCGCGAGCGGAACCCACTCGTCGCCGGTCTGCTTGTCGGTCAGCACCGCATGCCGCTGGACGAACGTGCCGCGCCGGCTGTCCTGGCCGGCGAGCCGCACCGGCTTGCCCTCCATCAGCAGCGAGCCGAAGGCGAACAGCTCGCCCATCGCCCAGTCGATGCCGCCGTCGGACGCCATGCCGGCGCGCTTCTGCAGCAGCGGCATCAGCTTGGGGTGCACGGTGAAGCCGTCCGGCAGCGCGACGTGCGCGTCGGCGATCCGCTTGACGACGGTGAGGTCGACCGCGGTCGGCCGGGCCGCACCCACCGATGACTTCTGCTCCGACGGCGGCTCGAGGCCCTCGCCGGTGCCCTGGTCCTTCGACGCGGTGATCGCCTCGCGAGTCTCGGTGAAGACGCGCTCGAGCTGGCCCTGGTAGTCCCGCAGCGCCTGCTCGGCCTCCTCGACCGAGATGTCGCCGCGACCGATCAGCGACTCGGTGTAGATCTTGCGCACCGACCGCTTGCCCTCGATGAGGCGGTTCATCAGCGGCTGCGTCATCGATGGGTCGTCGCCCTCGTTGTGACCACGGCGTCGGTAGCAGACGAGGTCGATGACGACGTCCTTCTTGAACGCCTGGCGGTACTCGTAGGCCAGCTTCGCGACCCGGACGCAGGCCTCGGGGTCGTCGCCGTTCACGTGGAAGATCGGCGCCTGGATCATCCGGGCGACGTCGGTGCAGTAGAACGACGAGCGCGAGGCGGCGGGCGAGGTGGTGAAGCCGACCTGGTTGTTGATGACCACGTGGATCGTGCCGCCGGTGCGGTAGCCGCGCAGCTGGGAGAGGTTCAGGGTCTCCGCCACGACTCCCTGCCCGGCGAAGGCCGCGTCGCCGTGCAGCAGCACCGGCAGGACGGTGAAACCCTGCTCGCCCTTGTCGATGCGGTCCTGCTTGGCGCGGGTGATGCCCTCGAGCACCGGGTTGACCGCCTCGAGGTGCGAGGGGTTCGCGGCGAGGTAGACCTTCGTGGTGCTGCCGTCGGGCGCGGTGAACTGGCCTTCGGTGCCCAGGTGGTACTTCACGTCGCCGGAGCCCTGCACCGAGCGCGGGTCCTGGTTGCCCTCGAACTCGCGGAAGATCTGGCCGTAGCTCTTGCCGGCCAGGTTCGCCAGCACGTTGAGCCGGCCGCGGTGCGGCATGCCGATCGTGACCTCGTCCAGGCCCTCCTCGGCGGCGTTGGTCATGACCTCGTCCAGCAGCGGGATGACCGACTCGCCGCCCTCGAGCGAGAAGCGTTTCTGCCCCACGTACTTGGTCTGCAGGAACGTCTCGAACGCCTCGGCCGCGTTGAGCCGGCGCAGGATGTTCAGCTGGTCCTCGCGGGACGGCTTGGCGAAGGGGACCTCGACGCGCTTCTGGATCCAGCGCCGCTCCTCGGGATCCTGGATGTGCATGTACTCGATGCCGATGCGCCGGCAGTACGACTCGCGCAGCACCCCGAGGATCTCGCGAAGCGTCGCCATCGGCTTGCCGCCGAAGCCGCCGGTCGCGAACTCGCGGTCGAGGTCCCACAGCGTGAGCCCGTGGGTGATGACGTCGAGGTCGGGGTGCGAGCGCTGGCGGAACTCCAGCGGGTCGGTGTCGGCCATCAGGTGGCCGCGCACGCGGTACGCGTGGATGAGCTCCTGCACGCGGGCCTGCTTGACGACGTCGTCCTCGTGCGAGGCCGGGATGTCGCGGACCCAGCGGATCGGCTCGTACGGGATGCGCAGGGCGCGGAAGACCTCGTCGTAGAAGCCGTCCTCGCCGAGCAGCAGGCCGTGGATCCGGCGCAGGAAGTCACCGGACTGCGCGCCCTGGATGATGCGGTGGTCGTAGGTGGACGTCAGCGTCATGATCTTGCTGACGGCGAGCCGGGCCAGCGTCTCCGGGGCGGCGCCCTGGTACTCCGCCGGGTACTCCATCGCGCCGACGCCGATGATCGTGCCCTGGCCGGCCATGAGCCGCGGCACCGAGTGGACCGTGCCGATGGTGCCCGGGTTGGTGAGGCTGATCGTGGTGCCGACGAAGTCGTCGGCCGTGAGCTTGTTGTTGCGCGCGCGCCGCACGACGTCCTCGTACGCGGACCAGAACCCGGCGAAGTCCATCTCGTCGGCGGCCATTATCGACGGCACCAGCAACGACCGCGAGCCGTCGGACTTCTGCACGTCGATGGCCAGCCCGAAGTTGACGTGCTCCGGCTTGCGCACCGCAGGCTTGCCGTCGACCTCGACGAAGCCGTAGTTCATCTCGGGCATGACCTTCAGCGCCTTCACCACGGCGTAGCCGATCAGGTGGGTGAAGGAGACCTTGCCGCCGCGTCCGCGCTGCAGCGCGTTGTTGATCACGGTGCGGTTGTCGATGAGCAGCTTCGCCGGAACCGCGCGCACGCTGGTCGCGGTCGGGACGGCGAGGCTCGCCTCCATGTTCGTGACGACCCGGGCCGCCGGGCCCTTCAGCGGGACGGCGTCGCTGGGCTTCTCGGCCGGCTTCCCGGCGGCAGGTGCGGGCTTCTCGGCGGCAGGTGCGGGCTGGGCGGGAGCCGGCTTCGGCGCAACGGCCGTCTCGGGGGCCTGGACCGGCGGTGGGCCGTCGGCGCGCGCAGCCGCGCCATCGGCCGCGGGTGCGCTCGGTGCGGGGGTGGCGGTGGCAGCGCCGGCAGTCTGGCGGGTCTCGGCGCCGTTGGTCTGCGCCGGCGCGGAGTCGGCCGGCCGGTAGTCCTCGAAGAAGTCCCACCACGCCTTGTCGACCGAGCTCTTGTCCTGCAGGTACTGCTGGTAGAGCTCGTCCACGAGCCACTCGTTCGGCCCGAAGCCGGCGGCCAGCGTCTTCTTGCCCTGGTCCGATGGCGGAGTCGGCTGTGACACGGCGGAGATCGCCCTCTTCCTGCAGTTCTCGTGAGCTGGTGGCGGTGTGCTGGCAGGCCTGCCCAGCCTAGTCGCCCTCGGAAACCGCGCCAGCGCCGGTGACGAGGTCCCTCAGCCGCCCCGAGCCGCCGTCGGGCGGGGTGCCAGCCGCAGTGCAGCGTGAACCTGTCGAGCTCCCTCCGGAGCCCTGCCGGGCGGGCGCGCCGAGGCGAGGTAGGGCCGCAGCACCTCCATCAGCGCCCCGGAGATCTCGACCAGCTCGTCGACCGTGGCCACCAGCGTGCTGTTCGACGTCAGGGAGGCCGCGCGCCACTCCGGCTCGGCGGCCGCCTGGTCGACGAACGCCAGCACCTTGTCGTCCGAGCTGGCGAGCATCACCCGCACCAGCGTGGAGTCGATGGCCTGGATCTCGGCCAGGTCGGTCGAGGGCTCGGGGTCGGTCTGCCAGCCGGCGGTCGTGGCCCGCCACCACCGCTCCCGGCCGTCGCGGCCGCGCGCGGGGTCGTCGTCGGGCTCCACGAACCCGTGCCGGGCCAGCAGCCGGAGGTGGTAGCTGCACGCGCTGGGAGAAAGGCCCGCGACCTCGGCACACTCGGTCGCCGTGGCCGGCCCCTCCTCCTGCAGCCGCTCGAGGATCGCGTAGCGGCCGGCGTGCGCCAGGGCGCGCAGCGCCTGCGGGTCGCGGATCCGCCGCCCGAACCTGTCGTCGTCCGCCATGACCCGAGCATATCTGAAACAACCCCTTCACAAATAGGATGTGAAGCAGTACTTTCACATCCGTGTCCACGACCCTTTCTGCCGCCCCTTCCCGTCGGCTGTCCCGCGTCCGCGACTACCGGCTGCTCTGGTCCTCCTACGCCGTCTCGGCGGTCGGCAGCGAGGTCACCGTCCTCGCGGTGCCCCTGGCAGCCGCCGTCCTGCTCGGCGCCAGCCCCCTGCAGATGGGGCTGCTCACGGCAGCTGCGACCGCGCCGTACGTCGGCTTCGCGCTGCTCGCGGGCGCGTGGATCGACCGCCTGCCGCGTCGCCGGCCGCTGCTGGTGGCGGCCGACCTGACCGCGGCGGCCGCCCTGCTCACCGTGCCGGCGGCCCACCTCGCCGGCGCGCTCACCGTCACCCAGCTCGTGGTAGTCGAGCTGGTGGTGGGCTTCGCCCGGGTCGTCTTCCGCCCGGCGTTCCAGGCGCACCTTCCCGACGTCGTACGCCGGGAGGAGCTGACCGCGGCCAGCGGTCACCTGCGGGCGGCCGAGTCCGCGGCCGTGCTCGGCGGTCCGGGCCTCGGCGGCGCACTCGTCCAGCTGTTCACCGCGCCGGTGGCCGTCCTCGTCGACGCGGTGTCGTTCCTCGTGTCGGCCCTGCTGGTCAGCCGGCTGCGGGCGCCCGAGCGCGCGGGCGACGAGCCGGCGCCGCGCCGCCGGCTGCGCACGGAGGTCGCGGAGGGGCTGGGCTACATGTGGCGGTACCGCCGGATGCGCGCGATCGCCGGCGCCGCGGCGAACCTCAACTTCTTCGGCCTGATGGTCATGGCGCTGCTGGTCGTCTACCTGACCCGGACGATGGGGTTCACGCCGCTGATGGTCGCCGCCGTCACCGTCGCGGGCGGCGCCGGCGCGCTGACGGGCGCGGTGCTCGCGAGCCGGGTGACCGGCCGGCTTGGTCAGGGGAGGGCGCTGGTGCTCGCCACCGCCGTGTTCTCCGCAGGACTGTTCGCCTTCCCGCTCGCGGACGGCCCACGCTGGCTGGTGCTCGTGGTGCTGGTCGCGAACGAGCTGGTGCTCGGCTTCGCGATCATGGTCTTCGACGTCACGTCGAACGCCTACGTCCTCGCCGCCGTGCCCCGAGCGCTGCACGGGAGGGTGACGGCGTCGCTCGGAACCGTCACGCAGGGCGTCAAGCCGCTGGGGGCGCTGGCCGGCGGGGCGGTCGCGACGGCGGTCGGCCTGCGCCCGGCCCTGTGGGTCGCCGCGCTCGGTGCGACGACGACGGTGCTGTGGATGTGGTTCTCGCCGTTCCGTGCGGAGCCGCCGCGTACCGTCTGACGGCGATGAGACAGCACAGGGGAGAACGACCGCGCCGGCACCTCCCCGGGGCGCTCGTGGCGGTGCTCGCGGTGCTGGCGGTACTGGTGCCGGTCCTCCCGCCCCGGGGCGCGGCCCTGCCGGCGGCGACCGCGGACTCCCGCGAGGCGCACAGCGAGGTCCTGTTCCGCCAGGCCCGCCAGTTCGCCCTGCGCCAGCTCGCCCGCACCGACCGCCGGCTGCGAGACGGTCGCTTCCCGACCGTGGCGCCGGGGCAGCGGTGGCACACCAGCGGGACGAACGGCTGGCTGGCTGGGTTCTTCCCCGGGCAG
>DASTVO010000089.1:0-26613 GCA_035759075.1 Actinomycetes bacterium
CTGACGTCCGGCGCGAGGAGGTCATCACCGACATCGCGCTGGAGACCACCTTCGACGGACCACTCGTGGACGCCATGGTCGCGGCGCTGCAGGCCGAGGACCCGGGCGCGCGGGTCGTGCCCTACTGCCTCTCCGGCGGCACCGACAACAAGTCGTTCAGCCTCCTGGGGATCCGCGGCTTCGGGTTCGCCCCGCTGCGGCTCCCAGCCGACCTCGACTTCACCGGGATGTTCCACGGCATCGACGAGCGGGTGCCGATCGACTCGCTGCAGTTCGGTACGCGGGTGCTGGACCGGTTCCTCGCGACCAGCTGATCCCGGGGTCGGTGTCAGGCGGTCCGGACCACCCGGATGACCTTGCGCCGCAGCACGACCCGTCGGCTGCCGTCAGAGAAGAGACGCAGCCGGGCGAGCTCCCAATGGCCGTACTCGGCGTGGTCCGTCAGCAGCCGCCGCGCGGCTCCCCGGCTCGTCCCGCGCGGCAGGTAGAGGTGCTGGTACTCCCACTCCGCCATCCGGTCCATTGTGGCGCAGCCACCCAGATCGCCGTGGCAGGACCGCCAGGTCTCAGCCGTCGGGGTAGCCGCTCGGCGGCGCCGACACCTCGGACAGGACGTCACGGATCTCGCCCGGCAGCGTCAGGTCCTCGGCGTCGAGCGACGCCCGCAGCTGCGCGGCCGTGCGAGCCCCCACGATGGGCGCGGTCACACCGGGCGCGTCGCGTACCCAGGCCAGCGCCACCTCCAACGGCGTCACGTCCAGGCCGTCCGCAGCCGTCGCGACCGCGTCCACGATCCGGCGGCACCGGTCGTCGAGGAACCGCTCGATGAAGCGGGCGAAGTGAGGTGACGCGGCGCGGGAGTCGGCGGGGGTGCCGCCCCGGTACTTCCCGGTCAGCACCCCGGCTCCCAGCGGTGACCAGGGGAGCACACCGAGCCCGAGCGCGGTCGCCGCCGGCAGCACCTCGCGCTCGATGCCGCGCTGCAGCAACGAGTACTCCATCTGCGTCGACACCAGCGGGGCCCGGCCCGGCCAGGCCTGCTGCCAGGTGACGGCCCGGCCGGTCTGCCAGCCCGTGTAGTTGGAGATCCCGGCGTACCTGGTGCGGCCCGACGAGACCGCTACGTCCACCGCGGCCAGCGTCTCGTCCAGCGGGGTGTCGTCGCTCCAGGAGTGCACCTGCCACAGGTCGACGTGGTCGGTGCCCAGCCGCCGCAGCGACCCGTCCAGCGCGTCCAGCAGCGCCTTGCGCGAGGTGTCCACGACCCGCTCGCCGGTGCGCCGCGAGATGCCCGCCTTGGTCGCGAGCACGACCTCCTCGCGGTCGACCTTCGAGGCCAGCAGCCCGCCGATCACCCGCTCGGCCTCCCCGTCGCCGTAGCCGGCCGCCGTGTCCAGCAGGGTGCCCCCGGCCTCGAGGAACATCGAGAGCTGGTCGGCTGCCTCGTGCTCGTCGGTGTCCCGCCCCCAGGTCATGGTCCCGAGCCCGAGCCGGCTCACCTTCAGGCCCGACCGGCCGAGGCTGCGCTGTTCCATGGACGGCGAATCTATAGGGTCGGCGTCCATGCGACTGGCTGTGAACCTCGGGTACTGGGGCGCCGGCAACGACCGGGACAACCTCGCCCTGGCCCAGGAGGCCGAACGGCTGGGCTACGACTCGGCCTGGGCGGCCGAGGCCTACGGGTCGGACGCTGCGACAGTGCTCGCCTGGGTGGCTGCCCAGACCGAGCGGATCGACGTCGGGTCGGCGGTGTTCCAGATCCCGGCCCGCACGCCGGCGATGACCGCCATGACCGCGGCCACCCTCGACACCCTCTCCGGCGGCCGGTTCCGGCTCGGGCTCGGCGTGTCAGGGCCGCAGGTCTCCGAGGGCTGGCACGGCGTCCGGTTCGACAAGCCGCTCGGGCGCACCCGGGAGTACGTCGAGATCGTCCGGATGGCGCTGGCGCGCGAGACGGTCCGCTACGACGGCACGCACTGGCAGCTCCCGCTGCCGGACGGTCCGGGCAAGGCCCTCAAGCTCACCGTGCACCCGGCGCGGGACCGGATCCCGGTCTACCTCGCCGCCGTCGGCCCGAAGAACCTCGAGCTCGCCGGGGAGATCGCCGACGGCTGGCTGGCCATCTTCTTCGCCCCGGAGCACGCCGCCGAGTCGACCGACCACCTCGCGGCCGGCCGCAAGCGCGCCACGCAGCCGGACGCCCCGTTCGACGTCGTGCCGACCGTGCCGGTGGTCGTCGGCGACGACCTCGGCGTGTGCGCCGCCCCGCTGCGCCACTACGCCGCGCTCTACGTCGACGGCATGGGCAGCCGGGAGCAGAACTTCTACAACCGGCTCGCGGTGCGGATGGGCTACGAGCAGGCCGCGGCCGAGGTCCAGGACCTCTACCTGGCCCGCAAGCACCGGGACGCCGCCGAGGCCGTGCCGTTCGAGTTCATCGACCGGACCTCGCTGATCGGCCCGAAGGAGCGGATCCGGGACCGGCTCCCCGCCTACGCCGAGGCCGGCGTGACCACACTGGCCGTCGCCACGTACGCCCCGACGCTGGACGAGCGCGTCGCCACGCTGCGCACCATGGCCGAGGCGCTCGACGCGTCCGGGCTGGGGGACTGACCACCGTGCTGGACTGGTTCCAGGCCGCCGTGCTCGGCGTCGTGCAGGGGCTGACCGAGTTCCTGCCGATCAGCAGCAGCGCCCACCTGCGGGTGGTGGCCGAGCTCGCCGGGTGGCAGGACCCGGGCGCCGCATTCACCGCCGTCACGCAGCTCGGCACCGAGTCCGCCGTCCTGCTCTACTTCCGCAAGGACATCGCCCGCATCGTCACGATGTGGACGAAGTCGCTGGTGCAGCCCGAGCTGCGCGGCGACCCGGACGCGCGGATGGGCTGGTACGTGATCCTCGGCACCCTGCCGATCGGCATCCTCGGGTTCTCCTTCCGCGACACCATCGAGGGCCCCGCCCGCAACCTGTGGCTGGTCGCCTCGATGCTGGTGGTCTTCGGCATCCTGCTCGGCGTCGCCGACGCGCGGGCGCGCAACACCGTCACCCTCGACCGGCTGACCCTGCGCGACGGGCTGATCTACGGGTTCGCCCAGTCCCTGGCGCTGGTTCCCGGCGTCTCCCGGTCCGGCGGCACGATCGGTGCCGGTCTGCTGCTCGGCTACCGGCGGGAGGCAGCGGCCCGCTACTCGTTCCTGCTCGCGATCCCCGCAGTCCTCGCGTCCGGCCTCTTCGAGCTGCGCAAGATCGGCGCGGGCGAGCCGGTCGACTGGGGACCCACCATCCTCGCGACGGTCATCGCCTTCTTCGTCGGCCTCACCGTGATCGTCTACTTCCTGCGGTACGTGGCCACGCACACGTTCCGGCCCTTCGTCGTCTATCGCGTCGCGCTGGGCCTGGTCGTGCTGGCACTGTTGGCCACGGGCGTCATCGACGGGTGACGCACCGGTCACAGGGGGGACGCATGACCGCTGACGCCGACGAGGCCCGAGAGTTCGCACGGAGCTTCCGCAGCTTCCTCGACTGGGTCTACCAGGACGCACACCAGGCCAGTCGGCACGAGGTGGTCACCCTGCTCCGTGACCATCTGCGCGGGGACGCCGGCAGCTCGGTCGTCACCCGCGACCTGCCGACCTTCGAGCAGGTCAACCTGCAGGTCGCCGTGGACGCATGGTCGGCGGAGCCGGGGCGCACCGTCACCGTCCAGGGGATCGCCCTCCCGCCCAACTACGGGGGCGTCACGCTGCACCAGCTGCTGCACGGCGAGGCACTCCCGCCGCTGCGCCTGTCCGCACCGGACCTCGTCGACCTGCCGTCCGGGCCGGACCGAACGACGGCGTGCATGAAGAACGCCCTGCTGCTCGTCGAGGACGCCCGGGGCGCTTACGTGCTCTTCCTCCGCAGCCCGGACCGGCACGGTGAGCAAACGCTCGGGGTCGAGGTCGCCGGGCTCCCCACCGAGACGGCGCAGGCGGTACACCGCGAGCTGGCGGACCTTCGGAACCGGCTCAACGTCTACCGTGGCCAGATCCTCGAGCTCGCGCAGGGCGAGATGGGCATGAGCCTGGTGTTCCCGGTGCTGCCGCCAACGGCGCGCACCGACGTCGTCCTTCCGGAGGCCGTGCTGCGCAGGGTGGAGCGGCACACCCTCGACATCCAGAGGCACCGCGACCTGCTGCGGGCGGCCGGTCAGCACCTCAAGCGCGGACTGCTGCTCTTCGGGCCGCCCGGCACCGGCAAGACGCACACGACGCGCTACGTCGTGCAGCAGATGGACGGCTCCACCGTCCTGATGCTCTCCGGCCAGTCGCTGCACCTGATCGGTCCGCTGACCCAGCTGGCGCGCGACCTGCAGCCCGCGGTCGTGGTGCTCGAGGACGTCGACCTGGTGGCGGAAGAACGCGGTTTCGGGCCGTACCCGGGCAGCTTCGGGCCGGCCCCCAACCCGGTCCTGTTCACGCTGCTGGACGCCATGGACGGCGCGGCTGCCGACGCCGACATCGTCTTCCTGCTCACGACGAACCGGGCCGACCTGCTCGAGCCTGCCCTTGCAGCCCGCCCTGGCCGGGTGGACGTGGCCGTCGAGATCGCCCGCCCCGACGAGGAAGCCCGCGGCCGGTTGCTCGACCTCTACGGCCGCAGCGCGAACGTCGTCCTCACCGGCGCCGAGCGGGCGGCCGTCGTCCGCCGCACCGACGGCGTGACGGCGTCGTTCGTCAAGGAGCTGGTGCGTCGCGCCGTCCTGGAGGCGGTCGAGGAGGTCGGGCATGCCGACGAGGTGAACCACGGGCACGTCTCGCGGGCGCTGGACGACCTGCTCGACAGCTCGCAGGCGGTCACCAGGGCGCTGCTCGGTGCCGTGGAGGAGGAGGGCTGACGCGCCGGTCAGCCGAGGTAGCGCATCGGGTCGACGACCGTGCCGTCCTCGCGGACCTCGAAGTGCAGGTGCGGCCCGGTCGAGTAGCCCGTCGACCCGACGACACCGATCTGCTGCCCCTTGCGGACCGCATCGCCCTCGGCGACGAGGAACTGCGCCTGGTGCGCGTACGCGGTGGTGAGGCGCTTGCCGTCGACGACGCCGTGGTCGATGACCGTGAAGTTGCCGTACGCGGTGGAGGTCACGGTCATCAGCACCCGCCCGTCGTCAGCGGCCAGGATCGCTGGTGAGCCGCCGGCGAAGTCGGTGCCCGTGTGCAGCTTGGTGTGCCGCAGGATCGGGTGCACCCGCATGCCGAACGGTGACGTGACGTGCCCGGCGACCGGACGGCCGAGTGTGCCGGTTCCCTGGACGGTGCGGCCGGCGCGCTCCAGAGCCGCCGAGGCCTCCCGGATCTGCGCGCCGAGCTGCCCGGACTCGATCATCCGGGCGCGGTGCAGCGCGACGTCGCTGCCCTTGGCAGCACGGACGTCCTGCAGCGCGTCGGAGCGCTGTGCGGCGAGAGACCGCAGCTCGCGGTTCGCGTCGTCGAGTCGGCGCTGCGCCTCGCGGTAGCGGGTCGCGATCGCCTCGAACTCGGCCCGCACGGTGTCGCGCCGGACGGTGAGCGTGCCGACCCGGATCTCGGCGCGTGCAGAGCCGTCGCCGAGCCGGTCGACCGCGGCGGCCATCCCGGCGGCCTGCCCGTCGTCGGTCGTCGGCTGCCCGGTCACGTACGCCTCCCGGGCCGAGGCGACCAGCTGCCGGCGCACCGACTCGTAGCGCTCACGCAGCGCGGTGGACGTGGTCCGGGCGGTCAGCACGTCGAAGTCGAGCGCCCGGTAGACCTGCGCGGTCTCGGCGGCTGCCTGCTTGAGCTGTGCCATCAGGCGCTTCTGCCGGGCGATCTCGGCGATCCGGCGGTCCGCGTCCAGGAACGCCTCGCTCGCCGCGAGCAACTGCGGGCTGCTCTCGTCGTCGAGCAGGTCCCTTGCGGCGGGTGTCCCGGCGACCAACGGGGTGGTGTCCGCGGCTCGCTGCCGGCGCCTGTCCCCGGCGGCCGCTGCGGCCCCGGCGCCGCCGGCCGGGCCGGCGGTCGCCCCCGCGCCGGTGGAGCCCGGGCCCGTAGCCGTGGCGTCGGGGTCGCCGCTGGAGCCCCCGCTGCCTCCGGAGCCGTCGGTCCCGCCGCCACCGCCGGTTCCCGGCAGCGCGCCGGTGCCGGGGAGGCTCTGGCCGGGGTCGGGGAGGGGGGCCGAGGGCAGCGGCACCGGCGACGTCGGCTGGGGGAGCGGGACGCTCACCGACGGCAGCGGGGTCACGGTGGGCGTCGGGACGCCGATCCCCGCGTTCGCGCTCCCGGCCGCGCCGGCCACGACGACCGCGCACGCCGTCGAGACAGCCGCGACGACGGCGAGAGGTGCGCGCATGACCAACTCCTTTGCCACGGGGTCACCGTGACAAACGATCTGGCCGAGCCGGGGTCACGCTCAGCGCGAGCGGCGGCCGTCTCCCGCGTCGGAGGCGGTGGGCAGCCGGGCGCCGGCCAGGAAGGGGCCGGGGTCCATCGGCTCGCCGTTGACGCGGACCTCGAAGTGCAGGTGCGGGCCGGTGGAGTAGCCGGTCGAGCCGATGACTCCGATGGCCTGACCGCGCAGGACCCGGTCGCCCGCCTTCACCCCGACGGCGGACTGGTGCGCGTACATCGTGGTGATGCGCAGCTTGCCGACCTTGCCGTGGTCGACGACGGTCATGTTGCCGTAGGCGACGTTGTACTCGGTGAACAGGACGACGCCGTCGTCGGCGGAGTACACGATGCCGTCGCCCGCGCCGAAGTCGGTGCCCGTGTGCACCTTGACGTAGTTGAGGATCGGGTGCAGCCGCGGCCCGTAGTGGCTCGTGACCTCACCGGTGCCCGGCAGGACGAACCTCCCGGTGCCCTTCGGCGGGTTCTCGGACTTCGCCAGCTGCGCCGCCAGCTCGTTGATGCGCGCGCCGAGCGCACCGGACTGGACGACGAGTACGCGGTACTGGCGCTGGTCCTCGACCGCCGCCCGCCGCGCGGCCTCGTAAGCGGCCTCGCGGGCGGCGACCACCGCGTCGACCTGCTGCTCGGCGGCCGCGGCGAGCTTCTCCTTCGCCGTCACCGCGGCGAGCGCGGCCGCCGCGGCAGCCCGCCTGCGCTCGGCCTCGACGCGGGCGGCGGCCAGCCGGTCCTGCGCGTTGAGCAGCTCGGCCCGGTCGGCGGCCAGGTCGGCGAGCACGGCGTTGCCGGCGGCGCCGACGCTCTGCAGGAAGGCGAGCCGGTCGGCGAGCTGGTTGGGACTGGTCGATGACAGGACGAGCGCCCACTCGCCCATCGAGCCGTTGGACTGGTACGCGGTCCGGGCCAGCCGGCCGAGGTCTCCCTGCCGGACGAGGATGCGAGCCTCGACGTCGGCGAGCTCCCGGGTCGCGCGCTCCTCCGCCAGGACCGCCGCGTCGAGGTCGATCTGCGCCTGCCGGTCGGCCGCGCGCGCCTTCGCCAGCTCCGCGCGCGCGTCCGCGAGCGCCTTCTGTGCGACCGCGAGGTCCGCCTTCGCCTTCGCCAGCTCGTTGGAGGCCTTCACCAGCTCGGCGGCGTCGTGCGCGGCCTCGGCCGCGCGCCGTGCCTCGTCCTCAGCGGCGGCCTTGGCCTCGGCCTCGGCGCGCGCCTTGGCCTCCGCCCGGGCCTTCGCCTCTTGCTCGCGCTGCCGCTTCTGCTCGCGCTCGAGCCGGCGCTGCTCGGCCTTGCTCAGCTTCTCGCCCGACGAGCTGCCCGACGAGCTGGACGTGCCCGCCTTCGAGGCCGGGTCGGAGGCGCTGGCCGGCACGCTCGAGCCGAGCACGGCGACCGCGGTGCATGCGGCCAGGCCGAGGAGCAGCGGCGAGCGCCGACGAGCCGTCGTGCCCATGCCTCACCCCCAGCCGCGAACCGGTTCTCACGGGTCGAGTCGCAGTGCGGCCGGGTCCCCCCCTGTCGCACACACCGACCATCGTGGCCGGATCCGCCGGCCTCTGGGAGGTGTTCGGCGCGATTGGAGGTGCGGATGAGGGTGTGGACACCGGCAATCGTGTGACCGCGGTCACAGCCAGCCACTGCGCCTGAACGCTCTGTAGAGAACGACGCAGATCACGGTGATCACGAGCATCGTCGCCGGGTAGCCGTAGCGCCAGGTCAGTTCGGGCATGTTCGCGAAGTTCATGCCGTAGATGCCGGCGATCGCGGTCGGCACGGCGGCGATCGCGACCCACGCCGAGATGCGGCGCATGTCGGCGTTCTGCTGGATGCCGACCTGCGCCAGGTTGGCGCTGAGCACCGAGGAGAGCAGGTCGTCGAAGCCGTCGATCTGGTCGGCGGCGCGCACCGTGTGGTCGGCCACGTCGCGGAAGAACGGCCGCAGGTGCTCGTGGACGAAGGGGATGAGCCCCGCCGCCAGCCGCTCCACCGGCTCGACCAGGGGCCGCACCGCCCGGCGGAACTCGATGACCTCGCGCTTGAGGTTGTGGATGCGCTCGGCGTCCTGTCCGCTCCGCGGCGCGAAGACGCGCTCCTCGACCTCCTCGATGTCGTCCTCGACGGCCAGGGCGATGACGCTGTAGTCGTCCACCACCGCGTCGCAGACGGCGTACAGCACCGCGGACGGGCCGCAGTCGAGGAGCCGACGCTCGTGCTCGAGCCGACGCCGGATGTCCTTGAGGGCGCGCGCCTGGCCGTGCCGGACGGTCACGACGAACGAGTCGCCGAGGAAGAGCATCACGTCGCCGAGCTCGATCTGCTGCGTGGCCTCGTCGTACCGGACTGTCTTGAGCACCATGAACAAGGAGTCCTCGAACTCCTCGATCTTCGGCCGTTGCTGGGCGTTGACCGCGTCCTCGACGGCCAGCGGGTGCAAAGCGAACTCCGCCGCCACCTGGTCGAGCTCCTCCTGCGTCGGGTCGTGCAACCCGATCCAGATGAAGCTGTCACCCCGGGCCCGAGCGGCTGCCAGCGCCTGGCCGAGGTCCCGGTCCGCGCTCTCGCGCACGCCGTGGCGGTAGAGCGCGCAGTCGACGATCACCGTCCCATTGTGTACGACGCAGACCGCCGTGAGCCGTCTCGTACAGTCGCGGTCGTGACCACCGTCCTGCTCGTCCGCCACGGCCGTACGACGGCCAACGGGGCCGGAGTGCTCGCCGGCTGGACCGAAGGCGTGTCCCTCGACGACACGGGGCGCGATCAGGTCACGGGTCTCGCCGCGCGGCTCGCGCCCGTCCCGCTCGCCGGGGTCGTGACCAGCCCGCTGCAGCGCTGCCGGGAGACGACCGACCTGCTGCTCACCGACCGCGACCCGGTCGAGCGCCACGTCGACGAGCGGGTCGGGGAGGTCCGCTACGGCGACTGGTCGGGGCAGGAGCTGAAGAAGCTCGCGAAGGACCCGCTGTGGAAGGTGGTCCAGTCCCACCCGTCGGCCATGACCTTCCCCGGCGACGGCGGCGAGGCGATGCGGGACATGCAGGTGCGCGCCGTCGAGGCCGTCCGCGAGTGGAACGCCCGGCTGGGCGAGGACGCCGTGTACGCGGTGGTGTCGCACGGCGACGTGATCAAGGCCGTTCTCGCCGACGCCCTCGGGCTGCACCTCGACCAGTTCCAGCGGATCGTCGTGGACCCGGGCTCGGTCAGCGTCGTCACGTACACGCCGCTGCGTCCGTTCGTCGTCCGTACCAACGACGTCGGCGGCGACCTCTCCTTCCTCGTGCCGTCCAAGCGGTCACGCGGGAGGCGGACGCGGCGGGCCGCCCCGACCGCCTCGACCGCCTCGTCCGACGCGGCGGTGGGTGGCGGCACCGGCTCCACCGGCTAATCGTCAGCGCATAGGGTCGGCGCATGCCCCGCATCGTGTTCGAGTACGACCCGCCCGAGCGATTCGTCGCCGGCACGGTCGGGGAGCCGGGCCAGCGCACCTTCTTCCTGCAGGCGAGCGCGGGTGGCCGGGTCACCAGCGTCGCGTTGGAGAAGCAGCAGGTCTCGGTCCTCGCGGAACGCGTCGACGCCCTGCTCGACGAGGTGGTGCGCCGCTCGTCCGGCGAGGCCCCCGTGCCGGCCATCACGCCGACGGAGGTCGAGGACAGCGAGCCCCTCGCGACCCCGATCGAGGAGGAGTTCCGGGTCGGGACCATGGCCCTCGCCTGGGACCCCGACGACGAGGTCGTGGTGATCGAGGCGCAGGCCCTCACCGAGGACGAGGACGAGGACGAGACGGTGCTGATCGCCGAGGACGACGAGGACGGCCCCCCGCTGCTGCGCGTACGCATCCCCGGGCCCGCGGCCCGCGCCTTCGTGACCCGGGCACAGGCCGTCGTCTCGGCCGGCCGGCCGCCGTGCCCGTTCTGCGGCGGGCCGCTGGACGCCGGCGGCCACGTCTGCCCGCGAGCCAACGGCTACCGCCGCTGAGCCGCTGGTCGAGGGTGCCATGAGCGAGCTCGACGTCGCGACCGCGCTCGACCTGCTGCGCCACGGCGAGATCACCGTTGCCGGCCGGCTCGTCGACGCCTCGAACGCCACCCTGTTCTGCGAGATAGCGCAGGCGGGCACCGAGGCGCGCTGCGTGTACAAGCCGGTCGCGGGGGAGCGACCGCTGTGGGACTTCCCGGACGGCTCGCTGGCAGGCCGCGAGGTCGCCGCGTACGCCGTGTCCGAGGCCGTCGGCTGGGGCGTCGTTCCGCCCACGGTGCTGCGCGACGGGCCGTTCGGTCCCGGCATGGTGCAGCTGTGGGTGGACACCGACGAGGAGGTCCACCTCGTCGACGTGCTGGCGCCGGCGGCCGTCCCGGCGGACTGGCGGCACGTGCTCGACGCCCTCGGCGCCGGCGGCGAACCGGTGGTCCTCGGGCACGCCGACGACCCACGGCTGCGCCGGATGGCGGTGCTCGACGTCGTCCTGAACAACGCCGACCGCAAGGGCGGGCACGTGCTGCCCGGCCCGGACGGCGTCGTCCGCGGCGTCGACCACGGCGTCTGCTTCCACACCGACCCGAAGCTGCGGACCGTGCTCTGGGGGTGGGCGGGCGAGCCGCTCACCACCGACGAGGTGGACGTGCTCGCGGCGCTGCGGGAGCAGCTCGACGGGCTGCTCGGTGCCGACCTGCTCGGTCTGCTCGACGCCGCCGAGGTCACGGCCTGCCGACGCCGGGTCGAGCGGCTGCTGCGCGAGGGGAACCTGCCGTACCCCGTCGAGGGATGGCCGGCGATCCCGTGGCCGCCCTTCTGAGGCGCCCCGTAGGCTCTCGGGCGTGCACGCCTGGCCAGCCCCCGCGATCCCGACCCTGCCCGGATCGGGGCTGCCGCTGCGCCTGTACGACACGGCGACCGGCGAGGTGCGGCCCACCGCGCCGGGGCCGACCGCTCGCATGTACGTGTGCGGCATCACGCCGTACGACGCCACGCACGTCGGCCACGCTGCCACGTACGTCGCCTTCGACCTGGTGCACCGCGCCTGGATCGACGCCGGCCACGACGTGCACTACGTGCAGAACGTGACCGACGTCGACGACCCGCTGCTCGAGCGCGCCATCCGGGACGGCCACGACTGGCAGGAGCTCGCCGAGCGCGAGACGTCGCTGTTCCGCGAGGACATGACCGCGCTGGGCGTCGTCCCGCCGAGGGACTACGTCGGCGCGGTCGAGGCCATCCCGGAGATCGCCCGCGCCGTGGCCCGGCTGCGCGAGAGCGGCGCCACCTACGACGTGGACGGGGACGTCTACTTCGCGGTGCACTCCGACGCGCGCTTCGGCGGCGTCGGCCGGCTCGACGACGAGACCATGACGGCGCTGTTCGCCGAGCGCGGCGGCGATCCCGAGCGGCCGGGCAAGAAGCACCCGCTGGACTGCCTGCTCTGGCAGGCGGCGCGGCCCGGCGAGCCGTCCTGGGGGACTGAGGTCGGGCTGCCGCCCGGTCGTCCGGGGTGGCACGTCGAGTGCGCCGCGATCGCGTTGGAGCACCTCGGGACCGCGTTCGACGTTCAGGGCGGGGGAAGCGACCTGATCTTCCCGCACCACGAGATGAGCGCCTCCCAGGGACACGTCCTCACCGGCACCTGGCCGTTCGCCCGCCACTACGTGCACGCCGGGATGGTCGGGCTGGACGGCGAGAAGATGTCGAAGTCCAGGGGCAACCTGGTGTTCGTCTCCGAGCTGCGCAAGGCCGGCCGCGACCCGATGGCCGTGCGGCTGGCCCTGCTCGGCCACCACTACCGCTCCGACTGGGACTGGACCGAGGCGGACCTGCTCGACGCCGAGGCCCGGCTCGCCCGCTGGCAGGACGCCGTCGCCCGCCCAGGCGGCCCCTCGCCGGACGCGACGCTGGACGGGCTGCGCCGGCACCTGGCCGACGACCTCGACGCACCCGGTGCGCTGGCCGTCGTGGACCGCTGGGTCGCCGAGGCGCAGACCCGGGGCGGCCCGGACGAGGGTGCCCCCGGCGTGGTGTCCCGCGCCGTCAACGCCCTGCTCGGCATCCGCCTCTGACCAAGGCAGGAGGGCGAGGGAGGGCAGGGCTGGTCGGGGTCAGTGGGGCGGGGTGGGGTCGTCGCCGCGGCGGCGCAGGTAGCGCTCGAACTCGCGCGCGATCGCGTCGCCGGAGGCCTCCGGAGCCTCGGTGAGGTCCTTGGCCTCCTCCAGCGAGCGGACGTAGTCGGCCACCTCGGTGTCCTCGGACGCCAGCTCGTCGACACCGCGTTCCCAGGCCCGGGCGTCCTCGGGCAGGTCGCCGAGCGGGATCGGCACGTCGAGGAGGTCCTCGATGTGCCGCAGCAGCGCCAGGGTCGCCTTGGGGCACGGCGGCTGTGCCACGTAGTGCGGCACCGCGGCCCAGATCGACAGCGCGGGTACGCCGGCGCGGGTGCAGGCGTCCTGCACCACCCCGACGATCCCGGTCGGTCCCTCGTAGCGCGAGGTCTCGAGGTGCAGCGACCGCACCACGCCGTCGTCGGAGGAGGTCCCGGTCACCGGGACGGGACGGGTGTGCGGGGAGTCCGCCAGCAGCGCGCCCAGGGTCACGACCATCTCGACCCCGAGCTCGTGGCAGACCCCGAGGATCTCCGACGTGAACTGCTTCCAGCGCATGTTCGGCTCGATCCCGCGGACGAGCACCACGTCGCGCTCGACGTCGGGCAGCCGGGCGAAGGAGACCCGGGTCGTGGGCCAGGTCACCACGCGTCGCCCGTCGTCCCCCATCGCCACCGTCGGGCGGTTCACCTGGTAGTCGTAGTAGTCCTCGGAGTCCAGCTCGGTGAGCGGTGTCGCCCCCCAGACCTGCTCGAGGTGCTCCACGGCCGACGTGGCCGCGTCGCCGGCGTCGTTCCAGCCCTCGAACGCCGCGATGAGCAGGGGCTCGACCAGCTCGGGATAGCCGTCGAGCTCGATCACCTCGGTGTCACCTGGGGGTCCTCCGGAGTCCTCGGTCTCTCACCTGCCGGTCGCCTGTCAGCGTACGACCTGGGCCTCGACCTAGACTCTCGCGCGATGCCCACCACTGTCAGCGTGTCCAACAGCCCCGCCGCGCTCCGCCGTGCCCTCGCCGAGCGGGTCGTCGTCGCCGACGGCGCCATGGGGACCATGCTCCAGGCGCAGGACCCCAGCCTGGACGACTTCGAGGGCCACGAGGGCTGCAACGAGGTCCTCAACGTGACCAGGCCCGACATCGTGCGCTCGGTGCACGAGGCCTACTTCGACGTGGGCGTGGACGCCGTCGAGACCAACACGTTCGGCGCCAACCTCGGCAACCTCGCCGAGTACGGCATCGAGAGCCGCATCGAGGAGCTGGCCGAGGCCGGGGCCCGGATCGCCCGCGAGGTCGCGGACGAGCGCAGCACGTCCGACCAGCCGCGGTGGGTCATCGGGTCGGTCGGCCCGGGGACGAAGCTGCCGACCCTCGGGCACGTGCCGTACGCGACGCTGCGGGACGCGTACGAGACCCAGGTCCGCGGGATGCTCGCCGGCGGCGTCCACGCGGTGCTGGTCGAGACCGCCCAGGACCTGCTGCAGGCCAAGGCAGCGGTCGTCGGGGCGAAGCGGGCGCTCACCGCCGCCGGGTCGGACGCCCCGCTGATGTGCCAGGTCACGGTCGAGACGACCGGCACCATGCTCCTCGGCAGCGAGATCGGCGCCGCGCTCACCGCGCTCGAGCCGCTGGGGATCGACGTGCTCGGTCTCAACTGCGCCACCGGGCCGGCCGAGATGAGCGAGCACCTGCGGCACCTGTCCCGGCACGCGCGGACGATGCTCTCCGCGATGCCCAACGCCGGGCTCCCGGTCCTCGGCCGCGACGGTGCGCACTACCCGCTGACGCCGGAGGAGCTCGCGGAGGCGCACGACCACTTCACCCGCGACTTCGGGCTCAACCTCGTCGGCGGCTGCTGCGGCACGACGCCGGAGCACCTGCGCCATGTGGTGGAGCGGGTCCAGGGACGCGGGATCGCCAACCGCCGTCCGCGCCCCGAGGCGGGTGTGGCCTCGCTCTACCAGCACGTGCCGTTCCGGCAGGACACGTCCTACCTGTCGATCGGCGAGCGGACGAACGCCAACGGCTCCAAGGCGTTCCGCGAGGCGATGCTCGCCGAGCGCTGGGACGACTGCATCGAGATCGCGCGGGACCAGACCCGTGACGGCGCGCACCTGCTCGACGTCTGCGTCGACTACGTGGGCCGCGACGGCGTCGCCGACATGTCCGAGGTCGCCGGCCGGTTCGCCACCGCCTCCACCCTGCCGCTGGTGCTCGACTCCACCGAGCCGGCCGTCGTCGAGGCCGGGCTCGAGCGGCTCGGCGGACGGGCCGTCGTCAACTCGGTGAACTACGAGGACGGGGACGGGCCCGGATCGCGCTTCGCCCGCGTCATGCCGGTCATCAAGGAGCACGGCGCCGCCGTCGTCGCGCTGTGCATCGACGAGGAGGGCCAGGCCCGCACCGCGGACTGGAAGGTGCAGGTCGCCACCCGGCTGATCGAGGACCTCACCGGCAACTGGGGCATGGCGGTCGAGGACATCGTCGTCGACACGCTGACGTTCCCGATCGGGACCGGGCAGGAGGAGACCCGCCGCGACGCCCTGGAGACCATCGAGGCGATCCGCCGTCTCAAGCGCACGTACCCGACGGTGCAGACCACGCTCGGCGTCTCGAACGTCTCGTTCGGCCTGAACCCCGCCGCGCGCATCGTCCTGAACTCGGTCTTCCTGCACGAGTGCGTCAAGGCCGGGCTGGACTCGGCGATCGTGCACGCCGCGAAGATCCTGCCGATGACCAAGATCGAGGAGGAGCAGCGCGAGGTCGCCCTCGACCTGGTCTACGACCGGCGACGCGACGGCTACGACCCCCTGCAGCGCTTCCTCGACCTGTTCGAAGGTGTCGACGCCGCCAGCGTGCGAGCGACCCGGGCGGAGGAGCTCGCCGCGCTCCCGCTGGGGGAGCGGCTGGCGCGACGCATCATCGACGGCGAGCGCAACGGCCTCGAGGCGGACCTGCAGGCCGCGCTCGACGCGGGCAGGTCGGCCCTCGACGTCGTCAACGACCACCTGCTCGAGGGCATGAAGGTCGTCGGCGACCTCTTCGGCCGTGGTGAGATGCAGCTGCCCTTCGTGCTGCAGTCGGCCGAGGTGATGAAGGCGGCGGTCGCCTGGCTCGAGCCGCACATGGAGCGGACCGACGAGGAGGGCAAGGGCACCATCGTGCTCGCCACCGTCAAGGGCGACGTGCACGACATCGGCAAGAACCTCGTCGACATCATCCTGAGCAACAACGGCTTCAACGTCGTCAACATCGGGATCAAGCAGCCGGTGTCGGCGATCCTCGAGGCCGCCGACACCCACGGCGCCGACGTCATCGGGATGTCCGGGCTGCTCGTGAAGTCGACGGTCGTGATGAAGGAGAACCTCGAGGAGATGAACTCGCGCGGGCTGGCCGCGCGGTGGCCGGTGATCCTCGGCGGGGCGGCGCTCACCAGGCCGTACGTCGAGCAGGACCTGGCCGAGGTCTACGAGGGCGAGGTGCGCTACGCCCGCGACGCGTTCGAGGGGCTGCGCCTGATGGACGCCCTGGTGGCGGTGAAGCGGGGAGTGCCCGGCGCCGAGCTGCCCGCGCTGCGGCAGCGCCGGGTGCGCACCGGTGGCCGGCCGGACCTGGCGGCGCCCGAGGACGTGCCGGCCCGCTCCGACGTCGCCACCGACAACCCGGTCCCGGAGCCGCCGTTCTGGGGCAGCCGGATCGTCAAGGGCATCCACCTGCAGGAGTACGCGGCGCTGCTCGACGAGCGGGCCACCTTCATGGGTCAGTGGGGACTGAAGTCCACCCGCGGCGCGGAGGGCCCCACGTACGAGGAGCTGGTCGAGACCGAGGGACGTCCCCGGCTGCGGATGTGGCTCGAGCGGCTGCACGCCGAGCGGATGCTCGAGGCCGCCGTGGTCTACGGCTACTACCCGGTGGTCAGCGAGGGCGACGACCTGGTGCTGCTGAGCGAGCCGTCTGCCGACGCGCCGGAGCGGTACCGCTTCAGCTTTCCGCGCCAGCGCTACGGCCGCTTCCTCTGCCTGGCCGACTTCTTCCGCCCGCGCGAGTCCGGTGAGGTGGACGTCCTCGGGCTGCAGCTGGTCACGGTCGGGCCTCGCATCGCCGAGATCACCGGTGACCTGTTCGCCAAGGACGCCTACCGCGACTACCTCGAGCTGCACGGCCTGTCGGTGCAGCTGACCGAGTCACTGGCGGAGTACTGGCACAAGCGGATGCGCGCCGAGCTCGGCTTCGCCGGCGAGGACCCGGAGCGCACCGAGGAGTACTTCGACCTGCGCTACCGCGGCGCCCGCTTCTCCTTCGGCTACGGCGCCTGCCCCAACCTCGAGGACCGCGCCAAGCTGGTCGAGCTGCTCGAGCCGGAGCGGATCGGGGTGAAGCTGTCCGAGGAGTTCCAGCTGCACCCGGAGCAGTCCACCGACGCGCTGGTCCTGCACCACCCCGAGGCCACGTACTTCAACGCCAAGTGAGCGGTCTGCCCGCGGCGGTGCTGTTCGACCTCGACGGCACGCTGATCGACACCGAGCCGGTCTGGATGGCCGAGGAGCACGCGCTGGCGCGTTCCTTCGGCGGGTCGTGGTCCGAGGAGCAGGGCATCGCCTGCGTCGGCAACCCGATCCCCGTGTCGGCGGCCCGGCTGCGCGACGAGGGCGGCGTCGACCTGCCCGTCGAGGAGATCGTCGACCGGCTGCTGGACGGCGTGGTGGCGGCCGTCCGCCGACGCGTGCCCTGGCAGCCCGGTGCGCGTGACCTGCTGACGGCGCTGGTCGACGCGGCAGTGCCCCTGGCGCTGGTCACGATGTCCTACCGGCGGCTCGCCGACGCGGTGCTGGACGACCTGCCCACCGGGACGTTCAGCACGGTGGTGACCGGCGACGAAGTGAGCCACGGCAAGCCGCACCCCGAGCCGTACCTGACGGCCGCCGAGAGGCTGGGCGTCGACCCCGCGCGGTGCGTGGTGGTCGAGGACTCACCGGCCGGCGTCGCATCCGGCCTGGCCGCCGGGGCGACGGTGGTCGCCGTCCCGCACGTCGCGCCCTTGCCGAAGCTGGACGAGCTCACCGTGGTGCGGTCCCTGGTGGATCTCGACCCGGCGGCCATGGGCCGGCTGCTCGCTCTCACTCGGTCGTGATCGCCCGCAGCACGTCGAGACGGGCGGCCCGGCGCGCCGGCCACACCGCGGCGACGACCCCGATCAGCGCGCCGACCACCAGGTAGACGGCCAGCTGGCCGTAGGGGATCACGAGCTGGTCGATGCCCTCGTCGTTGAGCGCGCGGACAAGTGCGGCTCCGAGCGCCACGCCGAGCGCGAGACCCAGCAACGTCCCGAAGATGGCGATGACGACGGACTCGAGCCGGATCATCCGGCGGACCTGGCGGCGGCCCATGCCGACTGCCCGCAGCAGCCCGATCTCGCGCGTCCGCTCGATGACCGACAGCGCCAAGGTGTTCACGATGCCGAGGGCCGCGATCAGGACGGCCAGGGTGAGCAGCACGAAGATGAAACCGAGCAGCTGGTTGATCTGGTCGCGCTGCTCCTGCTTGAACTCGCTCTGGTCCCGGATCTCCAGGTTGGACGCGCCGGCGGTGGCCGTGAGCTCCTCCCGCACCGCGTCGACGTCCGCCCCGGGGTCCACGGTCATCGCCACGACCTGGTCGAGACGCTGGGTGAAGTTCTGCTCGTAGGTCTCGAGGCTGACCAGGTAGCTGCCGGCGATCTGGTTCTCGGCGTAGGTGCCGCCGAGCACCAGCTCGGACTCCCCGGTCTTCCCGAAGACCACGGGGACCGTGTCGCCGACCTCCCAGCCGTTCTCGGCCGCGACCTCCTCGGCCACGAGCATCGTGCCCCGCTCGCCGAGCGCGGCGAGCTCGCCGTCGACCACCTCCAGCTGCAGGGTGCGGTCGACCGTGTCGGCCGTGACGCCCTGCAGCGCGGCGACGCCGCCGGCGACCTGGAACTGGCCAGGCCGGAACGCGGTCACCGCGGCGATGCCCTCCACCCCGCGTACGTCCTCGGCGACCGTTCCGGGGATCGGCAGGAAGTTGCTGGCCGACACGATGAAGTCCGCGCCGACGCTGCGGTCGATGATCGCGTTGGCGCTCTTCACCAGCGACGCGGCGAGCACTCCACCGGCCGCGACGAGGGCCAGCCCGATCATCAGGGCGGACGCCGTGGCAGCGGTGCGCCGCGGGTTGCGCAGGGCGTTCTCCCGTGCCAGCCGGCCGATGGACCCCCAGAGCCGGGGGAGCGCGCTGCCGACACCGCCCACGACCGGCCGGCTCAGGAAGGGGCTGAGCATGGCCGCGCCGAGGAAGATGCCGAGCGCCCCGATGCCGACCCAGAGGATGCCCGCCCCGCCGGCCAGCCCGGCCGCCATGGCGACGACGCCCGCGCCCAGCACGACGGTGCCCAGGACGGCCCGGCGCCGCAGCGAGGCCGCCGGCAGCGCGACGTCGTCCCGCAGCGCCGCGACCGGCGGGATGAGGGTGGCGCGGCGAGCGGGCGCGACGGCGGCGACGAGGGTCACGACGACACCCGTCAGGTACGCCCAGAGCACGGTGTTGCCCCGGAACACCAGGTCGTCGGCCGGCAGGTCGCCGAGGAAGAGACCCACGACCTCGCGCAGACCCAGGGACAGCAGCACACCGAGCCCGAGCCCCAGCGTCGAGCCGATCACCCCGACGACCGCGGCCTCGAGGATCACGGCGAGGTTCACCTGCCGCCGGCTGGCGCCGAGCGCCCGCAGCAGCGCCAGCTCACGGCTGCGCTGGGCGACCAGCATGCTGAACGTGTTGAAGATGATGAACGAGCCGACGAAGATCGAGATCACGGCGAAGACGAGCAGGAACGTGCTGAAGAAGCCCAGCGCGTCCTTGATGTCGTTGGAGTCCTCGGCGGCGAGCCCCTCGCCGGTGAACGCCTGGTACCTCGGCGGCAGCACCTCGGCGACCCGGTCGCGCAGCTCCTCGTCGCTCACCGACCCGTCGCCGATGGCCAGCACCTCGCTGTAGGTGCCCGGTGTGACCAGCGCCTGCTGCGCCGTCGCGGGGTCGAAGAGGGTGATGGTGGCACCGGCGAGGCTGCCGCTCTCGCCGAAGCTGACGATGCCGCTGATCGTCACGTCCAGCGGCCCCGACTGCGTCAGCACCTGGACGCGGTCGCCGACGGCGAGGTCGTTGTCGGTGGCGGTCGTCTCGTCGACGGCCACCTCGCCGGGCGACGGCGCGCTGCCCTCCTGCAGGACGTACGGGTTCAGCGGCGTGTCTCCCAGCCACGCGCCGCCGAGGGTGGGCGCACCGGAGGTCTCGACCACCTCGCCGTCTGGCCGCACGATCTGGGCGAAGCCGGCCGAGTCGCCCTCGGCCTGGCGCACGCCCTCGACCCCGCGGACCAGCTCGAGCACGGAGGCCGGCACCGGTGCCCTGGACTGCGCGGGGTCGCCCCCCTGGGACACGTCGACGTCGAACGCGGACTTGCCCCGCACCCCGACGTCGGTGCCGGAGTACGCGGTGGCGAAGAGCTTGTCGAAGGTGTTGTTCAGCGTGTCGCCGAGCACCAGCGTGCCGGACACGAACGCGACCCCGAGGACCACCGCGAGCGCGGTCAGCAGGAGCCGGAGCTTGCGGGCCAGCAAGCTCTTGACGGTGACGCGCAGCATCGGGTCAGGTCCCCGGGTGGCCGGGCATGTCGAAGTGCTTCATCCGGTCCAGCACCGCGTCGGCGGTGGGGTCGAGCATCTCGTCGACGATCTGCCCGTCGGCCAGGAACACGACCCGGTCGGAGTACGCGGCCGCCGCCGGGTCGTGGGTCACCACGACGATCGTCTGTCCCATGTCGCGCACCGAGCGCTGCAGGAAGGTGAGCACCTCGGCGCCCGAGCGTGAGTCCAGGTTGCCGGTCGGCTCGTCGGCGAAGACCACGGCCGGCCGCGACGCCAACGCGCGCCCCACGGCCACCCGCTGCTGCTGCCCGCCGGAGAGCTCGTTCGGACGGTGGTGCAGCCGGTCACCCAGACCCAGCGTCGAGATGACGCCGTCGAGCCACTCCTTGTCCGGCTTCCGGCCGGCGATGTCCATCGGCAGCGTGATGTTCTCCAGCGCGCTCAGCGTCGGGACCAGGTTGTAGGCCTGGAAGATGAAGCCGAGGCTGTCTCGCCGGAGCCGGGTCAGCCGCTTGTCGTCGAGCGTGCTGAGGTCCACGTCCCCGATGAACGCCGACCCGGAGGTCGCCGTGTCCAGGCCCGCCATGCAGTGCATCAGGGTCGACTTGCCGGAGCCGGACGGCCCCATGATCGCGGTGAAGTGACCACGCTCGAACGCGCAGCTCACCTGGTCGAGGGCGACGACGCGGGTGTCGCCCGCTCCGTACACCTTGGTCAGCTCGACGGCCCGGGCGGCCGCGTCGACCGCCGTCCCGGTGGGCACGGACGTGGACGGGCTCGTCACAACAGGGCTCCTCGGCAGGGGGCGACTCGACAACCGTAGACAGCCGCCCGGAGATCGCCCAGGCATTTCGGGGTGAAGCCGTGGTGACGTCCGGCACGTCTCAGGGTCGGCCCTGAGCCGGCAGGAAGCGGTCTGGGCAGCTCTGGGCTGCTCTGGGCGGTTCTGCGCGTGCGGCGGTCAGATCTCGTCGGCCGGCGTGTGCGGGGACGGCCGCTCGTCCGCCGCGCGCGCCTGGGGGACCACCGGCACCGGCAGCACCGGCAGGTCGGGCGGGGTGCCGCCGAAGGCCGGGCAGAGCGCCTGGTGGTCGCACCAGTCACACAGCCGGCTCGGGCTGGGCCGCCAGTCACCCCGTTCGGTGGCGCGCTGGATCGCGGCCCAGATGGCCTCCAGCTTGCGCTCGGTGGCGCGCAGGTCGGCCTCGTCCGGCTCGTAGCGCAGCACCTCGCCGCTGCCCAGGTAGAGCAGCTGCAGCAGCCGCGGGACCTCGCCGCGCAGCCGCCACAGCACCAGCGCGTAGAACCTCATCTGGAACATCGCCTTGGCCTCGAAGCCCTCGCGGGGCGCCCGGCCGGTCTTGTAGTCGACCACGCGCAGCGCGCCCGTCGGGGCGACGTCGAGGCGGTCGACGTAGCCGCGCAGCCGCAGGCCCGACTCCAGGTCGTGCTCGACGAACATCTCCCGCTCGGCGGGCTCCAGGCGGGTCGGGTCCTCCAGCGCGAAGTAGGTGTCGAGCAGGTCGCGGGCGGACTGCAGCCACTCGTCGCGTCCCGCGTCGTCGGCGAAGAGCTCGGCGAGCTCCGGCTCGGCCTCGAGCAGCCGCTCCCACTCCGGGGCCAGCAGCTCGCGGGCCTGGGCGGGGGTCCGCTCGGTGGCCGGCAGGTCGAAGAGCCGCTCCAGCACCGAGTGGACCACCGTGCCACGCGTCGCCGCCGGGCTCGGGCGCTCCGGAAGCCGGTCGATCACGCGGAAGCGGTAGAGCAGCGGGCAGGTCATGAAGTCGCTGGCCCGCGACGGCGACAGCGACGCCGGCGCACGCAGGGCCTCCGCGGGAGTGCTCTCGGCCAGCTCGGTGCTCATGTCCGTCACCCTAGGGCGGGGCCCGGACACAACCCGGCAGTCCACACCGGTGACGACCTAGCATCTGCCGTGTGGACGACGACCGCGGGACCGCACGACCCACTGGCCGGGAGCGGCCGTCCAGGCGGTCGTCCGACGGCCGCATCGTGATCGCCCGGCCGTTCGGCGTGCCGGTCGACGTCACGCCGACGTGGTTCCTGGTGGCCGCGCTGATCACCTACGGCTTCGCGCCGGCGGTCGAGCGCGCCGTGCCCGGCCTGGGGGACTGGCGGTACGCGGTGTCCCTGGCGTTCGCCCTGCTGCTGTACCTGTCGGTGCTCGTCCACGAGCTCAGCCACACGCTGGTCGCGCTGCAGGCCGGCCTGCCGGTCCGCCGCATCAGCCTGCACCTGCTCGGTGGGGTCTCCGAGATCGAGCGCCCGGCCGCGACGCCCGGGCGCGAGGCAGGCATCGCGGCCGCCGGTCCGGCGGTGTCGCTGCTGATCGCGGTGGGCGCCTACTTCGTCGCCGACGTCCTGGAGCCGGAGACGGTCGGCCGGCTGCTGGCCCGGGCGCTGATGATCAGCAACCTGGTGGTCGGCGTCTTCAACCTGCTGCCCGGCCTGCCGCTCGACGGGGGACGGGTCCTCTCCGCCGGTGTCTGGCGGGCCACGGGCCGCCGGCACACCGGAACCGTCGTCGCGGCCTGGCTGGGCCGGGGGCTGGCGGTGCTCGTGCTCCTGGCGCCGTTCGCGATCTCTGCCGGGACCAGCCGCCAGGCCGACCTCGTCGACGTCGTGTGGGGCGCCCTGCTCGCCGCCTTCATCTGGGTGGGCGCCTCGCAGTCACTGCAGCAGGCCGAGGTGCAGGAGCGACTGCCCGGCGTGAGCGCCCGCGGGCTGACCCGGCGGGCGATCCCGGTCCGGGCGGACCTGCCCCTCTCCGAGGCGCTGCGGCAGGCGCACGAGGCCGGGGCGCACGCCCTGGTGGTCGTCTCCTCCGGCGGCGAGCCGGTGGGGCTGGTCGTGGAGGCTGCGGTGCAGGCCACCCCGCTGGAACGCCGGCCGTGGGTGCCGGTGGGGGACCTGTCGCGCCGGCTGGAGCCGGGGCACCGGGTGGGCGCCGACCTCGTCGGCGAGGACCTGGTGCACGTCATGACCCGGCAGCCCGCGAGCGAGTACCTCGTGGTCGAGACCAACGGCGACATCTACGGGGTGCTCGCCACCGCCGACGTCGAGCGTGCGCTCACCCGCACCTAGACTGCCCGTCCGTGCCAGAGCCCGCGACCCAGCCCGGACCGTCCCGGCGACCGACCGGTCCGGCCGTGCCCACCGGCGCGGCGCACCGGCGCGGACCGCTGGCCCCGGGCGACCGGGTGCAGCTGACCGACCCGAAGGGCCGGATGCACACGATCACCCTGGTGGAGGGCAAGGAGTTCTTCACCCACAAGGGGTCGATCCCGCACGACGCGCTGATCGGGCACCCCGAGGGCACGACGGTGACGACCACGGGCGGTGTCACGTACCTCGCCCTGCGTCCGCTGCTCGCCGACTACGTGCTCTCGATGCCGCGCGGTGCGGCCGTCGTCTACCCGAAGGACGCCGGCCAGGTCGTGCACATGGCCGACGTCTTCCCGGGCGCCCGGGTCGTCGAGGCCGGCGTCGGCTCCGGGGCGCTGACCATGTCGCTGCTGCGCGCCGTCGGCGACGACGGCCTGGTGCACTCCTACGAACGGCGGCAGGACTTCGCCGACATCGCCCGGACCAACGTCGAGTCGTTCTTCGGCGGCACGCACCCGGCCTGGCAGCTGACCGTCGGCGACCTGGCGACGGCCCTCGACGAGACCGACGTCGACCGGGTGGTGCTCGACATGCTGGCGCCCTGGGACTGCCTCGACGCGGTGTCGCGCGCGCTGGTCCCCGGCGGGGTCCTGATCTGCTACGTCGCGACCGCCACCCAGCTCTCGCGCACGGCCGAGGCGATCCGCGAGCACGGCACGTTCACGGAGCCGGACGCCTGGGAGTCGCTGGTCCGCGGGTGGCACCTGGAGGGGCTCGCCGTCCGTCCGCAGCACCGGATGGTCGGCCACACGGGGTTCCTCGTCACGACCCGGCGGCTGGCCGAGGGCGTCGCCCCGCCGCTGCGGCGGCGCCGCCCGGCCAAGGGCGCCTACGGCGAGAACGCCGCCGAGTCCGGCTGACGACTCGGGGCATGCCCGGCCGAGTCGATCTACGTTCGGAAGATGAGACAGCGACACGCACCCGTGCAGGTCCGTCCTCGACGTGCCGACGGTAGGGTCGTACGCATCCGCCGAGCACGACACTCACGGATGAGCGAGTGCCCCCAAGGGGAGGTGACGCCGTGGCACCCACGGACCGTCCGAACGACGACGGCCGGCGCCGTTCGTCCCGCCGCGACGACGAGCTGAACCCGCAGGTCAGCGCCCTGCAGGACGAGGTAGAGGCGCTGCGCCGCCGGCTCTCCGAGTCGCCCCGCCACCTGCGCGCCCTCGAGGAGCGGGTCGCGGACCTGCAGACCAACCTCGCCGCCGTCACGACCCAGAACGAGCGACTCGTCGCGACCCTCAAGGAGGCTCGTGACCAGATCGTGACGCTGAAGGAGGAGGTCGACCGGCTGGCCCAGCCGCCCGCCGGCTTCGGCGTCTTCCTGCAGCGCAACGACGACGACACCGTCGACATCTTCACCGGCGGCCGCAAGCTGCGGGTCGCGGTGAGCCCCGGGGTCGAGACCGAGGAGCTCGTCCGCGGCCAGGAGGTCATGCTCAACGAGGCGATGAACGTGGTCGCCGCGCTGGAGTTCGAGCAGCTCGGCGAGGTCGTGATGCTCAAGGAGGTGCTCGCCGACGGCGAGCGGGCGCTGGTCGTGGGGCACACCGACGAGGAGAAGGTCGTCCGGCTGGCCCAGCCGCTGCGCACCGAGCACCTGCGGGTGGGTGAGTCGCTGCTGCTCGAGCCGCGTTCCGGCTACGTCTACGAGCGGGTGCCGAAGTCCGAGGTCGAGGAGCTGGTCCTCGAGGAGGTCCCGGACATCGACTACACGCTGATCGGCGGCCTCGCGAACCAGATCGAGCAGATCCGGGACGCGGTCGAGCTGCCCTACCTGCACCCCGAGCTGTTCCAGGAGCACCAGCTGCGCCCGCCGAAGGGCGTGCTGCTGTACGGCCCGCCCGGCTGCGGCAAGACGCTGATCGCGAAGGCCGTCGCCAACTCGCTGGCCAAGAAGGTCGCCGAGGTCACGGGCAAGCCCGAGGGCCGGTCGTACTTCCTCAACATCAAGGGCCCCGAGCTGCTGAACAAGTACGTCGGCGAGACCGAGCGGCACATCCGCCTGGTCTTCTCCCGGGCCCGCGAGAAGGCGTCCGAGGGCACGCCGGTCATCGTGTTCTTCGACGAGATGGACTCGTTGTTCCGGACCCGCGGCTCCGGGGTGTCCTCCGACGTCGAGAACACGATCGTCCCGCAGCTGCTGTCGGAGATCGACGGCGTCGAGGGCCTCGAGAACGTGCTCGTCATCGGCGCGTCGAACCGCGAGGACATGATCGACCCGGCGATCCTGCGGCCCGGCCGGCTGGACGTGAAGATCAAGATCGAGCGGCCGGACGCCGAGTCGGCCCGCGACATCTTCTCGAAGTACATCAAGGCCGAGCTGCCGCTGCACGAGGACGACCTGCGCGAGAACGGCAACAACCGTGACGCCACGGTCGCCGCGATGATCCAGCGCACGGTCGAGCGGATGTACTCCGAGCTCCAGGAGAACCGGTTCCTGGAGGTCACCTACGCCAACGGTGACAAGGAGGTCCTCTACTTCAAGGACTTCAACTCGGGGGCGATGATCCAGAACATCGTCGACCGCGCCAAGAAGATGGCGATCAAGGACTTCCTCGACCTCGGCCAGAAGGGGCTGCGGATCTCCCACCTGCTCGCGGCGTGCGTCGACGAGTTCAAGGAGAACGAGGACCTGCCCAACACGACGAACCCCGACGACTGGGCGCGGATCTCGGGCAAGAAGGGCGAGCGGATCGTCTACATCCGCACGCTCATCCAGGGCAAGCAGGGCACCGAGGCCGGCCGCTCGATCGACACGGTCGCCAACACCGGTCAGTACCTGTAGCGGGTCGGCCGGGAGGCCAGGTCAGTGCAGGAGGCCCTCGTCGAGCAGCCGCTCGACGAGGGCGCGCCCGTCCGGGACGAACGGCCAGGCCGGGTCGGCCAGGTGCGCCCGCAGCTCTGCGACGGTCATCCAGGTACCCCAGGCGACCTCCTCCGGCTGGTGCGTGACCGGGCCGTCGTACCTGGCGGTCCACACGTGGCAGAGGTGGTGCATCACCTCGTCCGCGTACCACTGGGTGAACAGCGGCTCGAGCCGGACGCCGGTGACGCCGAGCTCCTCGGCGAGCTCGCGCTCGGCGGCCTGCAGCGGCTCCTCGTCGGCCAGCACGCAGCCGGCGGCGAACGCGTCGTGCGCGCCCGGGAAGACGTCCTTGGTGTCGGTGCGCCGGTGCACGTAGACCCTCCCGGCGCCGTCGCGCAGCAGGACGCAGACGACCAGGTGGGCAAGGTTGGCCGCGCGCATCGCCGAGCGCGACGCGGCTCCCACGACCGCGCCGGTCTCGTCGACC
>DASTVO010000090.1:0-12641 GCA_035759075.1 Actinomycetes bacterium
CGAGAGCGTGCTGCTCCCCGGCGACGGTGTCATCGTCGAGCGCCTGCACGCGCTGTCCAAGCTCGGCGTGCACCTGTACATCGACGACTTCGGCACCGGCTACTCGTCGCTGAGCTACCTGCAGATGCTGCCGGTGCACGGCCTCAAGCTCGCCCAGGAGTTCGTGGACACCCTGCCCGGCTCCGACAGCGAGTCCGGGCTGGTACGCACCATCAAGGACCTCGCCGACACCCTCGGCCTGTCCGCCATCGTGGCCGAGGGAATCGAGAAGCCCGAGCAGTGGACGTCGCTGCTCAACCTCGGCTACAGCGTCGGCCAAGGCTTCCACCTGGCGGTCCCGATGCCCGCAGACCGGGTGCCGGAGTTCCTCAGCGGGGCGTCGCGACCGGGGGACGGCGACTGGGAGCGCACCTTGGCCGAGGCGCGTGCGGCGCAGCAACGCCTGGCCTCTCAGGCGCCCGCGCAGTAGCGGCCGCTCCGTCAGGGCGTCGTACGGCCGGGTTCCCCGTCCGCGCTGTCCTGCTCCGCGTTCCCGGTCTGCTCGTCCTCGGTCTCCGGCAGGTCGATCCGCCGGATCTGGCGGTTCATCGAGCGGATCAGCAGATAGGTGGCGACCCCGAGCAGCGCGACCACCACGAAGCCGAGCAGTCCCGGCGTCACCTTGCTCTCGTCGACCGCGGCGATCACGGTCAGCACCGACAGCGTGCTCAACGCCCCACCCCCGCGGCCGCTGACTCGCGGACCCCGGCGAACAGGTCGTCCTCAGGGGTCGTCGTGTCGATCATGGACCGGGCCAGCTCGAAGTCCTCCGTGGGCCAGGCGCGTGCCTGCAGCTCACGAGGGCAGGCGAACCAGGGCCCGTCCGGATCGACCTGCGTGGCGTGCGCGAGCAGCGCCTTGTCGCGTACGTCGAACCACTCCGCGCACGGGACGCGCGTGGTGATGTTGCGCTCGTCGCGGTCCTCCCAGTTCTTCAGCCACTCCCCGTACGGCGACTCGAGGCCCTCGGCCAGCATGGCCTCGTGCAGCGCGGTGGTACGCGCTTTGGAGAACGTCTGGTTGTAGTAGAGCTTCAGCGGCTGCCACGGCTCGCCGGCCTCCGGGTAGCGCTCCGGGTCGCCCGCGGCCTCGAACGCGTGCACCGAGATCTTGTGGCACATGATGTGGTCCGGGTGCGGGTAGCCGCCGTTCTCGTCGTACGTCGTCATGACGTGCGGACGGAAGGACCTGATCAGCCGGACCAGCGGCGCGGCGGCGACCTCGACGTCCATCAACGCGAAGCACCCCTCGGGCAGGGGCGGCAGCGGGTCGCCCTCCGGCAGCCCGGAGTCGACCCAGCCGAGCCAGTCCTGCCGGACGCCCAGGATCGCGCGCGCAGCGTCCATCTCCTTGCGGCGGACGTCGGTGAGGTTGGCCAGGACGCTCTCGTCGTGCGCGAGCTTCGGGTTCAGGATCGACCCGCGCTCCCCGCCGGTGCACGTCACGACGTGCACGTCAACGCCTTCGGCGACGTAGCGGGCCATGGTCGCCGCGCCCTTGCTCGACTCGTCGTCGGGATGGGCGTGGACCGCCATCAGGCGCAGGGCGTCGGTGGGCTGCGGGGTCACGCGATAATCAAACAGCAAGCCGTCCGACCCATTCCCCACGAGGTGCCCGTGCCGCAACCGGCCGACCGGCCAGCGGGCCGCTACGGCGCGGCGCCCGCCCGCCCGCGACCCGGCCTGGTGGCGGCGCTCGTCGTGGTCGCCGCCGCATTCCTCAGCTGGGTGGTCTGGGCGGCGCTGGGCGCCGCCGCCCCCGACGCCGATGCCGACGTGACGGCCTTCCGCGTCGTGTCGGACCGGGAGATCGAGGTCCGCGTGACGGCCGCCGCGGGCTCGAGAGGAACCTTTGCCTGCAGCGTCCGGGCGCTGGACGGCACGCGTGAGGTCGTCGGGGTGGGGACGGCGACCCTGGACGCCGAGGGCGCGGCGGAGCGCTGGCTCTCCGTGCGTACGCGGGAACGCGCGGTGACCGCGACCATCGGGTCCTGCTCGGGCGGCGATGAACGATGATTGGACGCCCAGGCGGGCAGGCTTGTTAGCCTCGAATACTCCCCCGCGGCACGTTCGCCGTGCGGGACCATGATCCAAGACGCTCGCCACACCCACAGGAGAACCGCCGTGACCGAGACCCACCAGAACGTCACCTGGCTGACCCAGGAGGCGTACGACCGGCTGAAGGAGGAGCTCGACTTCCTCTCCGGCGAGGGACGTCTCGAGATGTCGCGCCGCATCGAGCAGGCCCGCGAGGAGGGGGACCTGCGCGAGAACGGCGGGTACCACGCGGCCAAGGAGGAGCAGGGCAAGCGCGAGGCACGCATCCGCCAGCTGCAGCAGCTGCTCGACACCGCGCAGGTCGGCGAGGCCCCGAAGGCGCCTTCCGGTGTCGTCGCGCCGGGCACCATCGTCACCGCGTCGGTGGCCGGGGAGAGGATGCGTTTCCTGCTCGGCTCCCGCGAGGTCGCCGGCGACGGCATCGAGGTCTACTCCGAGAAGTCCCCGCTGGGCGAGGCCATCAACGGCAAGCACACCGGCGACGTCGCGACCTTCCAGGCCCCGAACGGCAGCGAGATCAAGGTCGAGATCCTCGACACCGAGCCCTTCGCCGGCTGATCGTCATCCACCGATGGGTCACCGGCTGGCCGCCTTCCGGTAGAGCCGCACCGACAGCGGGATGAAGACCGCGAGGATGCCGGCGATCCAGATCAGCGAGTAGACGACCGGGTGCTGCATCGGCCACACGTCCTGCGGGGGCAGGGCGGGGCTGGTGTTGCCGAACAGCTCGCGCGCCGCCTGGGTCACCGCCGAGATGGGGTTCCAGTTGGCGAACGCGCGCAGCGGGCCGGGCAGGTTCTCGGCCGGCACGAAGGTGTTGGCGATGAACGTGATCGGGAAGATCACGATGAAGCCCGCGTTGTTGACGATCTCGGGGGTCCGGACCAACAGGCCGACCGTTGCCATCACCCAGGAGATCGCGTAGGCGAACAGCAGCAGGATCACGAAGCCGAGGACCGCGTCGAGGACAGAGGAGCGGATCCGCCAGCCGACCACGAGGCCGGTGAGCGCCATGACGGCCAGGCTGACCACGTTGTTCACCACGTCGCTCAGCGTCCGGCCGAAGAGCACGGCCGAGGGCGCCATGGGCAGCGAGCGGAACCGGTCGATGATGCCCTTCTGCAGGTCCTCGGCGAGGCTGTAGCCGGTGAAGGTGGAGCCGAAGACCACTGTCTGGGCGAAGATCCCGGCGATCAGGAACTCCTTGTAGCCCACGCCCGGCACGTCGATCGAGCCGCCGAAGACGTAGGCGAACAGCAGCACGAACATGATGGGCGACAGGGTGGTGAAGACCAGCAGGTCCGGCACCCGCTTGATCTTGATCAGGTTGCGCTTTGTGATGACCGTGGCATCGGCGACGGCCTCCGTCAGCGTGCTCATGCCACGTCCTCCTTCTCCAGCGCCGACTCGTCGGTCGGCTCCTCCTCGGCCGCGTGCCCGGTCAGGCTGAGGAACACGTCGTCGAGGGTCGGGCGACGCAGCCCGACGTCCTGCACGGCGATCTGCTGTGCGTCCAGCTCGCGCAGCGCCGCTACGAGCACCGCCGAGCCGCCGTCGACCGGGAGGGTCACCCGGCGGGTGTGCTGATCGACCTGGGCCTCCCCCGAGCCCAGCGGCGCAAGGGCCGCGCAGGCCGCACCGAGGTGGCCGGCGTCGGCGATCGTGAACTCCAGCCGCTCACCACCGACCTGTGCCTTCAGCTCGTCGGCCGTGCCCTCGGCGATGACCCGACCGTGGTCGATGACCGCGATGCGGTGCGCCAGCAGGTCCGCCTCCTCGAGGTACTGCGTGGTGAGCAGCAGCGTGGTCCCGCCCCGGACGAGCTCGCTGATCACGTCCCACATGCCCAGACGGCTGCGCGGGTCGAGCCCGGTGGTCGGCTCGTCGAGGAAGAGCACCGGCGGCTTGGCGACCAGCGCGCCGGCGAGGTCGAGCCGGCGGCGCATGCCCCCGGAGTACGTCTTGACCGGCCGGTCGGCCGCGTCGACGAGGTCGAACTGCTCGAGCAGCTCACGTGCCCGCGTGCGCGCCGCGGCGCGCCCCAGGTGGTAGAGCCGCCCGACCATGTCGAGGTTCTCGAACCCGGTGAGGTACTCGTCGACGGCCGCGTACTGGCCGGACACGCCGATGACCCGCCGCAGGTCCTTCTCCTGCCGGACGACGTCCAGGCCGGCCACGGTAGCCCGGCCCCCGTCCGGCTTGAGCAGCGTCGTCAGGATGCGCACCATCGTGGTCTTCCCGGCGCCGTTGGGCCCGAGCAGCCCCAGCACGGTGCCCTCCGGCACGGCCAGCGAGATGCCGTCGACCGCCTTCACCTCGCCGTAGTGCTTGACGAGGGCGTGCGCCTCGATCGCGTTCGTCATCTGATCCTGCTCCTCGGGTGTCGCTGGTCGGTGCGGCGTCGGCTGCGTCCATCCTGGCCATCAGGTCCGACAAGTCGCGACGCAAAATCTCATCGCCGCCCCGGGTCAAGACGCGATACATCGCGTTCCCCGGACACGCTATATCGCGTCTCCGGGGAGGTCAAGGTGGTGGGTCAGCCGAAGACGAGCGGGTACCCCGCGGCGCGCAGCCGGGCCAGCACCTCGTCGCAGTGCTCCTCGCCGCGCGTCTCGAGCTGCAGCCGCACCTCGACCTCGTCCACGCTGAGCCGGGCGTCGGTGCGGACGTGCTCCACCTCGACCACGCTCGCGTCGGCGGCGGCGACCTCCGCGAGCAGCTGCACCAGCGCGCCGGGCCGGTCCGAGATGCGGGCGCGGAAGGAGAGGAACCGGCCCGCCACCGCGAGACCGTGCCGCAGCACCCGCATCAGCAGCAGCGGGTCGATGTTGCCGCCGGAGAGCACCACGGCCACCGGCGGCTCGAAGGCCTCGGGGTCGTCGAGCAGCGCCGCGACGCCCGCCGCGCCGGCCGGCTCGACGACCAGCTTGGCGCGCTCCAGGCACAGCAGCAGGGCCCGGGAGAGCGACTCCTCCGAGACCGTGCGGATCTCGTCGACGAGCTCGCGCACGATCGCGAACGGGACCGGGCCGGGGCAGCCGACCGCGATGCCGTCGGCCATGGTCGACATCCGCTCCAGCGGGACCGGACGGCCCGCCGCCAGGGAGGCCGGGAAGGCCGCGGCCGTCTCGGCCTGCACCCCCACGACGCGGACGTCGGGGCGGCTGGACTTGACCGCCAGCGCGATGCCGGCCAGCAGCCCGCCGCCGCCGGTGCAGACCACGACGGTCCGGACGTCGGGAACCTGCTCGAGGATCTCCAGCCCCACCGTGCCCTGCCCGGCCACGATGTCGGCGTGGTCGAACGGGTGGACCAGCACCGCCCCGGTCTCGTCCGCGAAGGCGAGCGCCTGCTGCAGCGCCTCGTCGACCGAGTGGCCGTGGAAGCGGACGTCTGCGCCGTAGGCGCGGGTCGCCTGCACCTTCGGGATCGGCGCCCCCTCCGGCATGAACACCGTCGAGCGGATGCCCTTCAGCGTGGCCGCCAGGGCCACGCCCTGCGCGTGGTTGCCGGCACTCGCCGCGACGACCCCTCGGGCCGCCTCCTCGGGCGAGAGCCGCGAGATGCGGGTGTAGGCCCCACGGATCTTGAACGAACCCGCCCGCTGCAGGTTCTCGCACTTGAGCCAGACCGCGCCGCCGACCCGCTCCGACAGCGGCCGGGACCCCTGCACCGGGGTGTCGCGGATGACGCCCTCGAGCAGCGCGCGGGCAGCCTTGACGTCGTCGATCGTGACAGGCGAGCTGCTCATGGCGCGCAGTCTGTCAGGTGCCCGGCACGAGGAGGATGGGGCCATGAGCCTGCCGTTCCCGTCGCCGACCGTTCCTGCCGAGTCCCGTTCGCAGGTCTTCCTCGGCTACCTCGACTACTTCCGTTCGGTGCTGGTGACGAAGCTCGACGGCCTGCCCGACGACGAGCTGCGAAGCAGCCGGCTGCCCTCGGGCTGGACGCCGCTGGAGATGCTCAAGCACCTGACCTACGTGGAGCGGCGGTGGCTCGAGTGGGGCTTCGAGGGCCGGCCGGTGCCCGACCCGTGGGGCGACCAGCGCGAGGGTCGCTGGTTCGTCGCGCCGGACGAGCACGTCGACGGCCTGCGGAGACGTCTGGACGCCCAGGCAGCGGTGACCCGCGCCGTGGTGGAGAGCCACGACCTTTCCGACGTCGGTCGACCGGGTGAGCGCTGGGACGGCGCCGAGCCCGCCACGCTCGAGCGGGTGCTGTTCCACCTCCTGCAGGAGTACGCCCGGCACGTCGGACACCTCGACGTCGTGCGCGAGCTGCTCGACGGAACGGTGGGCGATTAGCGGCAGATCGGCCCTGGGCGGGGGCGGTCTTCGGACGTACGGTCGGGACCATGCATCGAGCCAGCACCCTCGGCGAGCTCCGCTCGACCGACCACCGGCCCCGTTCCGTCAAGGCGGAGATCCACGACAACCTCGTCGAGCTGATGCGGTCGGGCAAGCCGCGCTTCGACGGCATCGTCGGCTTCGACGAGACCGTCCTGCCCGCCCTGGAGCGGGCGCTGCTCGCCGGCCACGACGTCGTGCTGCTCGGCGAGCGGGGGCAGGGCAAGAGCCGGCTCATCCGCACGCTCGTGACGCTTCTCGACGAGTGGTCGCCGGTGGTCGACGGCTGCGAGATCAACGACCACCCGGAGGCCCCGGTCTGCGCCCGCTGCCGACGGATGCACGCCGCGATGGGCGACGACCTGCCGGTCGGGTGGCGGCACCGCAGCGAGCGCTACGGCGAGAAGCTGGCCACGCCCGACACCAGTGTCGGCGACCTCATCGGGGACATCGACCCGGTCAAGGTGGCCGAGGGCCGCACCCTGGGCGACCCCGAGACCGTCCACTACGGACTGGTCCCGCGGACCAACCGCGGGATCTTCGCCGTCAACGAGCTGCCGGACCTGGCGGAGCGCATCCAGGTGTCGCTGCTCAACGTGCTGGAGGAGCGCGACATCCAGGTCCGCGGGTACCAGCTGCGGCTGCCGCTGGACGTGCTGCTGGTGGCCAGCGCCAACCCGGAGGACTACACCAACCGCGGGCGCATCATCACCCCGCTGAAGGACCGCTTCGGCGCCGAGATCCGGACCCACTACCCCGACCTGCTCGAGGACGAGGTGGATGTGATCCGGCAGGAGGCCCGGCTGGCGGCGGTCGTCCCCGAGTTCCTGCTCGAGACCGTGGCCCGCTTCGCCCGCAACGTGCGGGAGTCGTCCTCGGTCGACCAGCGCTCCGGCGTCTCGGCGCGCTTCGGCATCGCCGCCGCCGAGACCGCGGCGGCGTCGGCCATGCGCCGTGCGGCGCTCAGCGGCGAGAGCCCGGCGGTGGCGCGGGTCTGCGACCTGCCGGCCACGGTGGCGACGCTGCGCGGCAAGGTCGAGTTCGAGGTGGACGAGGAGGGTCGCGAGCTCGAGGTGCTGGCGCACCTGCTGCGCCGGGCGACGGTCGAGACCTTCCGCCACCACCTCGGGGCGTCGGACCTGCGTTCGCTGATCGAGAAGTTCGACGAGGGCCTCGTCGTCACCAGCGGTGACCTGGTGCCGGGCCGGCGGCTGCTCGAGCAGGTCGGCCCGCTACCCGGGCTGGCGCACGTGATGGAGCGGCTCGGTGTCGAGGACGGCGCCGAGACCCCCGAGCTGGCTGCCGCCGCGCTGGAGTTCGCGCTGGAGGGCCTGTTCCTGAACCGGCGTATCAGCAAGGACGACAGCACCGACGTCGGCGTCGTCTACGGCGGCTGACGGTGCCCAGACGGCCGCGGGGCTACCGGTACGGCAGCTGGCACGGCGGGCCCGACCCGCTGGCACCCCCGTACGACGTGCGTCGAGCGCTGGACCGCCTCGGCGACGACGTGCTCGGCGGCGCCACCCCGCGGGACGCGCTGCGGCGGCTGCTGCGCCGCGGCACGGACGACGACGGCCCGCGCGGCCTCGACGAGATGATGCGCCGGCTGCGACAGCAGCGGCGCGAGCTGCGGGAGCGCGGCCGCCTCGACGGGACGCTCGAGGAGGTGCGCCGGCTCGTCGACACCGCAGTGGGGCAGGAGCGCTCGGCGCTCTTCCCCGACCCGTCCGACGACGCGCGGTTCCGCGAGGCGTCGCTGGACGCACTGCCGTCGGACCCGGCGCGGGCGGTCCGACAGCTCGACTCCTACGACTGGCGCTCCCCCGAGGCGGCGCAGACCTTCGAGCAGGTGAAGGACCTGCTGCGCCGGGAGGTCCTGGACACCCAGTTCCGCGGGATGAAGCGGGCTCTGGAGAACCCGGACCCGGAAGCGATGCAGCGGGTCAAGGACATGCTCGCCGACCTCAACGAGATGCTCGCGGCGGACGAGCGTGGCGAGCACACCCAGGAGCAGTTCGACGAGTTCATGTCGCGCTACGGCGACATGTTCCCCGACCAGCCCGAGAACCTCGAGGAGCTCGTCGACTCGCTGGCCCGGCGGGCCGCCGCGGCCGAGCGGATGATGCGCTCGCTCACCCCCGAGCAGCGCGACGAGCTCGCGGCCCTGATGGCCGGCGCGCTGGAGGACATGGACCTGGCCCGCGAGATGGCGCAGCTCTCCGAGGCGCTGCGCGCCCGCCGGCCCGACCTCGACTGGCGCGGCCGGGAGCGGATGCAGGGCGAGGAGCCCCTGGGTGCCGGCGAGGCGACCAGCGCGCTGCAGGACCTGGCCGACCTCGACGAGCTCGAGTCGGCGATGGCGCAGGACTACGCCGGGGCGAGCCTGGAGGACATCGACGAGGAGGCGGTCGAGCGCGCCCTGGGGCGACGGGCGGCCGACGAGGTACGGGCGCTGCGCCGGCTGGAGCGCGAGCTCGAGGAGCAGGGGTACCTCAACCGCAGCGGAGACCGGCTCGACCTGACCGCCAAGGCGATCCGGCGCCTCGGGCAGACCGCGCTGCGCCGCATCTTCGCCGACCTCGACGCCGCCGGTCGGGGTGGTCACGACGTCCTCGACGCCGGCCAGGCCGGGGAGCTCACCGGTTCGAGCCGGGCGTGGCAGTTCGGTGACGAGCAGCCGCTGGACGTCGTCCGCACCCTCACCAACGCGGTACGAGCCGGGCGGGTGCACAGCTCCGGCCACGGAATCCGGCTGAGCACCGAGGACTTCGAGGTCGCCGAGACCGACCGCCGGACCTCCGCGGCGGTCTGCCTGCTCGTCGACCTGTCGTACTCGATGGTGCTGCGCGACACCTGGGGGGTGGCGAAGGCGACCGCGCTGGCTCTGCACTCGCTGGTGAGCGGGCAGTTCCCGCAGGACGCGCTCACCATCATCGGGTTCTCGTCGTACGCACGGAAGCTGACCGCCACCGAGCTGGCGAGCCTGGACGCGGACTACGTGCAGGGCACCAACCTCCAGCACGCGCTGATCCTCGCCGGCCGCTTCCTCGACCAGCACCCCGAGGCCGAGCCGGTCGTGCTGGTGGTCACCGACGGCGAGCCGACCGCCCACCTGCTGCCGGGCGGGCGACCGTGGTTCTCCTGGCCACCGGAGCCGGAGACGATCGCCCTGACCGTCGCCGAGGTCGACCGGATGACCCGACGGGGGGCGACCCTGAACGTCTTCGCCCTCGACGACGACCCGCGGCTGCTGGGCTTCACCCAGGAGCTCGCGCGCCGCAACGGCGGCCGGGTGCTGCAGCCCGACCCGCGGCGGCTCGGGCAGTACGTCGTGAGCGACTACCTGGACCGCCGCGGCGGCCGCCGGTCCCGTCGGCGGGCCGGCTGAGTGGCGCCGCCGCCCCGGCTGTTCGGCATCCCGGCGACCGGCGCCGACGTCGTCGCGGTGCTGCGACGCGGACCGAGCGGCTGGTGGCACGTCGGGCGGTGGGAGGTTGGCAGCCGCCCGTCGTACCAGCCGGGCAGCTGGGTGCGGGGGACGGTGTACCCGCAGCGGTGCGACCTCTCCCCCGACGGGCAGTGGCTCTGCTACTTCACCTTGCGCCAACGGGCGGGTTGGAGCGCCGGGACGACCTACGTGGCGGTCTCCCGGCTGCCGTGGGCGACGGCCCTGGCGGCCTGGGGGACCTGCGGAACGTGGACCAGGGGCGTGCACTTCGTGCAACCGGCGGGGCACGAGGTCGGAGCGGTCGACGAGGGCGACGACGGGCCGCTGCGCAGACGACACGGCCTCGCGTACGTCCGCCCGGCCAGCTTCGCCGTCGAGCGGCGGCGCGGCTGGACCGAGACGCCCGACAGCCCGCCGGCGAGCCCGCAGGACCCGTGGGACGAGAACCGGGCGCCGCACGTGACCATGCAGAAGCCGCAGCCGGGCGGTGGCCCGCTGCTGCAGGTGAGTGGCGAGTACGCGGCGTTCCGCTCGTTCGACATGGCCCGTTACGGCGAGCCGGTCTACCGCCTCGTCGGGGACCGCGACCATCCGCTGGAGGGGGTGCAGTGGGCGGACTGGTCGGCGGACGGCCGACTGCTCGTCGCCACCCTGGACGGCCGGATCCAGGTCCGCCACGGCGAGTCGGTGCGGTGGGAGCAGGACCTGTCCGTCCTGTCCCCCGATCCGCAGCCGCCGCCCCCGGGCCCGTCGCAGCGGTAGGTCACGGGCTGCCGGCGGGCTTCGGGTGCGACGTCGTGCTGCGAGCGCGTAACGTCGATCGGATCGTCGAAGTCAGTGTCTCCATGACGTCCCGCGCGACGCCGCGGCTGGTGTCGGTCAACGTCGGGCTGCCGCGCGACGTCGAGTGGCGCGGCCGCACCGTGCACACCGGCGTGTGGAAGCACCCGGTGGACGGGCCGCAGATGCTCCGCGCGTCGAACGTCGACGGTGACGGGCAGGGCGATCTCGCCGGGCACGGCGGGCCGTACCGCGCGGTGCTCGTCTACCAGCTCGAGTCCTACGCCCACTGGCGCCGCGAATTGGGCCGCGACGACGTCGAGCTGGGGCAGTTCGGCGAGAACTTCACGGTCGACGGTCTGGCCGACGACGAGGTGTGCATCGGCGACCGGTTCGAGATCGGCGACGCGCTGGTCGAGGTGAGCCAGCCGCGGGTGACGTGCTACCGCGTCGGGATGCGGATGGGCGAGCCGCGGTTGCCGGCGCTGATGGTGGCGCATCACCGGCCGGGCTTCTACCTCCGCGTGCTGCGCGAGGGCGTGGTCCAGGCCGGCGACGAGATCGTGAAGGTCGCGGACGGGCCGGAGCAGATGACGGTGGCTGAGGTCGACGCCCTGCTCTACCTGCCCGGGCACGACCGGCGGGGTGTGGCCCGGGCGCTGCGGATCCCGGCGCTGAGCCCGGGATGGCGCGGCTCCTTCGCGGCGATGCTGGCCGCCGACGTACAGGGGGGCGGCGGCAACGTCGGGCTCACGGCCGCTGCGTCGTCGCCCCCGCCGGCGTGGCCGGGGTTCCGCCCGCTGCGGGTCGTCGCGAAGGTCGCCGAGTCTGCGGACGTCGTGTCCCTGCGGCTTGCGGCCCCGGACGCGGTGCCCCTTCCGCCCCCCTTGCCGGGCCAGTTCGTCGCTGTCCGGTTCGACGTGGGCGACGGGGGCGACGGACCGTCAGCGCTGACGCGCAGCTACTCGCTGTCGGGTCCACCCGGCGCCGCCGAGTACCGGCTCAGCGTGAAGCGCGAGCCCGGCGGTGCGGCCAGCACGCACGTGAGCACCAGCGTGGACACCGGCTCGGTCGTGGACGTGGCGGCGCCGCGCGGCACGTTCACCCTCGCCCACGACGAGCGCCCGGTCCTCCTCGTGTCGGCCGGCATCGGCGTCACGCCCGTGCTCGCGATGCTGCACGCGCTGGCCGCAGCCGGGTCGGACCGGGAGGTGTGGTGGCTGCACGGCGCGCGCAACGGCACCGAGCATCCCTTCGCCGCCGAGTCCCGTGACCTGCTCGCCCGGCTCCCGAGCTCGCGGACCCAGATCTGCTACAGCGCGCCGCTGCCGGCCGACCGGCTCGGCCACGACTACACGCGTCCCGGCCGGCTTTCCGGCGACGTCCTGGCGGAGCTGGGCGTGCCCGGCGAGGCCCATGCGTACGTCTGCGGGCCGGTGACGTTCATGGCCGACCTGAGCAAGGCACTGCAGGACCTCGGGCTGGATCCCGGCCGCGTGCGCACCGAGGTCTTCGGCGCCGGTCCGCCGGTCACTCCCGGCGTGGTCGACGAGGGCGAGCGGCGGCCTCCGCACCAGCCGTCCGGCGAGCCGGGCGACGGCCCAGTGGTCACGTTCGCGCGCAGTGGGCTGACGACGCGGTGGCGCCGCGACGACGCCAGTCTGCTGGAGCTCGCCGAGGCCTGCGACGTGCCGGTCCGGTGGTCGTGCCGGACGGGGGTCTGCCACACCTGCGAGACGGCGCTGCTCGCCGGGTCGGTGTCGCACGACCCGGCGCCGGTCGACGTGCCGGCCGCAGGCAACGTCCTGGTCTGCAGCGCCGCGCCGCAGGAGGATCTCGTCCTCGACCTGTGAGAACCGCCGTCGCGACGGCGGTGTCCGGACCGAACTCACCGACAGCCGAGAGCCCCGCAGGGGAAGATGCCGGACTCCTCGCGCAGCGACGCGAACGTGTCGTATCCCGCGCGCCAGG
>DASTVO010000091.1:0-7650 GCA_035759075.1 Actinomycetes bacterium
GCGCTCGCCGCGACGGCGACGAGGAACTCGGAGGTGTCGACGGTGCCGATCACGCGGCGCGGGCTCATCCGGCCGCTGCTGATGAGGGTCGGCGTGGCCACCGGGCCCCAACCCCCGCCGCCGGTCGCGTCGAGGAAACCGGCGAACAGGCCGAGCGGGGCGAGGAAGCGCTTGCGCGGCGGCGCCTCGTGCTTGTGGGTCGGGACCTTCGTCGCGAAGCGCAGCAGCAGGTAGACGCCGAGCGCCAGCAGGATGCCGGCCATCCACGGTGCTCCGGCCTCGGTGGAGAGCGAGCTGAGGAGGGTGGCACCGGCGAAGGCGCCGACCGCTCCCGGGATGCCGATGCGCCGGACCACCTGCCAGTTGACGTTGCCGAAGCGCCAGTGCGCGGCGCCGGAGGCCAAGGTGGTGCCGATCTCGGCGAGGTGCACCGAGGCGGAGGCGACGGCGGGGGCGTACCCCGCTCCGAGGAGCAGCGTCGTGGACGTCACCCCGTAGGCCATCCCGAGGGTGCCGTCGACGAGCTGGGCGCCGAGTCCGACGACTGCGATGACGATGAGGCTGCGCACGATTCTCCCTATTGCCAACTATGTTGATGGAAAAACCATGCCACATGGAGAACCGACCGTCCAGTCGATCAGCTCCCCGGCGTGTCACCCGGCGGCCCGACGCCCGGTCAGGACGAGACGGTCAGGCCGGTGTCGTCCGGGGTGACGTCGACGCGCACGGTGTCGCCGTCGCGCACCTCGCCCGCCAGCAGCGCTCGGGCGAGCGGGTCGCCGACCGCGGACTGGACCAGTCGCCGCAGCGGCCGGGCGCCGTAGACGGGGTCGAAGCCGGTCCGGGCCAGCCACTCGCGGGCCGCGTCGGTCACCTCGAGCTCCAGCCGCCGGCTCACCAGCCGCCGGCGCAGCGCCTCGACCTGCAGGTCCACGATCCGGGCCAGGTCCTCGGTCGTGAGCGCGTCGAAGACCACCACCTCGTCGAGCCGGTTGAGGAACTCCGGCTTGAACGACTCGCGCACGACCGCCAGCACCATCTCGCGCCGCTGGGCGTCGTCCAGCGTGGGGTCGACCAGGTAGGTCGAGCCCAGGTTCGAGGTCAGCACGAGGATCGCGTTGCGGAAGTCGACCGTGCGGCCCTGCCCGTCGGTGAGCCGCCCGTCGTCGAGCACCTGCAGCAGCACGTCGAAGACCTCGGGGTGGGCCTTCTCGACCTCGTCGAGCAGCACCACGGTGTACGGCCGCCGCCGGACCGCCTCGGTCAGCTGGCCGCCCTCCTCGTAGCCGACGTAGCCGGGAGGCGCACCGACCAGCCGGGCGACCGAGTGCTTCTCGCCGTACTCGCTCATGTCGATGCGGACCATGGCCCGCTCGTCGTCGAAGAGGAAGTCCGCCAGCGCCTTCGCCAGCTCGGTCTTGCCGACGCCGGTCGGGCCGAGGAACAGGAACGACCCGGTCGGGCGGTCGGGGTCGGAGATGCCGGCACGGGCACGGCGGACCGCGTCCGACACCGCGCGGACGGCGGTGGCCTGGCCCACGAGGCGGCGGCCCAGCTCCTCCTCCATCCGCAGCAGCTTCGCGGTCTCGCCCTCGAGCAGCCGCCCGGCCGGGATGCCGGTCCAGGACGCGACGACCTCGGCGACGTCGTCCGGGCCGACCTCCTCCTTGACCATCGCCTCGCGGGTGTCGCTGGCCGCCCGCGCATCCGCCAGCTCCTTCTCCAGCGCGGGGATCTCGGCGTAGCGCAGCCGGCTCGCGGTCGCCAGGTCGCCGTCGCGCTCGGCCCGGTCGGCCTGCCCGCGCAGGTCGTCGAGCCGGGCCATCAGCTCACCGACGCGGTCCAGCGCGCTGCGCTCCTGCTCCCACCGGGCGTTGAGCTCGGTGAGCTGCTCCTGCCGGTCGGCAAGGTCCTGGCGCAGCCGCTCCAGCCGCTCGACCGAGCCGGGGTCCTCCTCGTTCTGAAGTGCCAGCTCCTCCATCAGCAGCCGGTCGACCTGGCGCTGCAGCACGTCGATCTCGACCGGCCGCGAGTCGATCTCCATCCGCAGCCGGGACGCGGCCTCGTCGACGAGGTCGATCGCCTTGTCCGGCAGGAACCGCGAGGTGATGTACCGGTCGGACAGCGTCGCCGCCGCGACCAGCGCCGCGTCGGTGATATCGACCTTGTGGTGGGCCTGGTAGCGGTCCTTCAGCCCGCGCAGGATCGCGACGGTGTCCTCGACGCTCGGTTCGCCGACCATCACCGGCTGGAAGCGCCGCTCCAGCGCCGGGTCCTTCTCGACGTGCTCACGGAACTCGTCCAGCGTCGTCGCGCCGACCATCCGCAGCTCGCCACGGGCCAGCATCGGCTTGAGCATGTTGGACGCGTCCATCGCGCCCTCGCCGGTCGCGCCCGCACCGACGACCGTGTGCATCTCGTCGATGAACGTGATGATCTGGCCGTTGCTGGCCTTGATCTCGTCCAGCACCGCCCGCAGCCGCTCCTCGAACTCGCCGCGGTACTTGGCGCCGGCCACCATCGCACCGAGGTCGAGCGCGACCAGCCGCTTGTTGCGCAGCGAGTCGGGGACGTCGCCGGCCACGACCCGCTGCGCGAGTCCCTCGACCACGGCGGTCTTGCCGACGCCCGGCTCACCGATGAGGACCGGGTTGTTCTTGGTGCGACGTGACAGCACCTGCACGACCCGGCGGATCTCGTTGTCCCGGCCGATCACCGGGTCCAGCGCGCCGTCGCGGGCGCGCGCGGTGAGGTCGACCGAGAACTTCTCCAGGGCCTGGAAGGTGGCCTCCGGGTCCTCACTGGTGACGCGAGAACCACCGCGTACGCGGTCGATGGCCTCGCTCACGGCCGCCTCGGTCGCCCCGTTCTCGCGCAGCAGCTCGGCCGCCGAGCCTCCGCCCGCGGCGAGCGCCAGCAGCAGGTGCTCGGTCGAGACGTACTCGTCGCCACGCGACGTCGCCCGCTCCATCGCCGCGGCGATGACGCGCTGCAGGGCGCCGGAGGGCGCCGGCGCCGACACCGTGGAGCCGCTCGCGCTGGGCAGGTCGGTGAGCATCTTCTCGGCCGCGGCGCGCACGGTCGCCCGCTGCGCCCCCACGGCCTCGAGCACCGACACGGCGATGCCCTGGTCGTCCTGCACGAGCGCCCACAGCAGGTGCTGCGGCTCGATCGCCGGGTGGCCGTCGCGGACCGCCCGGCGCTGGGCAGCGGCGAAGGCCTCCTGGCTCTTGCGGGTCAGCTGGTTCGCATCCATCGTGTCCGTCCTCTGTCGCTAGCGGCGGGCCAGCGGCCGTTCGGGGCGCCACACCACGAGCGCGGTGCGTGACCGCTCGCTGCGCAGCGCCTCCACCTCGGCCTGCAGCTCGCGGACCCGCGCCTGCAGGGCGCTCACCTGGTTCTCCAGCGCCAGCACCTGACGCACGCCCTCGAGCCCGATGCCGAGCGAGGACAGCCGGACCACCTCGCGGAGCATCTCGATGTCGTGGCGGGAGTACCGACGCCCCCCGCCGGGGGTGCGGCCCGGCGAGACCAGGCCCAGCCGGTCGTACTGGCGCAGCGTCTGGGCGTGCAGACCCGTCAGCTCGGCGGCCACGGAGATCACGTAGACCGGGGTCCGGTCGTCGCTCTCCCAGGCCCCGTCTGGCCCCGCGGTGAAGGGCATCGTCAGCTCCCCTTCGCAGTCGTCCGGTGCCCGTCGAGGAGCCCGGCCCGCGGGTCCTCTCCGGCCGTCGCGTCACGGAACGCCTCGACCGCCGAACGGGCCTCGCCGGTCAGGCGGGAGGGGACCGCCACCTCGACGGTGACCAGCAGGTCGCCACGGGTGCCGTCCTTGCGGGGGGCGCCCTTGCCGCGGACCCGGAAGGTACGCCCGTTCGCGGTCCCCGGCGGCAGCTTCAAGGTCACCGTCGCACCGGTGAGCGTCGGAACGGTGACCTCGCCACCGAGCGCGGCCTCGGCGAAGCTGACCGGCACCGTGAGGGTCAGGTTGTCCCCGGAGCGCCCGAAGAGCTTGTGCGGCATGACGTGCACGAGCACGTACAGGTCGCCGGCCGGCCCGCCGCGCTCGCCGGGCCCGCCCTTGCCCTTCAGCCGGATCCGCTGTCCGTCCTTGACCCCCGACGGGATGCGCACGGTCATCGTGCGAGTGCCCATGGCCCGGCCGCTGCCGGCACAGTCGGGGCACGGGTCCTCCACCACGAGCCCGCGGCCGCGGCAGGCCCGGCACGGCTCGGCGAAGGCGAACCCACCCGCGTTGCGCGAGGTCTGGCCGGTGCCCAGGCACACGGGGCACTGCTGCGGCAGCGAGCCGGTGCGGCTCCCGGTGCCCTTGCAGGTCGGGCACGGCTGCTCGCTGGCCATCCGCAGCGGCACGGTGGCGCCGGCCACGGCGTCGTCGAAGGCCAGCGTCACCTGCGACTCCACGTCGGCGCCGCGGCGCGGTCCCGCCGCCCGGCCGGCGCGACCGCCGCCGAAGAGGCCGCCGAGCACGTCGCCCAGGCCGCCGCCGCCCGCCCCGAAGACGTCGCCCAGGTCGAACGGCACCCCGCCCCCGGCCGGTCCCCCCGTGGTCGTGCGGAACCGGCCGGCCCCGGCCCCGAACAGCGACCGTGCCTCGTCGTACTCGGCCCGCCGCTTCGGGTCGGACAGGACGTCGTAGGCCTCGGAGATCTCCTTGAACCGCTCCTCCGCCGCACCGTCACCCTTGTTGGCGTCCGGGTGGTACTGCCGCGCGAGCTTGCGGTACGCCTTCTTGATCGCGTCGCCCTGGGCGTCCTTGGGGACGCCGAGCGTCTTGTAGTAGTCCTTCTCCAGGAAGTCCTTGGTGCTCATGCGCCCCCTCTCCTTCTGCTCGTGCCTACTCGCTCTCCGGGTCGGCGACCGCGACGCGGGCCGGCCGCACGACGCGGTCCCCGATGCGGTAGCCGGGCTGGAACACCTCGACGCAGGTCGGCTCGCTGACCTCCGCCGAGTGGGTGTGGGTCAGGGCCTCGTGCACCATCGGGTCGAACGCGTCCCCCGCCGCGCCGAAGCGCACCAGGCCGAGCCGCTCGACCGTCTGCTCGAGCGCCTCGCCGACCGACTTGAACCCGCCTTCGAGCTCGCCGTGGTCGCGGGCCCGGCCGATGTCGTCCAGGATCGGCAGCAGGTTGGCCAGCACGTTGGCCACCACCGCCTCCCGGTTGGCCTCCCGGTCCCGCTCGACCCGGCGCCGGTAGTTGGCGTACTCCGCCTGAAGTCGCTGCAGGTCGGCGGTGCGCTCGGCGAGCTGGCGGGCGGTCTCGTCCTCCTCGGCCGGCGGGCCGGCCTCCGGGACCACGCCGTCGCCGGAGGCGGCAGGCGCCGCGGGCGCCGGCTCGGCCGGCTCCCGCAGCTCGCCCGTCTCGGGGTCGATGCGCCGCTTGTCGCGGACCACCGGCCCCTGCTCCTCCTCGGTCATGCCGTTGCGGCGCTCGGTCACTTGCGCTCGTCCTCGTCGACGATCTCGGCGTCCACGACGTCGTCGGCCTGCTCCGCTCCGGTCGTCCCGGCGCCCGGGGCTCCCTCACCGGCGCCGGCGCCGCCGGCCGCTGCCGCCTGCTCGGCGTACAGCGCGGCCCCGAGCTTCTGGCTCACGGTCGCGACCTTCTCGGTGGCCTCCTTGATGGCCGGGATCGCCGCCTCGTCGGTGCCCTCCAGCGCCTTCTTCAGCTCACGCAGCGCCTCCTCGACCTCGGCCTTGGTGGCCGCGGCGTCGCCCTCGGCGAACTTGTCGGCGTTGTCGGAGAGGAACTTCTCGGTCTGGTAGACGAGCTGGTCGCCGGTGTTGCGGACCTCGGCCTCCTCGCGGCGGCGCCGGTCCTCCTCTGCGTGGGCCTCGGCGTCGCGCATCATCCGCTCGATGTCGTCCTTCGGCAGCGCCGAGCCGCCGGTGATGGTCATCGACTGCTCCTTGCCGGTGCCGAGGTCCTTGGCGTTGACGTGGACGATGCCGTTGGCGTCGATGTCGAAGGACACCTCGATCTGCGGCATGCCGCGCGGCGCCGGCGGAAGGCCGGTCAGCTCGAACATGCCGAGCTTCTTGTTGTACGCCGCCATCTCCCGCTCGCCCTGGTAGACCTGGATCTGCACCGACGGCTGGTTGTCGTCCGCGGTGGTGAAGATCTCCGAGCGCTTGGTCGGGATCGTCGTGTTGCGCTCGATCAGCTTGGTCATGATCCCGCCCTTGGTCTCGATGCCCAGGGACAGCGGGGTCACGTCCAGCAGCAGGACGTCCTTGACCTCGCCCTTGAGGACACCGGCCTGCAGGCTGGCGCCGATCGCGACGACCTCGTCGGGGTTGACGCCCTTGTTCGGCTCCTTGCCGCCGGTCAGCTCCTTCACCACGTCCACGACCGCCGGCATCCGGGTGGAGCCGCCGACCAGCACGACGTGGTTGATCGAGGCGACGTCGATGCCGGCGTCGCGCAGCACGGACTTGAACGGCTCCTTGGTGCGGTCGAGCAGGTCCGAGGTCATCTGCTGGAACTGCGCGCGGGTGAGCTTCTCGTCCAGGTGCAGCGGGCCGGCGTCGGAGGCGGTGATGTACGGCAGGTTGATCGTGGTCTCGGTCGACGAGGACAGCTCGATCTTGGCCTTCTCGGCGGCCTCGCGCAGCCGCTGCAGAGCCATCCGGTCCTTGGACAGGTCGACGCCGTGCGCGTTCTGGAACTGCTTGACCAGGTGGTCGACGATCCGCTGGTCCCAGTCGTCGCCGCCGAGGTGGTTGTCACCGCTGGTGGCCTTGACCTCGACCACGCCCTCGCCGATCTCGAGCAGGGACACGTCGAAGGTGCCGCCGCCGAGGTCGAACACCAGGATGGTCTGGTCGTGCTCGCCCTTGTCCAGCCCGTACGCGAGGGCAGCTGCCGTCGGCTCGTTGACGATGCGCAGGACGTTGAGCCCGGCGATCTCGCCGGCCTCCTTGGTCGCCTGGCGCTGGGCGTCCTCGAAGTACGCCGGGACGGTGATCACCGCGTCGGTGATCGTCTCGCCGAGGTAGGCCTCCGCGTCCCGCTTGAGCTTCATCAGCACCCGGGCGCTGATCTCCTGGGCGGTGTACTTCTTACCGTCGAGGTCCACCGACCAGTCGGGGCCCATGTGGCGCTTGACCGACCGGATCGTCCGGTCGACGTTCGTCACGGCCTGGCGCTTGGCGACCTCACCGACCAGGACCTCACCGTTCTTGGCGAAGGCGACGACGGACGGCGTGGTCCGCTGGCCCTCCGCGTTGGCGATGACGGTGGGCTCGCCACCCTCCAGGACCGAGACGACGGAGTTGGTCGTCCCGAGGTCGATACCGACCGCACGTGCCATGGCTGCTGATCCTCCGGGAAAGAGACGGGTTGAGTCGTGCCGACTCATAGTGTGCGGGCTGCACACCGCATAGTCAAAAAACCTGAGTCGACCCGACTCAATTCCCGCTGGCTCAGCCAGCCGTCAGCGTGCCGACCCGGCTGCTCCCCGGGTCGACCGCTGCGGGCGCACCTGCACCCAGACCGCCGGGGTCCGCGCCCCGACCTCGGCGGCCGACCCGTCGAAGACGACCCGGTACCGCGCCCCGCGGTCCGGGCGGGTACGCAGCCGGAACGCGCCGTCGGCGGCGGTCCGGACGGCGTCCGCCTGCCGGTA
>DASTVO010000092.1:0-8366 GCA_035759075.1 Actinomycetes bacterium
ACGAGCACGAACTCCTTGCCGTTCTTCACCAGCGCGTGCATCACACCCGAGGTCAGCATCCCGGACTCGACCGCCTTGGCGATCGAGCCGGCCTTGCGGATCTGGTTGATGGCCCGGATGTGGTGCTCGTGGCCGTGTTCGACGCCCCGGCCGGCCTGGAGGTCCACGCCGAGGGAGGTGCCGTACAGCGACGCCTCGATGTCGTGGGTCGCGAGCGCGTTCCCGGCGAAGAGCACGTCGACGTACCCCGCCTCGACCAGCGCCACCATCGCCGGCGCGGCACCGGTGTGCACCACCGCCGGCCCCCCGACCCACAGCACCTTCTTGCCCTCGGCCTTGACCTCGCGCATCTGCTGCGCGATCTGGCGCACCAGCAGCGCCTGCGGCTTCTCCGACGACACCTCGGAGTTCATGAACTCGAAGCCACCGACGCTGCGGTCGATGGCCGGCAGCGGCACGACCTTCACGCCGCCGGCCCCGCACACGACCCGGTCACCGGCCTTGATGTCCGACACCGCGACCGTCCTTGCCCGGTCGCCGGTGACGATGATGCCGCAGTCCATCTCCGGGTTCTCGACCGGAACCCAGGTACCGCCCAGCCGGACGACCGTCTCCAGGTTGGTCGTTGAGTAGAAGTCGTCGGGGAAGACGCCGTCGCTCTCGACCTCGCGCAACGTCGCCTCGCCGGGGTCGGTCATGTTCACGCCGTGCGTCTGCAGCCGCATCACGATGCGGGCGATGTCGTCGTCCTGCTCGGCCTTGACGGTGAGCCGGGCGTAGGATTCGTCGACGGGGTTCTTGCCGACCTCGAAGCGGTCGATCGAGTAGTCGCCGCCGTACTCCAGGATGTCGTCGAGCACCCGCGACAGGACGCCCGAGTCGATCAGGTGGCCACGTACCTCGACGGTCTCGCTGTGCACGGTGTGACGTCCCTTCGGTTCAGACAACGGCTCCGTCGTCGGGCCCCGAGTCCGTCGGCGGACGTTCCTTCATGCGGGCGACGAGCGTGACGAAGCCTGCCATGAACGCCAGCAGGGCCAGCAACCCCACCCACCCCGAGAGCGGCACGCCGCCGAGCGCGGCCAGCACGAGCAGGCCCGGGCCGCCGAGCGCGCCGGCCCAGGCCAGCCGGGTGATCGGGTCGACCGACGGCAACGGCGGCGGGGGCGGCGGCTCGAAGTGGTCCTCCCCGTCGTCGTCGCGCCGGCGACGTCGCGCGGGGGGCTCGGGCGCGAGCGGCGAGGTGACGCCCTCGCGGAGCTCCTCGAACCCGGACGTACGCGGTGCAGCCGAGTCGTCGACGTCCTCGCTCGCGGGCCAGCGTGGCACCTGGTCGGTGGGCTCCCGCTCGAAGTCGGCCACGATCCCGGCCCAGGCGATCTCGGCGGCCACCTCCTCGAGGTACCGGTCGGCCACCGCGCGGGCGACCTCGCGCCGGGCGCTGTCGACCCAGACGCTGTCGCTCGGCCCCAGCGGCAGCACGGTGTCGCCGTACGGCCCGGGCCGCCCGCCCGTCGGCGCGCTGTAGGCCGCCACTGCCTCGTCCCGCAGCCGCTCCAGCAGGCCCTCGACCAGGTGGGTCTCCACGTCGACGAGCCGCTCGTAGGACGCGGCGTGCAGCCCGTTGTCGCGCCGCGGGGTCGCCGAGCTCACGAGGCCGCCTTGGCCAGCCGGCGGACGAAGTCGAGGCTCCCCTCGAAGATCGTCTCGGCGTCGTTGTCGAGCGTCGCCACGTGGTAGCTGTCGGGCAGCACCACCTCGCGTACGTCCGTCGACCGCACCTTCTCCAGCAGCATCGCGCAGCTGTCCGGCTCGACGACGTGGTCCTCGTCCGAGCGGAAAACCAGGATCGGCTGGGTGACCTTCTCCAGGTCGCCGCGGGTGGTGAGCCACAGCCGGCTGAGCTGGTAGGCCGCCTTGACCGGGATCCGGTCGTAGGCCAGCTCGCTGGTCCCGTCCTTCTTGATGTCGCTGGCGATGCCGGCATAGGTGGGCAGCACCCAGCGCAGCACCGGCAGCAGGAACCGGTCCGGCCGCTTCGTGAGCAGCGACGGGTTGACCAGGACCAGCCCGGCGATGTCGGCGCCGTGCTGCTCGGCGAGCCGGATCGCCAGCGTGCCGCCCATCGACAGCCCCATCACGAACACGTCCTCGCACTGCTCGCGGAGCAGGGCGAGCTGCCGGTCGAGCTCGGCGTACCAGTCCTCCCAGTGGGTGAGGTTGGCCTCCGCCGGGGTGGTGCCGTGGCCGGGCAGCCGGGGGAGCGAGACGGTCAGGCCGGCCGCGGCGAGGTGCTCGGCCCACGGCCGCAGGCTCTGCGGCGTCCCGGTGAAGCCGTGGCACAGCAGCGCGCCGACCGGCCCGCCCTCGTGGTGGAACGGCTCGGCGCCGGGCATCACAGGCATGGTCGCATCGTCGCACGACCAGGCGGCATCCCCTAGTGTTCGGTCCACGCCCGGAGCACGGGGGTGACGAGCGCGCGAGGAGGGCGAGTTGTTCTACTGGTTCCTCAAGCGCGTCGTCCTCGGGCCGATCCTGCGCCTGGTCTTCCGGCCGTACGTCATCGGCCTGGAGAACGTCCCCGAGAAGGGCGGCGCGATCTTCGCGAGCAACCACCTCTCGTTCTCCGACTCGATCTTCCTGCCGCTGGTCGTCGACCGCCGCATCACGTTCCTCGCGAAGATGGACTACTTCACCGGGCGCGGCCTGAAGGGCCGCCTGACCGCTGGCTTCTTCAAGGGCGTCGGCCAGCTGCCGGTGGACCGCTCCGGCGGCAGCGCGTCGGAGGCGGCGCTGCGCGCCGGGCTGAAGGTGCTCCGCCGCGGCGACTGCCTCGGCGTCTACCCCGAGGGCACCCGCTCGCCGGACGGGCGGCTCTACCGCGGCAAGACCGGCATAGCCCGGATGGCGCTGGAGGCCGAGGTCCCGGTCCTGCCGGTCGCGATGATCGACACCGAGAAGATCCAGCCGCCCGGGCACAAGATGCCCCGGCTCGGCTTCCGGGTCGGCATCAAGATCGGCAAGCCGCTGGACTTCTCCCGCTACGAGGGGATGGAGGGCGACCGGTTCGTCCTCCGGTCGATCACCGACGAGATCATGTACGAGCTGATGGAGCTCTCCGGCCAGGAGTACGTCGACGTCTACGCCCAGGTCGCCAAGGACCGGCTCAAGGCCGAGGCGAGGGCGGAGAAGGCCGGCCACCAGCCGGTCGGCGCGGACGGCACCGGTCCGGACGACCCGGACGACCGGTCCGGTGACTCCGGCCACGGCGGCCGCGCTCCCGCCGCCTGAGCGGAAGACTGTCCCGGTGGGCATCGAGACGGCGGTCTGGCGGGCCGTGGCGGTCTTCCGGCTGCTCGGGCTGGTCTACGCGCTGGCCGTCTACCTGCGCCGCTGGGACGAGTACCTCCACCCGGCCGGCGGCTGGGTCGTCCTCGGCGTCATGGCCGTCTGGACCGTGGTCACCGCGGTCGCCTACAGCCGCCCGGACGGCCGCCGCTGGCCGCTGCTCGGCGCCGACCTCGCCGTCGCCATGGGCGCGGTGGTCGCGACCCGGTTCCTCGACGACCCGGCCCGGATCGAGGCCGACGCGCAGACCCTGCCCGTCGTGTGGGCCGCCGCCCCGGTCCTGGCCTTCGCCGTACGCGGTGGCTGGCCCGCCGGCGTGGCAGCTGCCTGCGGCGTCGCGGTCGCCGACCTGGTGCACCGCGGCGCGCTGACGGTCCCGACGGCCAACAACATCGTGCTGCTGCTGCTCGCCGGGCTGGTCGTCGGCTACGCCATGTCGCTCGCCCGCCGCGGCGAGCTCGCGCTGGCCCGGGCCCTGGCGGTCCAGGCCGCGGCGCACGAACGGGAGCGGCTCTCCCGCGACATCCACGACAACGTGCTGCAGGTACTGGCGCTGGTCGGCCGCCGCGGTCAGGAGGCCGGTGGCGAGGCCGCCGAGATCGGCCGGCTGGCCGCGGAGCAGGAGCGCGCGCTGCGGGCGCTGGTCAGCGCTCCTCCGGAGTCGGTCGACGGGGAGGTCGACCTGCGCAGCCTCCTCTCCGCGTACGCCTCGGCCTCGGTCACGGTCTCCACCCCGGCGACGCCGGTCGTACTCGCCGCCGCCCGGGCCCGGGAGCTGGCCGCCGCGGTCGGCGCGGCGCTGGCCAACGTCGCCGCGCACGCCGGCGAGGCCGCCCGCGCCTGGGTGCTGCTCGAGGACCAGGGCGACGAGGTCGTCGTCAGCGTCCGTGACGACGGGCCCGGCTTCGAGCCGGCCCGGCTGGACCAGGCACGCGCGGAGGGCCGGCTCGGCGTGGCGTCGGCGATCGAGGGCCGGGTGCGCGACCTGGGCGGCACCATGGCGGTCGAGTCGGCGCCCGGGGCGGGCACCGAGGTCGAGCTGCGGGTGCCGAGGGAGGTCGCGTGACGCGGGTGATGGTGGTCGACGACCACCCGATGTGGCGGGAGGGCGTGGCGCGCGACCTGACCGAGGGCGGCTACGAGGTGGTGGCGACGGCCGGCGACGGCGGTGAGGCCGTACGACGCGCGCCGGCGGCACGGCCCGACGTGGTGGTGCTCGACCTGCAGCTGCCGGTGAAGTCGGGCGTGGAGGTGACCCGCGAGCTGGTCGCGGCCGACCCGACGACGCGGGTGCTGGTGCTCTCGGCCAGCGGCGAGCACGCCGACGTCCTCGAGGCCGTGAAGGCCGGTGCCACCGGCTACCTGGTGAAGTCGGCGTCGCGCGAGGAGCTGCTCGAGGCCGTCGGACGGACCGCGCTCGGCGAGGCGGTGTTCACGCCGGGGCTGGCGGGGCTGGTGCTGGGGGAGTACCAGCGGCTGTCGACCGCGCCGTCCGCCTCGTCGGGCCCGCCGGCGCCGAAGCTGACCGAGCGGGAGACCGAGGTGCTGCGGCTGGTCGCGAAGGGGCTGTCCTACAAGCAGATCGCCGAGCGGTTCACCCTGTCGCACCGGACCGTGCAGAACCACGTGCAGAACACCCTGAACAAGCTGCAGCTGCACAACCGGGTCGAGCTGGTCCGGTACGCCATCGAGCAGGGCCTCGACGACGAGCTCGGCACGCCGCGGGCATGACGCCCGGCGGTCCCGAAAGGCGACTCAATGCCTCACGCAGCCTTCTTGGGGCGCTGCCGGGCTCGATGAGTCGCCTTTCGTGCACGATCCGCCCATCCGATCGTGGACGCGACCTGGGCGAGCACCCACTGTTCGCGGAACATGACCTGCTCCCAGGTGAAGCGGAGCGACCGCCACCCGGCCGCAGTCAGGCGCGTGTGCCGGACACAGTCGGCGACCATCGCCTCCTTGCCCCCGTGCGTGGCGAAGCCGTCGCACTCGATCGCGATCCGCCGCGCGGGGTCACCGAGGTCGACGCGGCCGATGAACTGCCCGCGGTGCGTCACGGTGACCTGGGGGCGGAAGCCGGTGATGCCGGCCTCGATCAGCAGCGCGCGGCAGCTGGACTCGAACGCGTTCTCCGACCGAGCGTCCAGCAGCGAGAAGCGTTGCCGCGCCCGCGCCGAGCCGGGGCCGCGCAACGATGCGACCGCCGCACCGACCTGCTCGTGCGGGACGCCGGCACGCAGTGCGGAGTCGCCGACGGACAGGGCGTCCCGAAGCGGGAGGTCGCGAAGGCAGTGGACGACCGTTAGGACGTGGTTGGTCACACCGGCGGCTCGGTCGGCGTCGGGCACCGCGCCGAAGTGCAGCCGGACGTCCTCGGGAACCGAGCTGCGGTGCGCCCGTGGCGGGAGCAGCACGTCGTGATGGTCCGGGCCGGGCGGGAGTGCGAAGCCGTGGTGGCGTGCGGCGCTGCGGTGTGAGGCGACCCCGGTGAGCGCTCTGGCCGCCACCAGGCCGTCGTCAACTCCGGCAAGGGCGTACGCGGTGCCGCGCCGAAGCACGCGCCCCTCGTCGACAGCGCGGGCGAGCTGGCGACGTCGAACGCTGCGCCTCAGTTGGGACCAACGGGCCGTCCCGCCGAACGCACCCAGCGCAACCAGCGGGTCCACAGCAACCACCTGCCCAGCGTCCTGGCTCACCAGGTCTCGCCCCCCGCGGTCGCCGGCGGCTGGGGATCGTCGAGTCCCCCTGCCCGCCTGTGGACGACTGTCTCTGTACACGAAAGGCGACGCAACGCCGCAGCCAGCGGCTCTGGACCGATCAAAGGGCTCTTGCGTCGCCTTTCGTGATCGGTGCATCCGGATCAGGGGGACTTCGGGAATCCCCGAGCAACCTGCACCACCGACGACAACCAAGGAGCTCCCCCATGCAGATCCTCCGCCGCACCGTCGCCGTGTCCTCGGCGCTGGCCCTCGCCGCCACGGGTGCCCTCGCGGCCGCCGGGCCGTCCTCGGCCGCTCAGGGCAACCGGTCGCTGGCCAAGGTCCTGACCTCGGACGGCAACCAGTTCGACCGCAAGGCCGGCGACTACGACATCGTCACCGAGGCCGTTCTCGCGGTCCTGAAGGACGACCCGAACTCAGCCGTCGGCCTCCTGACCAAGGGCGGGCAGCGCGCGACCGCCTTCATCCCGAACGACCAGGCCTTCCGCTACCTCGTCTACGACCTGACGGGCAAGTGGGTCGCGAAGGAGCGCAAGGTGTTCAGCGCCGTCGCCGGCCTGGGCCTGCCGACCGTCGAGACGGTCCTGCTCTACCACGTGGTGCCCGGAGCGACGGTCAGCGCGAAGAAGGCGCTGGCCTCCGACGGTGCCGACCTGACGACGGCGCAGGGCGGCAAGATCACCGTCGACGTGCTGAACCCGAACACCGGCAAGATCCGGCTGCAGGACCAGGACCCGGACGACGTCGACCCGTTCACCAAGCCTGGGCAGCTGAACATCAACAAGGGCAACAAGCAGATCGCCCACGGCATCGAGTTCGTGCTGCGACCTGCTGACCTCTGAGCAAGATCGGGGGAGGGGTGGGGCGCCGAGCCGGCGTCCCACCCCTTCGCACGTCAGCCGGCCGAGGCCTCCCGGAGCTTCTCCAGCACCAGCGGGTCGATCTTCCCGTCGACCATCCGCTCCTCGTAGTTCTCGACCCCGGCCCAGTCGTCCAGGGTCGCGAACCCCAGCGACTGCAGCCGCCGCGACACCTCGGCCGCCAGCTCGCCTTCCAGCGGCAGCAGCGAGTCGGGGTCGGGCTTGCCGAAGTAGAGCCGGTGCAGCTCGAGCATCCGCCGCAGCTCGGTCACCGGCGCCGGGTGCTCGTCCGAGCGCAGGTCGACCTCGACGTCGCTCTCCCCGCCGTACCCACCGCCCTTGCGCACCACCAGCAGCGCCGCGCTCTGCCGGCCGCGCCTGTCCCCGCCGGCCTGGTCGCCCGCGACCAGCGCCGCCAGCAGGCGGTCGGCCAGGTCGTCGGAGGTCGAGAGCCACGCCGACTCCATCGCCTCCACGACCTCGTGACCGGTCAGGATGTTGCCCTGGATCGCGTAGTTCTCGCCGGTCCGGCCGCCGGCCCAGTCGTGGCAGCCGGGGCCGGTGAAGGAGGCAGACCGGCCGGACGCGTCGACCACGCCGGCCTGGCGCTGGTCGCGGCCGTCGTCGCCGCCGACCAGCGCGTCCAGGGTCTCCTGGGCGGAGCGCCCCTCACGGAGCAGCGCGAGCCCGTCCGCCCGGTACGAGAGGTTGGCGTACGCCTGGGTGGCGATCGCTCCCACACCGGTCTCGGCCGCCGGGACGGCGGCCCCCACGGCGAGGAACTTCGAGGCGACGGCCACACCCAGGGAGTCACCGTGACGTCCGACGATTGAGAAGGTCATGCGGCGGACCATAGCGGGGGTCGTAGGGTCGCTCACATGCGAATCGGAGTGCTCACCGGTGGTGGCGACTGTCCTGGCCTGAACGCGGTCATCCGCGCCGTCGTGCGCAAGGGGGTGAACGCGTACGGCCACGAGTTCGTCGGGTTCCGCGACGGCTGGCGCGGCCCGCTCGAGGGCGCCACCAAGACCCTCGACGTCAAGGCCGTACGCGGGATCCTGCCGCGTGGCGGGACCATCCTCGGGTCCTCGCGCACCAACCCGTTCAAGATGGACGGCGGCGTCGAGAAGATCGAGGCCAACCTCGAGTCGCTCGGCATCGACGCGCTCATCGCGATCGGCGGCGAGGACACACTCGGCGTCGCGACCAAGCTGCACGAGCACGGGGTCCAGGTGGTCGGCGTGCCCAAGACCATCGACAACGACCTCAACGCCACGGACTACACCTTCGGCTTCGACACGGCCGTGAACATCGCCATGGAGGCGATCGACCGGCTGCACACCACCGCCGAGTCGCACCACCGGGCGCTCATCGTCGAGGTCATGGGCCGGCACGCCGGTTGGATCGCGCTGCACGCGGGCATGGCGGGCGGCGCCAA
>DASTVO010000093.1:0-2624 GCA_035759075.1 Actinomycetes bacterium
GAGGCCGGCGTCCGCAACGTCGCCGAACGCGGGGGACGGCCCGCCCGCGGGGACGGCCCGGGAAGGGGACGGCCGGGCGGGGTCAGTCCGCGCGGGTGGGCCAGCCCGTCAGCCGACGGCTTCCATGATCTCGTCGGAGACGTCGTAGTTGGCGTAGACGTTCTGCACGTCGTCGGAGTCCTCGAGCGCCTCGACGAGCCGGAACACCTTCTTGGCGCCCTCCTCGTCCAGCGGGACGTTCACCGACGGCAGGAACGAGGCCTCGGCCGAGTCGTAGTCGATGCCGGCGTCCTGCAGCGCGGTTCGCACCGCCACCAGGTCGGTCGCCTCGGAGACGACCTCGAACGCCTCGCCCAGGTCGTTGACCTCCTCGGCACCGGCGTCGAGGACGGCGAGCAGGATGTCGTCCTCGGTCATCCCCTCGGTCTTGGGGACGATCACGACGCCCTTGCGGTTGAAGAGGTACGCGACCGAGCCGGGGTCGGCCATCGAGCCGCCGTTGCGGGTCATCGCGGTCCGCACCTCGGCCGCGGCGCGGTTGCGGTTGTCGGTGAGGCACTCGACCAGGACCGCGACGCCGTTCGGCCCGTAGCCCTCGTACATGATCGTCTGGTACTCGGCCCCGCCCGCCTCGGCGCCGGACCCGCGCTTGACCGCGCGGTCGATGTTGTCGTTAGGGACCGAGGACTTCTTCGCCTTCTGGATCGCGTCGTAGAGCGTCGGGTTCCCGGCCGGGTCTCCCCCGCCGGTCCGCGCCGCCACCTCGATGTTCTTGATCAGCTTCGCGAACATCTTGCCGCGCCGCGCGTCGATGACGGCCTTCTTGTGCTTCGTCGTCGCCCACTTGGAGTGGCCGCTCATGAACGCTCCCTCACGATCTTCAGGAACAGCCCGTGGACCCGCGTGTCGCCGGTCAGCTCGGGGTGGAACGAGGTCGCCAGCAGGTGGTCGTGGACCCCGCCGCGCACTGCGACGACCTTACCGTCGGCGGGTCCGCCGTCGATGTGCGCGAGCTCGCGCACCCCGGCTCCGAGCGACTCCGCCCACGGGGCCCGGATGAACACGGCGTGCACCGGCCCGGGCGGGTCCAGGTCGGCGAAGCGGACGTCGGCCTCGAAGGAGTCCACCTGGCGGCCGAAGGCGTTGCGGCGCACGACGACGTCCAGCCCGCCGATGGTCTCCTGGCCCACGATGCCGGCCTCGATGCGGTCGGCGAGCAGGATCATCCCGGCGCACGAGCCGTACGCGGGCAGGCCCTCGGCCACGCGCTTCCGCAGCGGCTCCATCAGCTCGAAGGACACCGCCAGCTTGGCCATCGTGGTCGACTCGCCACCCGGGAGGATCAGCCCGTCGACGCGGTCCAGCTCCTCCGGCCGGCGGACGGTGACCGCCTCGGCGCCGAGCCCGGTCAGGACCCGCAGGTGCTCCCGGACGTCGCCCTGGAGCGCGAAGACCCCGACCGTCGGGCCGGTCACCAGCCGCGCTCGGCCAGGCGGTGCGGCTGCGGGATCTCGTCCACGTTGAGGCCGACCATGGCCTCACCCAGGCCGCGCGACACCTTGGCGAGCATGTCGGGGTCGTCGTAGAAGGTGGTCGCCTTGACGATCGCCTCGGCCCGCTGCGCCGGGTTGCCGGACTTGAAGATGCCGGAGCCGACGAAGACACCCTCGGCGCCGAGCTGCATCATCATCGCCGCGTCCGCCGGGGTGGCGATCCCGCCGGCGGTGAAGAGGACGACCGGCAACTTGCCCGCCACGGCGACCTCCTTGACGAGGTCGTAGGGCGCCTGCAGCTCCTTGGCCGCCACGTAGAGCTCGTCCTCGCTCAGCGAGGAGAGCCGGCGGATCTCGCCGCGGATCGCGCGCATGTGGGTCGTGGCGTTGGAGACGTCGCCGGTCCCGGCCTCGCCCTTGGAGCGGATCATCGCCGCGCCCTCGGTGATCCGCCGCAGCGCCTCGCCGAGGTCGGTCGCGCCGCAGACGAACGGCACGGTGAACTCGCTCTTGGCGATGTGGTGCGCCTCGTCGGCCGGCGTGAGCACCTCGGACTCGTCGACGTAGTCGACCCCGAGCGCCTGCAGGACCTGGGCCTCGACGAAGTGGCCGATGCGGGCCTTGGCCATCACCGGGATCGAGACGGCCTCGATGATCCCGTCGATCATGTCGGGGTCGCTCATGCGCGACACGCCGCCCTGCGCCCGGATGTCGGCGGGCACCCGCTCGAGCGCCATGACGGCGACCGCGCCGGCGTCCTCGGCGATCTTGGCCTGCTCGGGGGTGACGACGTCCATGATGACGCCGCCCTTGAGCATCTCGGCCATGCCGCGCTTCACGCGGGCGGTGCCCGTGGCGCGCTCGGGGGTGCTGCTGTCGGTGCTGTTCGTGCCGGGGGTGTCGGCGGGGCTGGACACGGTGGACCTCACGGGGAAGACGGGTGTGGGCGCACGGGTGAGTGCCCCCTCATCGTACGGCCGCCGCCCGGGTGGCGTGCTCCCGCCGCGAGCGGCGGGCCGACCGTGCCCCGTCCGGCGCCGACCGGTGCCGGACGTCAGCGGATGCTGAACGCGGCAGCCGGCAGGCGATGGTCTGCGAGTCCCCGGCGATCTGGCAGGGCTCCACTGACGG
>DASTVO010000094.1:0-6961 GCA_035759075.1 Actinomycetes bacterium
GCGCCCCCGGAGCCGTCGACCTCGTAGCCGTGCGCCCGGAGCCGGCCCTCCGCGACGGTCTCCACGAGGGCGACCTCGGCCGGGGTCAGCACGTCGGCGTAGGCGCCGACCCGGCGGGGGCTGACCTTCTGCAGCGTCTGCGCGTGCCACACGTCCCGTTGGCGGGTCGGCAGCCGGGCGGCCTCGTCCTGCGGCGTGAGCATCGCCTCCTCGAAGTCCTCGCCGAGGAAGGCGCACAGAGCCTCGAGCTCGCGCCGCGGGTCTTCCACGAGGTCCTCGTAGCGCACCTCGTGGAACGCGCCGGGCGGGAGCCAACGGGCGGCGTCGCGGGCGCAGTCGACGGCGTGCACCCAGGTCGCGACAGCTCCTACCGTCCCCTGCCGCCACCAGCGCATCCGCTTCAGGGACGCGACGCAGTCGCGGCCGTCCCGGACGAGGTGGACGAACTGCGCGTCGGGGAAGAGCGCCCGCAGCAGCTCGACGTTGCGGAAGTAGGAGGGCCGCTTGTCGCCCCACCGCACCTTGCCCTGGCCGGCGGCATAGGTGCGATAGACCGCGGCGATGGCCGACCCCATGGTGGGCACTGACCGGCGCACCGCGCGCTTGACCTGCTTCTTGTCGAGCCCGAGGTGGCTGAACTTCGTCCCGCGCCGCCGGACGAGTGCCCGCGCCAGCCTCTTCCGGTTTCGGCGTTCGGTGAGGTCGCCGAAGCTGAGGCGCGCCCGGAAGACGGGAAGCAGGAAGCGGGTCTCGGGCGGGATCGCGATGCGCGAGTGGGACGAGAGCATCAGCGTGAGCAAGGTGGTGCCCGATCTCGGGCAGCCGATCACGAAGACCGGCGCGGAGGTCTCGGGCATCGGCCAGAGGATAGGAGATTTGCCGCGCTGAGTGACAATGGCGCGGTGACCGACGGCCCGCTCATCGTCCAGTCCGACAAGACGCTCCTGCTCGAGGTCGACCACGAGCTGGCCGGCGCCTGCCGCCGCGAGATCGCCCCGTTCGCCGAGCTGGAGCGCTCACCCGAGCACGTCCACACCTACCGGCTGACCCCTCTCGGGCTGTGGAACGCGCGGGCCGCCGGGCACGACGCGGAGCAGGTCGTCGACGTGCTGCTCCGGTACAGCCGCTACGCCGTGCCCCATGCGCTGCTCGTCGACGTCGCCGAGACGATGGCGCGGTACGGGCGGTTGCGGCTGGAGAAGCACCCGGTGCACGGGCTCGTCCTGGTCACCACCGACCGTGCGGTGCTCGAGGAGGTCGTGCGGTCGAAGAAGGTGACGCCGCTGGTCGGCGCCCGCGTCGACCCGGACACCGTCGTCGTGCACGCCTCGGAGCGGGGCCATCTCAAGCAGGTGCTGCTCAAGCTGGGTTGGCCGGCCGAGGACCTCGCCGGCTTCGTCGACGGCGAGGCGCACGCCATCGACCTGGTCGAGGACGGCTGGTCGATGCGGCCCTACCAGCACGAGGCCGTCGAGGGCTTCTGGCACGGCGGCTCGGGGGTCGTGGTGCTGCCGTGCGGCGCCGGCAAGACGATCGTCGGCGCGGCCGCGATGGCCCGGGCCGGCGCGACGACGCTGATCCTGGTCACCAACACGGTCGCGGCGCGTCAGTGGCGCCATGAGCTGCTCAAGCGGACCTCGCTGACCGAGGAGGAGATCGGCGAGTACTCCGGGGCGCGCAAGGAGGTCCGACCGGTCACCATCGCCACGTACCAGGTCATGACGACCCGCCGGAAGGGCGTCTACACCCACCTCGAGCTGCTCGACGCCCGCGACTGGGGTCTCGTCGTCTACGACGAGGTGCACCTGCTGCCGGCTCCGATCTTCCGGATGACCGCCGACCTGCAGGCCCGCCGCCGGCTCGGCCTGACCGCGACGCTGGTGCGCGAGGACGGCCGCGAGGGCGACGTGTTCTCGCTGATCGGACCGAAGCGCTACGACGCGCCCTGGAAGGACATCGAGTCCCAGGGCTACATCGCCCCGGCCGACTGTGTCGAGGTACGGGTGACCCTGTCGGACTCGGAACGGCTGGCGTACGCGACGGCCGAGCCCGAGGAGAGGTACCGCTTCGCGTCGACCTCGGCCACGAAGACCCGCGTGGTCGAGCGGCTGGTCGCCCGGCACACCGGTGAGCAGGTGCTGGTGATCGGGCAGTACCTCGACCAGCTCGACGACCTCGGCAACCGGCTGGACGCCCCCGTCATCAAGGGCGAGACGACGGTGAAGGAGCGGGAGCGGCTGTTCGACGCGTTCCGGGCCGGCGAGGTGTCGCTGCTCGTGGTGTCGAAGGTGGCGAACTTCTCGATCGACCTGCCCGAGGCCTCGGTCGCCATCCAGGTCTCGGGGACGTTCGGGTCGCGCCAGGAGGAGGCGCAGCGGCTGGGGCGGGTGCTGCGGCCGAAGTCGGACGGGCGCACCGCGCGGTTCTACGCGGTCACCTCCCGCGACACTGTCGACCAGGAGTTCGCGGCGCATCGCCAGCGGTTCCTGTCCGAGCAGGGCTACGCGTACCGCATCGTCGACAGCGACGACATCGACGACCTGCCCTCGATCGACCAGAGCTGAGACCGGCTCGCGCGGCGCTGTCGGCCGAACGGCCTCGGTGCTTCTCGAGCCGCCCGGCCGCCCCCAGTAGGCTGCCGCGCCGTGCCGACCGGGGAGCTGCAGCAGGAGCAGGCCTACCTCGCCGCCGCCCGTGCAGACCTCGCCGCGATGCGCGAGCAGACCCTGGCGCTGGACGCCCGCGGCGGCGACGCCGTGTCCGAGCAGGTCCTCGCCGCGTCCCTGCACCGGCGCGCGCTGGCGCTGGCCGACCGGCCCGACACCCCGCTGTTCTTCGGCCGGCTCGACCTGGCGTCGACCGGCGAGCGGTTCTACGTGGGTCGCCGGCACGTCCACGACGACGCGGGCGACCCGGTGGTCATCGACTGGCGCGCCGACGCGTCGACCGCGTTCTACCGGGCGACCCGGACCGAGCCGCTCGACGTAGTGCTGCGGCGCCGGTTCGGCTTCGAGGGCGGGCGGATCACCGCGTACGAGGACGAGCACCTCCTCGACCGGGACGAGGTCTCCCGGCGGAGCCGCATCCTGGCCGCCGAGATCGAGCGGCCCCGGGTCGGGCCGATGCGCGACATCGTGGCGACGATCCAGCCGGAGCAGGACGTCATCGTCCGGGCCGACGTCGCGCAGACGATCTGCGTCCAGGGGGCGCCGGGCACCGGCAAGACCGCCGTGGGGCTGCACCGCGCCGCGTACCTGCTCTACACGTTCCGCGACCGGCTGCGCCGCGGCGGCGTGCTCGTGGTCGGGCCCAACTCCGCGTTCCTCTCCTACATCGCGGCCGTGCTGCCCGCGCTGGGCGAGGTGGACGTGCGCCAGGTGACGCTCGAGGAGCTGGTCGAGCACCGGGTGCCGGTGCGCGGGCAGGACAGCGCGGAGGTGGCGACGCTCAAGGGCGACGAGCGGATGGCGAAGGTCCTGACCCGGGCGGTGTACGCGGGTCTGCTCCCGCCGGACGAGCCGCTGGTCGTGCCGCGCGGCGCCCGGCGCTGGCGGGTACCGACCTGGGAGCTCGGCAAGATCGTCGACGAGCTGCGGGACCGGGACGTGCGGTACGGCGCTGCGCGGGCCATGCTGGCGCAACGGCTGGCCCACGCGGTGCTCACGAAGATGGAGTCCGCCGGCGAGTCGCCGGACGACCGGGTGCAGGACGCGGTGGCACGGTCGGCGCCGGTCAAGCGGATGGTCGACCTGCTGTGGCCGAAGGTCGACCCGGTGCGCGTCGTGATGTCGCTGCTCGGGGACCCGGCGGTGCTGTCCGCCGCCTCGGACGGAGTGCTCACACCGGAGGAGCAGAGGCTGCTGCTCTGGGACAGGCCGGCGCGCGGCCCGCGGACGGCACCGTGGTCTGTCGCCGACGCGGTGCTGGTCGACGAGGTGGCCGACCTGGTCGAGCGCGAGCCCAGCCTCGGGCACGTCGTTCTCGACGAGGCGCAGGACCTTTCCCCGATGCAGCTGCGCGCGGTGGGCCGGCGCTGCACCACCGGCGCAGCGACAGTTCTCGGTGACATCGCGCAGGGCACGACGCCGTGGGCGACCCCGGACTGGCCGACGACGCTGCGGCACCTCGGAAAGCCCGGCGCGCACGTCGAGGTACTGCGCCGTGGCTACCGGGTGCCCGCGTCGGTCATCGACTTCGCGAGCCGGCTGCTGCCGCACATCGCGCCCGGCGTGGCACCGGCCGAGTCGGTGCGCGAGAACGCCGGGCTGCTCTCGGTGGTCCACGTCACCGACGTGTGGCCGGCGGTCGACGCCGAGCTGCTCCGCTTACTGGCGTCCCCCGGCTCCGTCGGTGTCGTGGTCGCGGACGACGATGTCGACTCGGTGTGCCTCTCGACCGAGGTCGCGATCCTCGGCCGCGACGGTGCCGACAGCCGGGTGACGGTCGTGCCGGCCTCGCTGGCGAAGGGGCTCGAGTACGACCAGGTGCTCGTGGTGGAGCCGGCAAGGATCGTGGCGGCCGAGCCGTCGTCGTGGCAGGGGCTGCGCCGGCTGTACGTCGTGCTCACCCGGGCGGTGTCCGGGCTCACCGTGGTGCACTGCGAGCCGTTGCCGCCCGAGCTCGCCGCCTAGCCTCGCCGGAGGGCTAGCGTCGAGGTGCCGGGCGTCAGTGAGGAGCCACCATGCGGAAAGCAGACAAGCGCCCGCGACTCCCGCCGCGCTGGTTCGTGCGCCTGTTCTGGCACGCACACCGCAGGGTGTACCGCCTCTCGCGCGGACGTGTCGGCCTGTGGCGTCCGAAGGGGAACCGCTGGGGCACGTTGACGCTCAGGACCACAGGGCGCCGCACCGGCAAGGAGCGAGCGGTGATCGTCGGGTACTTCGAGGACGGTCCGAACCTCGTGACGATGGCGATGAACGGTTGGGCCGACCCCGAGCCCGCGTGGTGGCTCAACCTCCAGGCGCACCCGGAGGCGACCGTCGAGCTCACCGACAGAAGGCTCGCGGTCACCGCTCACGCCGCGGAGGGTGTGGAGCGAGCGCGGCTGTGGGAGCGGTGGCGGCAGATCGACGCGAACCTGGACGCCTATGCAGCGCGGAGGTCCTCGGAGACGGCGGTCGTGATCCTCGAGCCACGGCCCACGCCTGGCAGCTGAGCGGGGTCGGGGGACACTGTGCGCTGTGAGACACCTGGCGGAGGCGTGGCTGCGCACGACCCACGCGGTCGGCGCGCGCGACGACGTCGCCGGGGCCGGCGCCGAGCTGCTCGGCCGCTGGGCCGAGCCGCAGCGCCGCTACCACGACCTGGCTCACCTCGACGCAGTGCTCCGGCACGTCGACGAGCTGGCCGACGAGGCCGAGAACGCCGTGGACGTGCGCCTGGCGGCCTGGTTCCACGACGCGGTCTACGACCCGACGCTGCGCGACAACGAGGCCCGCAGCGCGCTGCTCGCCACGACGGTGCTGTCCGGGATGCGGGTCCACGACGACCACATCGGTGAGGTGGTCCGGCTCATCACCCTGACGGCCACCCACGACCCGGTCGACGGTGACCGCAACGGGGCGGTCCTGTGCGACGCGGACCTCGCGGTCCTGGCGGGCAGCGAGGCGGCCTACCGGCGCTACACCGACGCGGTACGCGAGGAGTACGCGCACCTCGACGACCCCGCGTTCCGGGCGGGGCGAGCCGCGGTCCTGCGGTCGCTGATCGAGCGCCCCGCCCTGTTCCGCACCGACCACGGGCGGCTCCACTGGGAGCAGCCGGCGCGCGCCAACATCACGTCCGAGCTCGAACGACTCGCCGGACGCTGACGACCGCAGCCGTCATCGCTGGTCGACCTTCCGCCGTCGCAGCCCGGACGCCTTCAGCCGGGTGATCAGCTCCCGGCCGGTCACCGGCGTCGCGCCGAGAGCGACGGCCTCGTCCCGCATCTCGGCCGGGACGTCGTAGTGGTCGCCCTGGAAGCCGTGCCGTGGGATGCCGAGCCGCTGGGCCAGCTCGTGCAGCTCGTCGTACGAGCTGTCGCTGACCATGTGGCACCACAGCCGTCCGCGGAAGGGCCAGATCGGCTCGTCGACGAGGATGGCCATGCGCTCATCATGACCGCCCGACCCGGGGTTCACAGCGACAATGTCGTCCGTGACCGACGCCCTGCTCGCCGCCCGTGCGCGGGTGCTGCACGACCTGGCCGCGTACGGCATGGACACCGCGGCCGCGGTGTCGGTGGTGGACGAGGTGCTCACGAGCCGGCGCTGGTGGGTGGAGCAGTGGCCGGAGGGCGCGGCGTACGTGGCGTGCCTGGTCGCCCAGGACGTGCAGGAGGGGCTGCTGGACGGCGTCGGACGGTGGCCGCTGTGCTGTCGGGACCACGACGACCCCGGGGCGGCGGCGACGCCGCACGAGCTGCGCGTCACGCCGGACCTCGGCGAGGACCCGCACTGGATGTGCGAGGAGGACGGCACCGTCGTGGCTTCGGTCGGCTCGCTCTGACTGCCGCGTCGCTCGGACCGCGTCAGGGGGTGGCGACCACGCACCAGGCGGTCGCTGTGATCTCGAACGGCGCCGACGGCAACAGGTCCCTGCACCGCTCGGTCAGCAGCTCCCGCCGGGTCTCGTCCAACGACGCCACGTAGCTGCCCGCCGGGCCGACACCGAACGTGAACGGCTCCCACCACTCCTCGAAGGAGGTGAACGGGATCCGCACGGTCAGGGCAGACGGCTCGGCGTTGCGCAGCCCGGCCGCTGCGGCCAGCTCCACGAGATGACCTTCCCGGGTGCCGGGAAGCCCTGACTCGTCCGGTGCGGCTGGGTCGACGTCACCAGCGGCCCGCCAGAAGGTCGCGAGCGGACCGCTGCTCCCCCCGTGGTCCCACACGTTGGCGGCCACCCGTCCCCCTGGCCCGGTCACGCGTCCCATCTCGGCCAGGCCTGTGACGGGGTCGGTCATGAAGTGGACCACGAG
>DASTVO010000095.1:0-6400 GCA_035759075.1 Actinomycetes bacterium
CGGGCGATCATGACCACCGACTCCGTGCCCAAGCAGGCGGTCGCGCACGGCGAGGGGTTCACCGTCGGCGGGATGGCCAAGGGCGCCGGGATGCTCGCTCCCGGACTGGCGACGATGCTCTCGGTGCTCACCACCGACGCCGCGGTCGAGCCGGACGTGCTCGATCGGGCGCTGCGCACCGCCACTGCCCGCACCTTCGACCGGGTCGACTCCGACGGCTGCATGTCCACGAACGACACCGTGCTGCTGCTCGCCTCCGGGGCCTCCGGCGTCATGCCCAGCGAGGAGTCGCTGACCGCGGCCGTGGAGACGGTGTGCGCCGACCTGGCTCGGCAGCTCGTCAACGACGCCGAGGGCGCCTCCAAGACCGTCGCCGTCTCCGTGGTCCGCGCCCGGTCCGAGGACGACGCGCTGACCGTCGCCCGGGCGGTCGCGCGCAGCAACCTGCTCAAGTGCGCGCTGCACGGCGAGGACCCCAACTGGGGTCGGGTGCTCGCCGCCGTCGGCACCACCGACGCCGAGTTCGAGCCGGGCCGGCTCGCGGTCGCGCTCAACGACGTCTGGGTGTGCCGGGACGGCATGGCCGCCGAGGACCGCGCGAAGTGCGACCTGTCCGGCCGGGACGTGTCGATCACCGTCGACCTCGCGGCCGGCGAGGAGCAGGTCACCGTCTGGACCAACGACCTCACCGCCGCGTACGTCCTCGAGAACTCGGCCTACTCGACATGACGATGAGCACCCGGCACGCGGCGGCGCTGGAGAAGGCCAACCTCCTCGTCGAGGCACTGCCGTGGCTCGAGCGCTTCCACGGCCGCACCGTCGTGGTGAAGTTCGGCGGCAACGCGATGACCGACGTCGCGCTGCAGCAGGCGTTCGCCGAGGACATCGTCTTCCTGCGGTACGCGGGCCTGCGCCCCGTCGTCGTGCACGGCGGCGGCCCGCAGATCACCGCCCACCTGGAGAAGCTCGGCATCGAGACCGTGTTCGCCTCCGGGCACCGGGTGACCACGCCGGAGGCCATGAACGTGGTGCGGATGGTGCTGGTCGGGCAGGTGCAGCGGGAGATCGTCGGGCTGGTCAACGCGCACGGCCCGTTCGCGGTCGGGCTCTCCGGCGAGGACGCCAACCTCTTCCGCGCCGAGCCGCACCGGCTCACCGTCGACGGCGAGGACGTCGACCTCGGGCTGGTCGGCGACGTGGTGGCGGTCGAGCCCGGCGTCGTGCAGGGGCTGGTCGCCGACGGCCGCATCCCGGTGGTGTCGAGCATCGCCCATGGCGCCGACGGCGAGGTCTACAACGTCAACGCCGACACCGCCGCCGCCGCGCTGGCGGTCGCGCTCGGCGCGGAGAAGCTGGTGGTGCTCACCGACGTCGAGGGCCTCTACCCCGAGTGGCCGGCCGACGGGTCTGCGCCCTCGTCCGACGACGTCATCAGCAGCATCACCGCCGACGAGCTCGAGAAGATGCTGCCCACCCTGTCGACCGGGATGGTCCCGAAGATGGACGCCTGCCTGCGGGCGGTGCGCGGCGGGGTGCCGAAGGCGCACGTCATCGACGGCCGGGTGCCGCACGCCGTCCTGATGGAGGTCTTCACCGACGAGGGCGTGGGCACCGAGGTGCACCCGTGAGCGGCGAGGCGCAGGTGACCCGGCGGGCGTGGTCGGACGTGATGATGCCGACGTACGCGGTGCCGCCGCTCACCCTGGTACGCGGTCGCGGGGCCGAGGTCTGGGACGACGCCGGCAACCGCTATCTCGACCTGGTCGCCGGCATCGCCGTCAACGCCCTCGGGCACGCGCACCCCGCGGTCGTCGAGGCCGTCACCCGCCAGGTGGCCACCCTCGGCCACACCAGCAACCTGGTCGCCAACGAGCCGTCGCTGCAGCTCGCCGAGCGGCTGCTCGCCCTGGCGGGCCGCGACGACCCCGACGCCAGGGTGTTCTTCGCCAACAGCGGCGCGGAGGCCAACGAGGCCGCGTTCAAGCTGTGCCGGCGCACCGGACGTCCCACCGTGCTCTCGGCCGACGGCGGCTTCCACGGCCGCACCATGGGCGCACTCGCCCTGACCGGCCAGCCATCGAAGCGGGCCCCGTTCGAGCCGCTGCCCGAGGGCGTGGCGTTCGTGCCCTACGGCGACGCCGAGGCGCTGGTGTCGGCGGTCGGGTCGTGGACCGCCGCGGTGTTCCTCGAGCCGGTCCAGGGGGAGGGGGGCGTGGTGACCCCGCCCGCCGGCTACCTCGCGGCCGCCCGGGCCGCCACCCGGCGGCACGACGCGCTGCTGGTCCTGGACGAGGTGCAGACCGGGATCGGCCGCACCGGCGAGTGGTTCGCCCACCAGCACGACGGCGTCGAGCCCGACGTCGTGACGCTCGCCAAGGGCCTCGGCGGCGGTCTGCCGATCGGTGCCTGCCTCGCGTTCGGCGCGGCCGCCTCACTGCTGCAGCCTGGCCAGCACGGCAGCACGTTCGGCGGCAACCCGGTGTCCTGCGCTGCCGCGCTCGCCGTGCTCGACACGATCGAGGACGAAGCGCTGCTGGAGCGCGCCACCGTGCTCGGGGCCCGGCTCCGCGCCGGCATCGAGGGCCTGGGGCACCCGCTCGTCGCCGGCACCCGCGGTCTCGGGCTGATGCTCGCCTTCACCCTCACCGCCCCCGTCGCCGCGTCGGTCGAGTCGGCGGCCCGCGGGCACGGGTTCCTCGTCAACGCCGTCGCCCCGGACACCGTCCGGCTGGTGCCGCCGCTGGTACTCACCGACGCGCAGGCCGACGCGTTCCTGGCCTCGCTCCCGGCGGTGCTCGTCGCCGCTAGCGTCCCCGCGACCGGATCACCCACGCGAGAGGACCACTGATGCCCCGGCACTTCCTGCGCGACGACGACCTCAGCCCGGCCGAGCAGGCCGAGGTGCTCGACCTGGCCGACCGGATGAAGAAGGACCGGTACGCGGTGCAGCCGCTCACCGGACCCAAGGCCGTCGCGGTGGTGTTCGACAAGCCGTCGACGAGGACCCGGGTGTCCTTCTCGGTCGGGGTCGCGGAGCTCGGCGGCTACCCGCTCGTCATCGACGCGCAGTCCACCCAGCTCGGCCGGGGCGAGCCGATCGAGGACACCACCCGGGTGCTGGAGCGCCAGTGCGAGGCGATCGTGTGGCGGACCTTCGGCCAGGACCGGATCGAGGCGATGGCCGCGGTGAGCCGGGTCCCGGTCGTCAACGCGCTGACCGACCTGTTCCACCCGTGCCAGATCCTGGCCGACCTGCAGACGGTCCGCGAGCACCTCGGCGGGCTGAGCGGGCTCACCCTGACCTACCTCGGCGACGGCGCCAACAACATGGCGCACTCCTACCTGCTCGGCGGTGCGACCGCCGGCATGCACGTGCGGATCGGCTCACCGGAGGGCTTCGACCCCGATCCGGCGGTCGTCGCGAAGGCCCGGGAGATCGCGGCGACAACCGGAGGCTCGGCCGAGCACGTGCGGGACCCGCACGCGGCCGCCGACGGGGCGGACGTGCTGGCGACCGACACCTGGGTGTCGATGGGGCAGGAGGGCGAGAGCGAGGGCCGGGCCGCCCCGTTCCTGCCGTACGCGGTGGACGACGCCGCCCTCGCCCGCGCCGCGAGCAACGCGGTGGTCCTGCACTGCCTGCCCGCATACCGCGGCAAGGAGATCTCGGCCTCGGTGATCGACGGCCCGCAGAGCGTGGTCTGGGACGAGGCCGAGAACCGGCTGCACGCGCAGAAGGCGCTGCTCGCCTGGCTCCTGGAGCGGGGGTGAGCGCCGGATGACCTCCCAGCTGGCGACGAGCAGGACGGCCCGGCACCGCCGGATCGTCGAGCTGCTCGAGACGCACCGGATCCGCTCGCAGGCCGAGCTGGTGCGGCTGCTCGCCGACGACGGCGTCGTGGTCACCCAGACCACCCTGTCCCGGGACCTGGACGAGCTCGGCGCGGTGAAGATCCGCGACGGCGAGGGGGAGCTGGTCTACGCGGTGCCGGCCGAGGGCGGCGACCCGACGCCGCGGCTGGCCCCGGTCAACGGCGAGAGCGGCGGGCGGCTGTCCCGGCTCGCGGCCGAGCTGCTGGTGTCGGCGGACGCGTCCGGCAACCTCGTCGTGCTGCGGACCCCGCCGGGAGCCGCCCAGTTCCTCGCGTCGGCGGTCGACCGGGCCGCCCTGCCGGACGTGATCGGCACCATCGCCGGCGACGACACCGTCCTGATGATCTCCCGCGACCCCGCCGGGGGAGCGGCGCTGGCCGGGCGCATGCTCGCGCTCGCCAAGGAGCACCACCACTGACATGACAGACCAGGGAGCAGGCTCATGACCGAGCGCGTCGTCCTCGCGTACTCCGGAGGCCTCGACACCTCCGTCGCCATCGGCTGGATCGCCGCCGAGACGGGGGCCGAGGTGATCGCCGTGGCCGCCGACGTCGGCCAGGGCGGTGAGGACCTGGAGGCGATCAGGGCGCGAGCCCTGGCCTGCGGCGCGGTCGAGTCGCTGGTGCTCGACCTCAAGGACGAGTACGCGAACCAGTACTGCCTGCCGGCCCTCAAGGCCAACGCGCTCTACCTGGACCGGTACCCGCTGGTCTCCGCGCTGTCCCGGCCGGTCATCGTCAAGCACCTCGTGGAGGCCGCCCGCTACCACGGCGCGTCCGCGGTCGCGCACGGCTGCACCGGCAAGGGCAACGACCAGGTCCGCTTCGAGGTGGGGATCGGGGCGCTCGCACCGGAGCTGCGGGTGCTGGCGCCGGTCCGCGACTCGGGCATGACCCGGGACAAGGCGATCGCCTTCTCCGAGGAGAAGGGGCTGCCGATCGACGTCACCAAGAAGTCGCCGTACTCCATCGACCAGAACCTGTGGGGCCGCGCCGTCGAGACCGGCTTCCTCGAGGACATCTGGAACGGGCCGATCGAGGACGTCTACGACTACACCGCGGACCCGGCCGTGCCCCGCGACCCCGACGAGGTCGTCATCACGTTCGAGAAGGGCGCCCCCGTCGCCATCGACGGCCGGCCGGTGTCGATGCTGGAAGCGGTGCTGGAGCTGAACCGTCGCGCCGGGGCGCAGGGTGTCGGCCGGCTGGACCTGGTCGAGGACCGGCTGGTCGGGATCAAGAGCCGCGAGGTCTACGAGGCGCCCGGCGCCATCGCGCTGATCACCGCGCACCAGGAGCTGGAGAACGTCACCGTCGAGCGTGACCTGTCCCGCTTCAAGAAGGGCGTCGACCAGCGGTGGGGCGAGCTGGTCTACGACGGCCTGTGGTTCTCCCCGCTCAAGCACGCGCTGGACACCTTCGTCACCGAGGCGAACGAGCACGTGTCCGGCGACATCCGGATGACGCTGCACGGCGGCCGCGCGACCGTGACCGGCCGGCGCAGCGAGGACTCGCTCTACGAGTACGAGTGGGCCACGTACGACTCCGGTGACGTGTTCGACCAGACCCTGGCCAAGGGCTTCGTCGAGCTCTGGGGGCTGCCGTCGAAGATGGCCGCCCGTCGCGACCACCGCCGCGCCGCGCAGCACGACTGACCCCACGGGGGTCGGCCGCGTCCATGTCGTCAGGTGGGGTTAGATCGTGAGCGTGAGCGAGAACGGCGGGGCGCCGACACGGCTGTGGGGCGGGCGCTTCGGCGGCGGCCCGAGCGAGGCGCTGGCGCGACTCTCGGTCAGCGTCCACTTCGACTGGCGGCTCGCGCCGTACGACCTGGCCGCCTCCCGGGCGCACGCCCGCGTGCTGCACCGCGCCGGGCTGCTCGACGAGGCCGAGCTGGCATCCATGCTGAAGGCGCTCGACGACCTCGACGCGGCGGTCCGCGACGGGTCGTTCCGTCCCACCGCCGAGGACGAGGACGTGCACACCGCGCTGGAGCGCGGCCTGCTGGAACGGGTCGGCACGCTCGGCGGCAAGCTGCGCGCCGGCCGCAGCCGCAACGACCAAGTCGCCACCGACCTCAAGCTCTTCCTCCGCGACGCCGCCCGGCTCGTCGTCGCGCGGGTCGCCGAGCTCGAGACCGCGCTGGTCGGCCTCGCCGAGCGGCACCGCGGCACGCCGATGCCCGGCATGACCCACCTCCAGCACGCGCAGCCGGTGCTGCTCGCTCACCACCTGCTGGCCCACGTGCACGCGTTCAAGCGCGACGTCGAGCGTTTCCAGGACTGGGACGAGCGGACCGCCTTGTCGCCGCTCGGCGCCGGCGCGCTGGCCGGTTCGTCGCTGCCGCTCGACCCGGCGGCCGTCGCCGCCGAGCTGGGGTTTCGCGGCCCCGTCGACAACTCGATCGACGCGGTCAGCGACCGCGACTTCGTGGCCGAGTTCGCGTTCGTGGCGGCGCTGCTGGGGGTGCACCTGTCCCGGCTGGGCGAGGAGCTGTGCCTGTGGGCGACCACGGAGTTCGGCTGGGT
>DASTVO010000096.1:0-9332 GCA_035759075.1 Actinomycetes bacterium
GACACCGACGACGCCGGGAGCATCGGCCCCGCGTACGAGGTCATGTACCTGCTCGACGCGCCCGCGGACGCCGTCCCGGTGCTGCGGGAGCGCCTGGCCGGGCTGGGTGACTCGCTGGTGGTGGTCGGCGGTGAGCCGATCTGGAACGTGCACGTGCACGTCGACGACGTCGGCGCTGCCGTCGAAGCCGGCGTCGAGGCCGGTCGCCCGCACCGGATCCGGGTCACCAACCTCGTCGACGCGGCGCGGACGGCGAGGACCGCCCGGGGCGCCCAGCAGGGTCCGGCGGACGGCAGCCGGGGTGTGGTCTCGGTCGTCGCCGGCAACGGGCTCGGTGCGCTGTTCGAGGCGGCCGGTGCGACCGTCGTGCGCGGCGGGCCCGGCCGCCGCGCCTCGACCGCGGAGCTGCTCGAGGGGCTGCGGGCCGCGGCGGCGCGGGACCTCGTCGTGCTGCCCAACGACGCGGACAGCTTCGCCGTGGCGGAGGCGGCGGCCGCCCAGGCCCGCGACGACGGGCTGCGGGTGGCGGTCATCCCGACCCGCGCCAGCGTCCAGGCCATCGCCGCCCTCGCCGTCCACGACCCGGCGCGGCGGTTCGAGGACGACGTCGTGGCGATGACCGCAGCGGCCGGCCACTGCCGGCACGGCGGCGTCACGGTCGCGGCGCGTGAGGCCGTCACGATGGCGGGTGTGTGCCGCCCCGGCGACGTGCTGGGCATCGTGGACGGCGACTTCGCGGTCATCGGGGACGACCTCGCCGGCGTGGCGTGCACGGTCGTCGACCGGATGCTCGCCGGTGGCGGGGAGCTGGTGACCCTGGTCACCGGGCAGTCCGAGGACGGCGCCGGGCAGGCCGTCGCCGACGCGGTCGTCGAGCACCTGCACCGGACCCGGCCAGAGGTGGACGCGGTCGTGTACGAGGGCGGCCAGCCCCGGTACCCGCTGCTGCTCGGGGTGGAGTGAGTGACAGACCTCGCAGCGCCGGTCCGCAAGGTGGTCGGCGAGAAGACCGCGAAGGAGCTCTCGACCCGGCTGGGCGTGCAGACCGTCGAGGACCTGCTGCGCCACTACCCCCGCCGCTACTACGAGCGGGGAGAGCTGACCGACCTGGCCGGGCTGCGGCCGGGCGAGCAGGTCACGGTGCAGGCCACCGTGAGCGGCGTGACGGCTCGGCAGATCCGCCCCAAGCTGCACAAGCTCGACGTGGTGGTCACCGACGGGCGGGCCCGGCTGACGCTGACCTTCTTCAACAAGCGCTGGCTGGAGCGGCTGCTGCCGCCGGGCACCGAGGCGCTGTTCGCCGGCACGGTCGAGGTCTTCCGGGGAAAGGTCACCCTGACCAACCCGGAGGTGCACGTCGGCGAGGACGCGGACTCCTTCGCGGGCGGGCTGCTCCCCGTCTACCCGGCGACCGCGAAGCTCGCCTCCTGGGCGGTGTCGAAGTGCGTCGACTCCGTCCTCGACCTCGCCGGCTCCGTCCCGGACCCGTTGCCGGACGAGGTCCGGGAGGCGCAGGGGCTGCTGCCGCTGGGTGAGGCCCTGCGCCTGGTCCACCGTCCAGGCGACCGCGCCGACGTGCGCCGCGCCCAGCAGCGGCTGCGCTTCGACGAGGCGTTCCTGCTGCAGGTGGTGCTGGCCCGCCGCCGTGCCGAGACGGCCGCGCTGCCCGCGACCGCGCGGGTCCCCTCCGAGCACGGGCTGCTCGCCGCCTTCGACGAGCGGCTGCCGTTCGAGCTCACCGCCGGGCAGCGGGTCGTCGCCGCCGAGCTGGCCGCCGACCTGGCCCGCGAGCACCCGATGCACCGGCTGCTGCAGGGCGAGGTCGGGTCGGGGAAGACGGTCGTCGCCCTTCGCGCGATGCTCGCCGTCGTCGACAGCGGAGGCCAGGCCGCGCTGCTCGCGCCGACCGAGGTCCTGGCCCAGCAGCACCACCGCTCGATCACCGCGCTGCTCGGGCCGCTCGCCGAGCGCGGGCTGCTCGGCGGCTCGGAGACCGGCACCCGGGTGGCTCTGCTCACCGGCTCGCAGGGCACGGTCGCCCGGCGCAGCGCTCTGCTCGACGTGGCCTCCGGGGAGGCCGGGATCGTGGTCGGCACCCACGCCCTCATCCAGGACGCCGTGGACTTCTTCGACCTCGGGCTGGTCGTCGTGGACGAGCAGCACCGGTTCGGGGTCGAGCAGCGCGACGCCCTGCGCGCCAAGGCCGCGGTCCCCCCGCACGTCCTGGTGATGACGGCGACGCCGATCCCGCGGACCGTGGCGATGACGGTCTTCGGGGACCTGGACGTGTCCACCCTCACCGAGCTGCCAGCCGGGCGGTCGCCGATCTCCTCCCACGTGGTGCCGGTGGGGGAGAAGCCGCACTTCCTGGACCGGGCCTGGCAGCGGGTCCGCGAGGAGGTCGAGGCGGGGCACCAGGCGTACGTGGTCTGCCCCCGGATCGGGGAGAGCGCGGACGAGGGTGCCGGCGAGGACGTGGCGTCGGAGTACGGCGTGCTGCGCCTCGTGCCGGACCTGGAGGAGGAGCCCGCGCTGCGCCCCGCGGTGGCCGTCCTGGACACCGCACCGGTACTGGTCGAGGGGCCGCTGGCCGGGCTGCGGGTCGAGGTGCTGCACGGACGCATGCCGCCGGACGCCAAGGACGACGTGATGCGGCGCTTCGCGGCCGGTGAGGTGGACGTCCTCGTCGCCACCACGGTCATCGAGGTCGGCGTCGACGTCCCGAACGCGACCGTCATGGTGGTCCTGGACGCCGAGCGGTTCGGCGTCTCCCAGCTGCACCAGCTGCGCGGGCGGGTCGGCCGGGGGACGGCGCCGGGGCTGTGCCTGCTGGTCACCGACATGCCCGCGGGCAGTCCCGCGCGCGCGCGGCTGGACGCCGTGGCCGCGACCGTGGACGGCTTCGAGCTCTCCCGCGTGGACCTGGAGACCCGCCGCGAGGGCGACGTGCTCGGCGCCTCGCAGTCCGGGCGACGCTCCAGCCTGCGGCTGCTGTCGGTGCTGCGCGACGAGGCGCTCATCGAGGTGGCCCGGGCCGAGGCCACCCGGCTCGTCGCGACCGACCCGCACCTGTTCGCCAACGCCGACCTGCGGCATGCCGTCGACGCGCTGCTCGCGGACGAGCGGTCGGACTACCTGGAGAAGGCGTGAGCAGCCCGTGAGCCGGGTGGTCGCGGGCGCGGCGCGCGGGCGCAGGCTGGCGGTGCCGCCGGGCCAGGGGACCAGGCCCACCTCCGACCGGGCCCGGGAGGCGCTGTTCTCGACGCTGGAGTCGCTGGTCGGGTCGCTGGCCGGGCGCCGGGTGGCCGACCTGTACGCGGGCTCCGGGGCCGTCGGCCTCGAGGCGCTCAGCCGCGGTGCCGGGCACGTGCTGCTCGTCGAGTCCGACCGGGGCGCGCTGCGCACCGTGCGGGCCAACGTCGAGGTCCTCGGGATGGCCGGTGCCGAGGTCCGTGCCGGCAGGGTCGAGCAGGTGGTCTCCGCAGCGGCCCCCGGTGCCGCGTACGACGTGGTGTTCCTGGACCCGCCCTACGACCTGCCGGACGACGACCTCCGGGCGGTGCTGGAGCGGCTGCGGGACAACGGCTGGGTCGCGCCGGACGCGGTCGTCGCCGTCGAGCGGGCGACCCGCGGCGGCGCCTGGGCCTGGCCCCAGGGGTACGCGGCGCTGCGGTCGCGCCGCTACGGCGAGGCCACGCTTTGGTACGGTCGCGCCGCCCGTCAGAGTGCCCCCCGGAGCCCAGGAGCGTGACCGTGCGCCGCTGCGTGTGCCCCGGCTCCTTCGACCCCGTCACCAACGGCCACCTCGACGTGGTCGAGCGAGCCAGCCGGCTCTACGACGAGGTGACCGTCGGGGTCCTGGTCAACACCGCCAAGTCGGGGCTGTTCCCGGTCGAGGAACGCATCGAGATGCTGCGCGAGGTCACGGCCGGGCTCGGCAACGTGGTGGTGGACTCGTTCCAGGGGCTGCTGGTGGACTACTGCCGCGAACGGGACATCCCCGTGGTGGTCAAGGGCCTGCGAGCGGTGAGCGACTTCGACTACGAGCTGCAGATGTCGCAGATGAACAACCGGCTCAGCGGCGTGGAGACGCTGTTCGTCGCGACCAACCCGGAGTACAGCTTCCTGTCCTCCAGCCTGGTCAAGGAGGTCGCGACGTGGGGCGGCGACGTGTCCGGCCTGGTGCCGGACGCGGTGCTCCGCCGGCTCACGACCCGCCTGGCCCGCTCGTCCTGACCCTCACCGCCGAGAACCGGGAGTCCCACCGCCGTGGACGTGCACGACAAGCTCGACGAGCTGACCGCGATCGTCGAGGACGCGCGGTCGATGCCCATGTCCGCCTCCTGCATCATCAACCGCGGTGAGGTCCTGGAGCTGCTGGAGGAGATCCGTTCCCTGCTGCCCGAGGAGTTCCGGCACGCCCAGATGCTGCTGGCCGACCGCGAGTCGGTCGTCGACGAGGGGCGCCGCGAGGCCAAGCGGCTGATCGGGCGCGCGGAGCAGGAGCGGCTCGCCCTCACCTCCGAGACCGAGGTCGTGGCCGAGGCCCGGCGGCAGGCCGAGCGCATCCTGCGCGAGGCGAGCGAGGAGGCCAGGGCGATGCGTCGCGAGGTGGACGACTACGTCGACACCAAGCTCGCGAACTTCGAGGTCGTCCTGGACAAGACCCTGGCCGCGGTCAACCGCGGACGGGAGAAGCTGCGCGGCCGCACCGCCCACGAGGACCTGTCCGAGCCCGAGCCGGAGGGCCCGCCGCACCCGCTCGACGAGGGTGCTGCGGGTCGCTGACCTGCGCGGGCTTTTGGGCCCGCCGCCGTGGTCGGGTAGCCTTTCCCGGTCCCACCAGGGGCCCGAGCCGACCCGAGCCCGACGTGAGCATGCCCGAAGAGACCAGGAGAACGACGCACCGCCTCGACCCACGATCGCCCCTCGTGCTCGACACGCGCGAGCTGGGTCGTCGACCGGGGTCGATGCGACCGCTCTCCCGATCTGTTCCGGCACCGGCCCACCTCGGGGTCGACGTGCTCGGTGTCCCGGAGGGATCGGCCCTCGAGCTGGATCTTCGGCTCGAGTCGGTCGTGGAGGGCGTGCTCGTCTCCGGCACGGTGGCTGCCACCGTGGCGGGGGAGTGTGTGCGCTGCCTCGACCCGGTCAGCCGACCGCTGGTGGTCGACATCCAGGAGCTCTACGCCTACCCGGGCCGCGAGCGGGTGGCGCACCACGAGCGCGAGGCGGACCAGGACGAGGCGGCGGAGGACCTGCCCCAGCTCGAGGGCGACCTGATCGACCTCGAGCCGGCCGTGCGGGACGCGGTGGTGCTCGCACTGCCGTTCCAGCCGGTGTGCCGGGACGACTGCCCCGGCCTGTGCCCGCAGTGCGGGGTACGGCTCGAGCAGGATCCCGGTCACGGGCACGACGAGGTCGACCCGCGGTGGGCCGCCCTCCGCCAGCTCGAGGACTGACCGCCCGCCGCACGACGTACCACCAGCCCTGCCCAACCCAGACTCAGCACAGACCCAGCACAGACCCAGCAACACGCACGACCTTCGATGACGAGGAGACCAACCCGTGGCCGTTCCCAAGCGGAAGATGTCGCGCAGCAACACCCGCTCGCGGCGGGCGCAGTGGAAGACCACCGCAGCTCCCCTCGCCCCGTGCAAGCGCTGCCGTGAGCCCAAGCTGCCGCACGTCGCCTGCCCGACGTGCGGGACCTACAACGACCGCGACGTCCTGGACGTCTGAGCGGTCGAGCAGCGTGAGCGCGCAGATCTCCTCACCGGCGGGATCCTTCGACCACGACGAGCTGTGCGCGCAGCTCGACGTCACCCTCAGCCCCGACCTGCTCGAGCGGGCGCTGACACACCGCTCGTACGCGTACGAGAACGGCAACCTGCCGACGAACGAGCGGCTGGAGTTCCTCGGCGACTCCGTGCTCGGCCTCGTCGTGACCGACACGCTCTACCGCAGCCATCCCGAGCTGCCCGAGGGACAGCTGGCGAAGCTGCGGGCCGCCGTCGTCAACATGCGTGCCCTGGCCGACGTCGGGCGCGAGCTGCGCCTCGGTGAGTACGTCCGGCTCGGGCGCGGCGAGGAGACCACCGGCGGCCGGGACAAGACCTCGATCCTGGCCGACACCCTCGAGGCGGTGATCGGCGCCGTCTACCTCGACCGCGGGCTGGTCGACGCCTCGCGGCTGGTCCACCGGCTCTTCGACCCGCTGATCGACGTGGCCGCGACGATGGGTGCCGGCCTGGACTGGAAGACCAGCCTGCAGGAGCTCACCGCGAACGCGTCGATGGGCGTGCCGGAGTACGCCGTGACCGAGGACGGCCCGGACCACCAGAAGGTGTTCACCGCGGTCGTGCAGGTGTCCGGCGAGTCCTACGGGGAGGGCACCGGGCGGAGCAAGAAGGAGGCCGAGCAGGAGGCCGCGGCCACCGCCTGGCGCCGGCTGCGCGCCGAGATCCCGGAGGACGAGTCCGACCCGGAGGAGCCCGCGGCTCCGTCGGCCTGACGGCCAGCTGCCGTGCCCGAGCTGCCCGAGGTCGAGGTGGTCCGCCGTGGCCTCGCCCGGTGGGTCGTCGGACGTACGGTCGACGAGGTGGAGGTCCGTCACCCCCGAGCCACGCGGCGGCACCCCGCCGGGCCGGCCGACTTCGCCGCCCGGCTACGGGGCCGCACGCTGGCCGCCGCGCAGCGGCGCGGCAAGTACCTGTGGCTGGCCCTGCGTCCGCACGCCGGCGCGGGGCCCGGGGAGGCGGTGCTGGCGCACCTCGGCATGAGCGGGCAGCTGCTGGTACGCGACCCGGCTGCGCCGGACGAGGTGCACCTTCGGGTCCGGATGCGCTTCACCGACGGGCGCCACGAGCTGCGCTTCGTGGACCAGCGCACCTTCGGGGGGCTGTCCCTCGTCGAGACCGACGAGCGCGGGCTGCCGCTGCCGGTCGCGCACATCGCGCGGGACCCCCTCGACCCGGAGTTCGACGACGACGCGTTCGTGGCGGGCCTGCGGCGGCGCAGGACCGCGCTGAAGCGGGCCCTGCTGGACCAGACGCTCGTCAGCGGCATCGGCAACATCTACGCCGACGAGGCGCTCTGGCGGGCCCGGCTGCACTCGCTGCGCCCGACCGAGACGATGACCCGGGCACAGGCGTGGGCAGTCCTCGGGGCGGCGCGGGCGGTGATGCTGGAGGCGCTGGCGCAGGGCGGCACCTCCTTCGACGCGCTCTATGTCGACGTGAACGGCCGCAGCGGCTACTTCGAGCGCGGGCTGGCCGTGTACGGGCGCACCGGGCGGCCGTGCCCACGCTGCGGAGCACTGGTGGTCCGTGAGCCGTTCATGAACCGGTCCTCCTTCCGCTGCCCCCGCTGCCAGCCCCGCCCGCGCCGGATCCGACCGTGACCACCGACGACGTCGTCGCGCAGGGCCGCGAGCCCGGCGGCGACGGGCTGCCCACCTGGCTGCGGGTCGTCGCCCTGGTGGTGGCCGGGGCGGTGGGGGCCTTCCTGTTCTCCCGCAGCGGACTGCTCTCGGCCGACGCGCCGGAGCGGCCCGGGGCCGGTCGGGCGAGCCCGGCAGCGGCCCCGGCAGCCGCCCTCGTGGCCCGCCTCGAGAACCGGCTCGTCCACCCTGACCGTGACGACGAGGGCGCCCGGCTGCCCGATCGCTTCCCGGCCGGCGCCCGGCTGGTGCCCGTGCTGTCCGCGCAGGGCGACGGCACCCTGGTGGGGGTGCACGACGGGCTGCTGTTCCGGGTCGCCCCCGAGCCCGGGGCCCGCTGGCGCCCGATCGGGACCGCGGAGCAGGTCGTCGCCTCCGCTGCGGCGCCCGGGCGCGCGGTCGTGCTGCGCGACGGCCGGGTCGTCGAGGTGGAGGTCGCGACCGGCCGGCTCGCGGTCGAGCAGCCCTTCCCGGGCTTCGACGCGGCCGCGGGCTGGGAGCCGGTCGACGTGGTGTCGGCCGTCGGCACCCGCGCGCTGCTGATGCGGCGCCCGGCGGCGGGCGGCGCCGGCGTCGAGCTGGCCCTGGCGTGGCCGCTGCGCCGCGTGGAGGCCGGGACCGACGACCCGGTGCGGGCCCTGGGCACGGTCGACGCGCTGCTGGGCACGGCGGGGGACTGGGTGCTCGGCACGGCCGGGAGCTGCCCCGGTCCCGGCTGCCGCGTCGTCGTGGTCAGCGTGACCCGCGACCGGGTGGGCGCCCGCGCGGTGGGGCCGCCGCCGGACTGGGTGTTCGGGGTCGGGCCGTCGGCGGGACGGAGCCACGAGACGCTGGTCACGGTGGCACGCGCGGACGACCCGTCCGAGCGGGCGCTGGCCCGGCTCGTCGCCGGCGGTGAGAACGCGCTGCTCGTCCAGGGCACCGAGGGGGTGGACCTGCGGGCCGGGCTGGCCGCCGCCCCGGACGGGACCGTCTTCCTGGTGACCGGTGCCGGCGAGGACCGCCGGCTGCGCGCCTGGGACCCGCAGCAGCCCGGCCGAGCCGCCCCGGTGGCCACGCAAACCGGACGGATCCCCCCGAAGGCGACCCTGGTGTGCGTCTGCGGGCGCCCGGAATCGGCCGTTCGGGCGATGGCGCACCGTGATCACGCCGTGACCTATTGACCGTCCGGTGGAGCGGTGGGACCCTGAAGGCACGTCGCGCAGGCTTCTCGGTGCCCTCAGCAACCCGAGGCCCCGACGCGGCACCCCCGAGAACGACCCGCAGCGTGGCGGGCCGACGCACGTGGAGGATCAACGCATGGCGAAGGCTCTGATCGGTCATGTCGGTGGTCCGGACCCCCGGACGGTCATGGAGATGCGCAGGTTGCACGAGCGAGTACGCAAGCTGGAGGCCGAGGTCGTCCGGCTGCGCGCCGAGAACGACTCCCTCGCCGCCAGCGTCTCCGACAGCCACCTGATCTCCCTCGAGGTACCCAAGGAGCCGGCGCTCGCTTGACCGGGCAGTCCACCCGCAGCGCCCGCACCACCGGCTGACAGCAGCACCACCACCACCACCACCGGGACGTCGTCATACGGCGTCCCGTTTGCTTGCCCCGTGGGGCTTTGTGATCGATTTGTGTGACATGCACCACACGTGGCACCGTGTCCTCTGTCACACCGGCTCGTTGGTCACCCTGACGAGCGGCGTCGCTCCCCGCGCCCCACACCCCCGGAGGTCAGCCCGTGACCCTCTCCACCCTCACCCGCGCCCTGCGTCCCGCGGGCGTGCTGGTCGCCACCGCGGCCCTCGCGCTCAGCGGCGCAGCCGTCGCCGCCCCGGCGGCCGCCCACCAGACGGACGAGTCCAAGGCGCCGCAGAAGCGCCAGCAGTACCTGGACGGCGTCAGCGT
>DASTVO010000097.1:0-13020 GCA_035759075.1 Actinomycetes bacterium
GGGGCGCTCGTGGCGGTGCTCGCGGTGCTGGCGGTACTGGTGCCGGTCCTCCCGCCCCGGGGCGCGGCCCTGCCGGCGGCGACCGCAGACTCCCGCGAGGCGCGCAGCGAGGTCCGGTTCCGCGAGGCCCGCCAGTTCGCGCTGCGCCAGCTCGCCCGCACCGACCGCCGGCTGCGGGACGGTCGCTTCCCGACCGTGGCGCCGGGGCAGCGGTGGCACACCAGCGGGACGAACGGCTGGCTGGCTGGGTTCTTCCCCGGGCAGCTCTGGATGGCGTACGAGTTGACCGGCCAGCGGCCGTGGGCGCGGCGGGCGGACGCCCGGCAGGCACCGCTGGTGGTGCGCGCGGACGACACCTCGACCCACGACCTCGGCTTCCTGCTGCAGACCAGCTTCGGCCGGCAGGCCGCTCTCACCGGTCGGGACCGCCCGCGGGCCATGATGCTGCGGGCGGCGGCCGCGCTGGCGAGCCGATGGGTCCCGCAGGTCGGTGCCACCCGCAGCTGGGACGGTCCGGACGGCCAGGTCACGGTCATCGTCGACAACCTGGTCAACCTGGAGCTGCTCTTCGCCGCCAGCCGCTCCGGCGGCCGACCCGAGTGGCACGAGATGGCGGTGCAGCACGCCCTGACGACCGCCGCCCACCACCTGCGGCCCGACGGGAGCACCACCCACGTCGTGCGCTTCGACGAGACGACCGGCGAGCCGGTCTGGAAGGGCACCGTCCAGGGCCTGCACGACGGCTCGACATGGGCCCGCGGGCAGTCCTGGGCGATCCACGGCTTCACCACCGCGTACCGCGAGTCCGGCGACCCCCGCCTGCTGGACGCCGCCCGCCGCACCGCCGACTTCGCCCTCGCCCACCTCCCGCGCGACGGCGTCCCGTACTGGGACTACGACGCGCCGTCGGTCGGCGACCGGGCACGCGACACCACGGCCGCGGCCGCGCTGGCGTCCGGTCTGCTGGAGCTCGCCCGGCTCGACCCCGACCCGGCACGACGGGCGGCGTACGCGGCACAGGGTCTGCGGACGCTGCGGTCGCTGGCCGGGCCCCGCTACCTGGCGAGGGGCACCCGCTCGCCGGCGGTCCTCCGCCACGGTCACCACAGCCCGACCTACCCCGACAGCGGCGTCACCTACGGGGACCACTACCTGCTCGAGGCGCTGCTGCGGGCCCAGCTGCTGCCGTCGAGCCGGCCGGCGCTGCCCGCCCGGGTCAGCCGGCCGGGCGCGGTGCGGGTGCGCGCCGACCTGCGCTCGGTGCGGCGGGTCAGCGGGGTCTCGCTGCGCTGGCGGCCTGCCACGAACGGCACGGACGCCGCCGGGCCGGCGGTGCGCTTCCTGGTCGAGACCTCGCGGGACGGGGACTCGTGGGTCCGCGCCCGGGGCGGGCTCAGCAGCGGCCGGGTGGCGTCCTTCGAGACGTACGACGTCGCCGACCGCCGCGCCCGGTACGTCCGCGTGACGGCCCTCGGGCAGGACACGTCGCGCGCGATACGGGCCCTGAAGGTCCGCGGCTGATCCCCCGGTTCGGCGACGTTGCGCCCCGACACGCCGTACGACACGCCGGGCGCCCGGTGCGTAACGTCGCCCAACGCCGTGGGGGATGGTGCCGTCGGGGGGATCGTGCCGTGGGGGGATCGTCAGGAGTAGCGCTCGCGCGGCGCGGTGAGCCAGGTCGTGAACCCGACCAGCACCAGCAGGGCCGCCAGCGCCAGCGTGGCGACGACCAGCCCGGTCTCCAGCGGCTGGGCACCGGTCGAGCGCAGCCGCTCCTCGGTGACCTGGTTCGACAGGGTGTAGGCGAGCGACAGCCCACCGGTCACCGCCAACAGGAAGGCGCCGAACCGCCCCGGCGCGTGGTCCATGCTGCTGAGCACCGCGAGGACCGCGACCAGCGCCACCGCCCCCAGGGGTGCCGCGAGGCCGGTGCCCCAGCCGTAGATCCAGTCCTCGCTGACACGGTTCGAGGCGCCGGCCGCGTCGAGGAACGCGAGGTCGTGGGTCAGCTTCCGCTCGACGGCGACGGAGGCCGAGCCCAGCGTCGTGGCGACCCATGCGACCGCGAGGAGGACGAGGAACTTGCGCACGCGGGTGATCGTGCCAGGTGCGCGGCATAGTCGGGGGGAGGTCGGCGTTGGGAGCGGCATGAGCCAGCACGGTGTGGCGACCGAGGAGCATCTGGCGTTCGGTGAGCCCCGCGCGCGGTGGGTCCTGCTGGCGACCGTTCTCGGGTCCGGGCTCGCGTTCCTGGACGCGACCGTCGTCAACGTCGCGCTCCCGCGGATCGGGCAGGACCTGGACGCCGACATCTCCGGTCTGCAGTGGACGATCAACGGCTACACGCTCACCCTGGCCGCCCTGATCCTGCTGGGCGGCTCGTTGGGCGACCGGTTCGGACGCCGGCGCATCTTCGTCATCGGCGTGGTCTGGTTCGCGCTGGCGTCGCTCGCGTGCGGGCTCGCCCCGAACGTCGAGACCCTCGCTGCCGCCCGCGCCGTGCAGGGCGTCGGCGGTGCCCTGCTCACCCCCGGCAGCCTCGCGATCCTGCAGGCGAGCTTCCGGCCCGCCGACCGGGCTCGCGCGATCGGCGCGTGGTCCGGTCTCGGCGGTCTGGCCGGTGCCCTCGGCCCGTTCCTGGGTGGCTGGCTGGTGGACAACGCCGGCTGGCGGTGGGTCTTCCTCATCAACCTGCCGTTCGCCGCCGTGGTCGCCCTGGTCGCCGTCCGCTACGTCCCGGAGACGAAGGACCCACTGGCGTCGCCGAGCCTCGACGTCCCGGGTGCGGCCCTCGGCGCGGTCGGCCTGGGTGGACTGACCTACGGACTCATCGCGTGGCAGGAGCAGGGCCTGGGCTCCGCCGCGGTTCTCGCGTCCCTCGTCGCCGGCGTCGCCGCCCTGGCCGGCTTCGGCTGGCGGGAGCACCGGGCGAGGGAGCCGATGCTGCCGCTCGAGATCTTCTCCTCGCGGCTGTTCAGCGCGACGAACCTGGTGACGTTCGCGGTCTACGCCGCCCTCTCCGGCGTCTTCCTCTTCCTGGTGCTGATGCTGCAGGTCGTCGCCGACTTCTCCCCGCTGGCCGCCGGTGCGGCGCTGCTCCCGGTCACGGTCCTGCTGCTCCTGCTCTCGGCTCGGGTCGGGGCACTGGCCACCGTCATCGGTCCCAGGCTGCCGATGACCGTCGGCCCGGTCACGGCAGGAGTCGCCGTCTACTGGATGAGCCGCTTCGACGCGGACACGTCCTACTGGCGCGACGTTCTCCCGGCGGTCTCGCTGTTCGGCCTGGGCCTCGCGTTCACCGTGGCGCCGCTGACCGCGACGGTTCTCGCCGCCGCGCCGGATCGGCACGCGGGCCTCGCCAGCGGCGTGAACAACGCCGTCGCGCGGGTCGGCGGCCTGCTCGCCGTCGCGGCGCTCCCGCTGGTCGTCGGGCTGACCGGCGCCGCGTACGCGGACCCCGAGCTGCTCCTCCCCGCGTACGAGAAGGCGATGCGTGCCTCGGCCGGCCTGCTGGTCGTCGGCGGCCTGCTCGCGCTCGCCACGGTCCGGCGACCCCAGGATGCCGAGGCCGCACCACCCGAGCACCACTTCCACGCCTGCGCCGTCGGCGGGCCGGCCATGGAGAACTGCCCGCACGACGGCCCGGTGGTCACCACGACCGTCGGGCGGGAGGGGCTGGAGGAGCTCTGACGCCGGCGGCGCCTCAGCCGGTGTCGCCGACCCAGCCGCGCAGGTGCTCGAGCGCCTCCCGCTCGATCTGACGGACCCGCTCGCGCGAGACCCCCAGCCGGCCGGAGATCTGCTCGTACGTCTGCTTCGGCCCCGGGACGAGCCCGTACCGGCAGCGGATCACCTCGGCCTCCCGGTCGTTCAGCCGGTCGACCAGGCCGACGAGCCCGGCCCGGGTGTCGCGGTCGACCACCAGGTCCTCGGGCCCGGGGTCGGCGGCGTCCACGAGGTCACCCAGGGTGGTGCCCCCGTCGTCGCCCACAAGGGCGTCCAGGCTCGTGGGGGTCCGGGAGATCGCATCGAGGTCCTCGACCTGCCGGACCGGGATGCCGAGCTCGGCCGCGACCTCCTCGTCGGTGGCGTCGCGTCCCAGGCCGGCGGAGAGGTCCCGGCGGGTCCGGGACAGCCGGCTGAGCTTCTCCACCTGGTGCACCGGCAGCCGTACGGTCCGGCTCTGCTCGGCGATCGCCCGGCCGATGGACTGGCGGATCCACCAGGTCGCGTAGGTCGAGAACTTGTAGCCGCGGGCGTAGTCGAACTTCTCCACCGCCCGGACCAGGCCGACGTTGCCCTCCTGGATCAGGTCGAGGAGCGGCATCGAGGCCCGGTTGTAGCGGCGGGCGAGCGAGACGACCAGGCGCAGGTTCGCGCGGATGAAGGCGCGCTTGGCGACCTCACCGTCGTGGGCGAGAGAGGCGAGCTCCTCGCTGCTGGCGAGCTTGCGGGCGGCCTGCAGCTTCACCGCACGGCGCCGACCGAGCTGGTCGAGCAGGTGCCGGGCGTACAGGCCGGCCTCGATGCGCTGCGCCAGCTCGACCTCGGTCGCGGCGTCCAGCAGCGGCGCGCGGCCGATCTCGTCGAGGTACAGACGCACCAGGTCAGGGGTGGTGGCTTCGTCGTCGTATGAGTCGTGTGCGTCGTGGGTGTCGTAGCTGGGTGCGGGGGTCTCAGGTCGGGACAGAGGCTCGAGTGTCATGCGGTCCCTCGGGTCTGGCGGGTCACTGATCTGGTCAACGAACAAGGGTTCGAGAGGATTCCGAAGGTTGACCGGCCCCCCGCGGGAAATGCAGCGACCATGGATCCCACGGCCGGACCGGCCCGCGCGCGGCTGGTCCGGCTGCGCCCGGACGTCGACGACCCGGTTGCCCGCACGGCGCGGTGGGCCCACGAGCTCCTCGACCAGGGCTTCCTCGATCTCCCCCTCCCCGGACGCGGCGCCACGCCGGACCGGCTGGCCGCTTTGCGCGACATCGGGGCGGTCGACCTCGACCTCGCCCGCCTCACCGAGGCGCACACCGACGCCGTCGCGGTGCATGCCGACCTCGGGGTCGGAGCCCCTCGTCCTGGGCTGTGGGGGGTGTGGGCGGCGAACCCGCCGACCGCGCCGCTGACCGCGACCCGCTCCGACGGGGGGTGGGTCCTGGACGGCACCAAGCCGTGGTGCAGCGGTGCCGGCGCGTGCGACCACGCACTGGTCACCGCTCGCACCGACGACGGCTACCGGCTCTTCGCGGTGGACCTGGAGGGCGCGACGCCGGTCGACGGCACCTGGCCTTCGCTGGCCCTGCCCGGCAGCGACAGCCGGTCGGTGCGGTTCGAGAACCACCCGGCCGACGCGGTGGGCGGACCCGAGGAGTACCTGGCGCGGCCGGGGTTCTGGCACGGCGCCGTCGGGGTGGCCGCGGTCTGGGTCGGCGGGGCCGCCGGAGTGGCCGGCGCGCTCGTGACCGCGCACGCCCGCAGGCCCCTCCATGTGCACGCGCTCGCGCACGTCGGCGCGGTCGACGCCGCGCTCGCGGCCGCCGGCTGCCTGCTGCAGGACGCGGGGCGGCAGGCCGACGCCGACCCCGGCGACGCGGCGGGCACCGCCCGCCTCACGGCGGCCCGGGTCCGGGCCGTGGCCGAGCGGACCGCCGCCGAGGTGGTCGACCGGGTGGGCCGGGCGCTGGGCCCGGCGCCTCTGGCGCTCGACCCCGACCACGCGCGTCGCGTCGCCGACCTCCAGCTCTACGTTCGGCAGAGCCACGCGGAACGCGATCTCGAGGAGCACGGCACGGCCGTCCTCGCGGAGGGAACCGTGCCGTGGTGACCCGGATCGAGCCGACTGCGGGCACCGTGGAGCAGGAGTGGGGCGCCTGGGCCGCCCCCGGCAGCTGGCCGCGGCTCGACCCTGACGAGCTCGCCGGGGCGCCCGTCGTCGTCCTCGCGGCGCACCCGGACGACGAGACCCTCGGTGTCGGCGGGCTGGTCTGCCTGCTCGCGCGCGCCGGGGCGCGGCTGTCGGTCGTGTGGGCCACCGACGGCGAGGCCTCGCACCCAGGGTCCGTCGCGGCTGCGGGACGCGACCTGGCCGCCGAACGCAGAGGCGAGGCCGATGCGGCGCTGGCCGCGCTCGGAGCCGACCGGGCGCCACGAGTCCGCCTCGGCCTGCCGGACGGTGACGTGGCCGGCCACGAGCAGCGGCTGACGGAGACCCTGGCGGACCTGCTGCCGCCCGGCGCCGTCGTCCTCGCCCCCTGGTCGGGGGACGCGCATCCCGACCACGAGGCGTGCGGCCGCGCCGCGCGGGCGGTCACGGACCGGGTGCTGGAGTACCCCGTCTGGGCCTGGAGCTGGGCGCGGCCGGACGACCCCCGGGTCCCGTGGGCACGCGCCGTGCGGGTGGAGCTGCCCACGGAGGTGCGAGATCGCAAGGCGGCAGCGGTCGACTGCTTCGGGACCCAGGTGCGCCCGCTCGGGCCGGATCCGGCAGACGGACCGGTGCTGCCGCCGCGGGTCCTGGCCCACTTCGGCCGCGGGTACGAGGTGCTGCTGCGATGACGCTGCCGGCCGGCTACTTCGAGCAGATGTACTCCGAGTCCGCTGACCCGTGGGGCTTCCGCACCCGGTGGTACGAGCAGCGCAAGCGCGCGCTGACCGCGGCCGTGCTCCCGCAGCGCCGCTACGCCCGCGGCTTCGAGCCCGGCTGCTCCATCGGGTCCCTCACCGCGGTCCTCGCCGACCGCTGCGACTCGCTGCTCGCCGTCGACGCGAGCGAGCGCGCCGTGGCCGCCGCGGCGGCGGCATTGTCGGGCCACCCGCAGGTGGAGGTACGCGGGATGAGGGTTCCGGAGGAGTGGCCGGACGGCGGGTTCGACCTCGTCGTCCTCTCCGAGGTCGGCTACTACCTGGCGGGCGACGACCTGGACCGGCTGACGGACTGTGCGGAGCGGTCGCTGGTCGACGGCGGGACGCTGCTGGCCTGCCACTGGCGGCACCCGGTCGACGACTACCCGGTGACCGGGGACGAGGTGCACGCGGTGCTCGGGGGCCGGCCCGGCCTGGACCGGGTGGTGACGCACATCGAGGAGGACCTGCTGCTCGACGTCTGGACCAAGGGCCGGGTCCCGTCGGTGGCGCGCCGCGAAGGGCTGGTCGGATGACCGCCCCCGCGATCACGTCGGTGGGGGTCGTGGTGCCGGCCCGGGACGAGCAAGAGCTCCTGCCGGGGTGTCTCGACGCCCTGGAGGTCGCCGCGACCACCGCGCGGGACGTGCTCGGCGTGACCGTCGACCAGCTCGTCGTTCTCGACCGCTGCGTCGACGGCACCGCCGCGGTGGTACGCGAGCGCCTCGACGTCCGTGGGTTGGAGGTGGCCGCCGGCAACGTGGGGACGGCGCGGGCGGTCGGCTTCGCCGACGTGATCGAGCGGCAGCACGGCGCGCGGCTGGACGCGCTGTGGCTGGCCACGACCGACGCCGACACCAGGGTGCCGGCGGACTGGCTGGTCGCCCAGCTGGCCCTGGCCGCCACCGGTGCCGACCTCGTGCTCGGGACGGTCGACGTCGACGACTGGTCGGCGCACCCGCCGCACGTCGAGGCGGTCTGGCGTGCGGGCTACGAGCCTCGCGACGGGCACCGGCACGTGCACGGAGCCAACATCGGCCTGCGCGCGGACGTCTACGTCGAGGTCGGCGGCTTCGCCCGGCTCGACCGCGACGAGGACGTCGCGCTGGTCGCGGCGGCTGCGCACCGGAAAGTGGTGCGCAGCGGCGCGCTCACGGTCGTGACCAGCGGCCGGACGGCGGGGCGGGCGGTCGGCGGGTTCGCCGACCACCTGGCGAACTTGGCCTAGAGCCAGGGCACCGGGTCCACGACGTCGGCGTTGACGAACAGCTCGAAGTGCAGGTGGCACCCGGTCGAGTAGCCGGTCGAGCCGACGCTGCCGATGACCTGGCCGGTCCCGACCCGGGTCCCGACCTCCACGCCGAGCCGGTCTTGGTGGTTGTAGGTCGTCGTGAGCAGCACGCCGCCGACGTTGCCGTGCGAGACCACGGTCCGCCAGCCGTACGCGCTGTTCCACCCCGCCGCGACGATGACGCCGTCCCGCGCCGATCTGATCGGGGTCCCGCACGGAGCGCTGATGTCGGTGCCGGTGTGCAGCTTGTAGACCCCTGTGATCGGGTGGACCCGCATGCCGAACGGCGAGGACATCCGGCCCTGGACCGGCCAGGCCAGCGTGCCCGCCCGGGCCGGGACGGTGGCGCCGTCCCGCGTTCCGCCGGGACCGGCCTCCTGCCGGGCGCGGGCGGCGAGCTCGGCCTGCAGCTGGCTGGAGACGGTCTCCCGGCGTGCGTCCGCTGCGTCGTCGGCGGCCTGGGCCGCTCGGGCCGCCGCCAGGGCGGCCTCGCGTGCGGCGACCAGCCGGCCGACGGTCTGCTCGGCGGCACGGGCCTGTGCCTCCAGCTTCGTGACGGCGCGCAGCTCCTGCTGCGCGCGCTCGTCCGCGCGGGCCAGGGCGTCCCGGACCTCCTCCAGGTCCTGCTCCTGGTCGCCGTAGCTGGCCTGGACCGTCTCGAGGTCGGAGAGGACCGAGCGCTGGGAGGACACGACGGTCTGCCAGGTGACCAGCCGCTCGGCGAAGTCGGCCGGGGACCGCGCCTCGAGCAGCACCGAGACCTCACCCATCGTCCCGCCGCCCTGGTAGGCAGCCCGCGCGAGCCGGCCGACCCGGGCCTGCTGCTCCTGGACCTCGGCGGCCGACTCCTCGGCGTCCTGGCTGCCGAGCATCAGCCGGACCTGGGCCTCGCCGCGCAGGCGAGCGGCCTCCTCCTGACGACGCTTGGCGGTGGCCAGCAGCTGCCGGGCGTGGGCCGCGGTCTCCTGGGCGGCGGGCAGCGCGGCCTCGGCCAGCCGGAGGTCGGCAGCGGCGCGGACCATGGCCTCGCTCGACTCGGCCAGCTCCTCGCGGACCTCCTGCAGCACGGCGTCCAGGTCGCCCTGGACCCCGGTGCTGCCGCTCGCGCCGGGGCTGTCGTCGGCGTGACCGGCCGGTACCGGGCCGACGGCGAGGGAGACGACGAGCACGCCGAGCGCGACGCGCACGGCGCGGCCGGGCACTCCGCGAGGCAATGGACGTCCTTCGAGGTCGGGGGGACCGCAGTGGGCTCCCGACTAGCGTCGGCTCGCGGCGGGCCCGACTTGACCGCTGGGCACCCGACCCGGAGCGGACGTCAGGAGGCGGCCGCCGGCTCCCGTCGGCCCGCCGCCTCGGTGAGCAACCGCTCGAGGGTGTCGCCGACCACCGTCGACGCGAACCGGGCCCGGACGCGGTCGACGGCCGCCATCCCCATGCTCTGCCGGCGCATGGGGTCGGTCAGCAGCGAACGCAGCGGCTCGGTGACGTCGGCGTGCCGGGGGACGACGATGCCGGTCACGCCGTCCGCGACGACGTCCACCAGCGCTCCGGGGCCGCGCGCGACGCTCGGGACCCCGCAGGCCATGCCCACCAGGACCGCGGCGACGTCGCGGTCGCGGTCGTCGTCGGCGACGACCAGGTCGACGGACCCGAGCACCGCGGTCGCTCCGTCGGCCGTCGGCGGCTCGGCCAGCACGAGCGTCTCGCAGCCCGGCAGGCGGCGTAGCGCCTCGAGGGCCTGCGCGCCGGTGACGGCGACGCGGTGCCGACGGCGCGCGGTCCGCGCGGCGTCGTCCGGGACGACGTCGTCTGGGACGGCGTCGTCGTGGAAGCGGCGGAGGTCCACGGCCTCGGGCAGGACGCGGAGCAGCCGACGGGGCACACCGAGCTCGGCGACCCGGTCGAGCTCGCCGGTGCTGGGCACCAGGGCGAGGGCGCTGCTGCGGGCCAGGGCAACCTCGAGCCGCGCCCGGTCGCTGCCGTGCTCGCGTGCAGCCTGGCTGAGACGGACGACGACCGGGACGCGGGGCTCCCGCGCCGCGACGTGCGCCGCCAGACCGGCCTCCCAGCCGAGGGCGAGCGCGCAGTCGGGCGGGTCGATGAACCACGAGTCCGCGGCGTGGTTGCCCGCGAGGGCGGCGTGTCGCGGTCGACCTTCGGGGACCTGGACCTCGTCGACCTCGTGACCGCGGGCAACCAGCTCGTCGACGACCCAGGTCCGGGTGTGCTGTGTGCTCTCGGTGCAGAAAACGGTCACGCGCATGACTGTCCCCGTGGTGCCGTCAGCGCCGGATGTCCGGCGCGTGACGCGCCGTGCTGCTTCAGCGCGTGCCTCTCGGCAGGTCTCCTGCTCGCCCGCTCGGCTCGGCAAACCCGCTCAGCCGCTGGACTTCTGGCGGCGCTGCAGCTCGTCGATGAGATCGCGCCTGCTCATGGCGGACCGGCCCTCGATGCCGGCTCGCTTGGCGAGCTCGTAGAGCTCTGCCCGCGGCAGGTCGAGGCGCCGGGGTGGTGGCTGGTCCGCACCGGACTCGCGGAGCATCTGCTCCCTCCGGGTCTCGTACATCCCGCCGAGCCGGCGGATCTCCTTGCGCGGCACGGCCTTCTCGAGCGGCGTCAGCACCTGCTCGGCCAGCATGTCGGCGTGCATCCGGAGCAGCCGGGCGAGCCGGTCGCACGCGTCGGCCATGTCCGGCGACCCGATCGGGACAGCTGCCAGCGCGTCGGTCGCCGCGGTGAGCTGCTCGTCCATCTCGTGCAGCTGCCCGTCGCCGGCGAGGACCTCGGTGCCCCCCTCGGCGAGGACGTCAGCGGTCAGCGTCTCCCGCTCCGCGGCGCGGTGCGCACGGACCAGCTGGATGAGCTCGTTGCGCCACCGTTGCTGGCTCGGACCCTCCGTGCACGCCCGACGGACGAGCCGCAGCAGGCGGTCGTGGTCGAGCGCTGTGAGCCGGGTGATGCTGCTGGGCATGAGGCGGGAGTACCCCGTCGTACGAAGGTCACACTCCGCGGTCAATCCTCCGGCGGCTCCAGGCGCACCGTGCGCGGGACCACGTACCACACGACAACGAAGACGAGGAGGAGCAGGCCCGACAGGACGTACGAGGCCGGCCGGCCGAGCACGACGTCGAGGATGAGCAGGACGCCGCCGTTGACGGCGACGACCAGCATCGCCAGGCCAGCGCGCGCCATCAGGTCGGAGGCCGTGACGAGGCGCGGTTTCAGGCCCTTCCGGAAGACGTACCGGTGGAAGGGCACCGGGCCGATGAGCAGAGCCGCCGCCACCCCCGTGGCGAGCAGGGTGGCGACGTAGAGCGCTTCCTGCCGTTCGGTGATCTCGGTGAAGCGTTGGGTGAACGCGAGGGTCAGGAGGAAAGCGAACAGGAGCTGCACGCCGGTCTGTGCGACGCGCAGCTCCTGCAGCAGCTCGCTGTACTGCCGGTCGGCCCGCTCGTCAGGTGTCTCGTCGCGCCGACCGCGCCGTCCTGCCGCCATGGGCAGGAGTATCGGCTCAGCGGACCTCGCCGCGCCAGGCTCCGGTCTCCGAGCCGCGGCTCTCGATGAACTCCTTGAAGCGCTCGAGGTCCCCCTTGACGCGGTGCTTCACGACACCCAGCTTGTCGCCGGCCTGCTCCACCAGTCCCTCGGGCTCGAAGTCCATCTGGACCATGACCTTCGTGGTGTCGGGCGAGAGCCGGTGGAAGGTGACGACACCTGCCTGGTGCGGCTCGTCGACCGAGCGCCAGGCGACGCGCTCGTCGGGCTTCTGCTCGGTGATGGTCGCGTCGAACTCTCGCTTCACGCCACCGATCTTCGTCACCCAGTGCGTCATCGTGTCGCCGGTCTGGTCGATGCGCTCGACGCCCTCCATGAACTCCGGGAAGGACTCGAACTGCGTCCACTGGTTGTACGCCGTGCTCACCGGCACGGAGACCTCGATGGACTGCTCGATCGTGCTCACGTCAGGTGCTCCTCTCGTGTGGGGTCTGTCCGAGCCGGTGCCCCGGGGTGCTGGCGTGAAACGTGTCGATGACCACCGCGCCGCAGGCCGGCGCGCGGTTTGACCGGCGTGACGTCGGGCAGCGACGGGCTCGATCGCGTTGCCCACATCTCTCTCGGACGTTCCCGTGTCATCCAGCTCCACACTGGCAGTCGACTGGCGAGGCGGGTGTCCGACGCCTGGACGACTGTCGCCACCTTCCTGCCGAAGCTGCTGTTCTTCTTCGTCGTGCTCTTCGTCGGCTTCCTGCTCGCGAAGGCGGCCGCCAAGCTGACCGACCGCGTGCTCGAGCGCGTGGGTTTCGACCGCGCCGTCGAGCGCGGAGGGGTCAAGCAGGCCCTGGCCAAGAGCAAGTACGACGCGTCCGACATGGTCGCGAAGCTCGTGAAGTACGCCATCGTCCTCTTCACCCTGGTGATCGCGTTCAACGTCTTCGGGCCCAACCCGATCAGCCAGCTCCTCCAGGACGTCATCGCCTTCGTGTTCGTCCTCTTCCTGGGGGTCGTCGCGGCGCTGAACCAGGTGAGGGTCGCCACGACGGTCACCACGCCGGTGCTGATCACGATCCTCGCCACGATCGGCGGCGTCATCGTCGTCGGTGCCGGTGGCGGACTGATCCGCCCCATGCAGTCCCGGTGGGAGCAGTGGCTCAGCAACGCCGAGCGTGAGACGGAGACGATCAAGTCCGAGGTCCGTCGCCACCAGGACGGGCAGCGTCCGGTCGTCAACGGCTCGGCCGCTCCGTACGACCAGGTCGACCGCGACCCGGCACTGCAGACCCGTCAGCTCTGACGAGCTCCGGCACCGGCGTGGCGTCGGCACCTCTCACCGAGGTGCCGGCGCCGCGCCGTGTCAGGCGTCGGCGGGCAGGTGCCGGCGCGACTGCACGATGCGGAACCGGTTGGCGACGTACGCCGCGTCGGTGAGCGCCGAGTTGGCCGCCGGGTTGGCGCCGGTGGCGTGGAAGTCGGAAAACGCGGCCGACTGGTTGACGTAGACCGTCTCGGTCAGGTTGCACGACAGCGCGACACCTGCGTCGACCGCTGCCTCCTCGGCGGCGTCGAGCACCTTCTCGTCGGTCGAGTAGACGGCAGCGGTGATCGCACCGTGCTCG
>DASTVO010000098.1:0-5396 GCA_035759075.1 Actinomycetes bacterium
GGGTGCCCGTTGCGCGCGGCGATGCCGATCACCACGACGTTGGCGCTGGCCCCGACGGCGGTCGAGTTGCCGCCCAGGTCGGCGCCCAGGGCGAGCGCCCACCACAGCGCGTTGGACTGTGTGGCGCCCCCGCCGCTGTCCACCAACCCCTGGACGAGCGGGGTCATCGTCGCGACGTACGGGATGTTGTCGACGATTCCGGACAGCAGCGCGGAGCCCCACAGCAGCACGGACGCGGCCAGGAAGTAGTTGTCGCCGACGGCCTCGGTGAGCTGCTCACCCAACGTCTCAATCACGCCGACCTCGACGAGCGCACCGACCATGACGAACAGGCCCATGAAGAAGACGAGGGTCGACCACTCGACCTCCTCGAGGAAGTCCGGCGGGTCCAGTCGCGAGACGGCGACGAGGGTGCCGGCGCCGAGCAGCGCCACGACGGAGGGCTCGAGGTGCAGGGCAGAGTGCAGGACGAAACCGACCATGACGCCGAACAGCACGACCAACGAGCGGATGAGCAGACCCTTGTCGCGGATGACCTCCCGCTCGTCGAGATCCATGACCGCGGCAGCGCGCTCCTCGTCGTAGTGGAAGGCGTGCCGGAACAGGATGCGGATCAGCAGGACGAACACCCCGAGCAGCACCACCACGATCGGGCCGAGGTTGATGAGGAACTCGTTGAAGGACAGGTCGGCCCGGCTGGCGATGATGATGTTCGGCGGGTCACCGATCAGCGTCGCGGTGCCGCCGATGTTCGAGGCCAGCGCCTCCGCGATGAGGAACGGGATCGGCGGTGCACCGAGGCGCTCGCAGACGAGCAGGGTGACAGGCGCGATCAGGAGGACAGTGGTGACGTTGTCCAGCAGCGCGGACGCAACAGCCGTGATCATCGTCAGCAGCACCATGACGGCGAACGGCTTGCCCCTGGCGCGCTTCGCGGCCCAGATCGCGACGTAGTCGAACACGCCGGTCTGCTTGAGCACGCTGATGATGATCATCATGCCCAGCAGCAGGAAGATGACGTTCCAGTCGACCCCCGTCTCCTCGCTGAAGAAGGCGGTCTCGGCGTCGACGACCCCCACCGCCACCATGAAGGCGGCCCCGCCGAGCGCCGCGGCGACCCGGTGGATCCGCTCGGTGGCAATGAGGATGTAGGCGCCGACGAAGCCGGCGACGACGAGCGTCGTCGTCATGCGCTGGGCAGCAGGTGCTCGAGGAGCCGACGCACCGTGACCGCGCCGAGGTACTGGTTCTCCTTGTCGACGACCGCGACCACCGGGCTGTGCACCCGGGCCATCACAGCGGCCATCTCGATGACCGTCGCGTCGGGGTCGACGATCGGGATCTCGTCGACGTCGTGCCTGCTCGGCAGGAGGTCGCGCACCTCGCTCTTCGACAGCGCGGCACACAGCTCGTCGGACGCCTTCTCGTCGTACACCCGGGCGAGCGCCGGGTCGTCCTGCACGTACTGGGGAACGAGGAACTTCAGCACCTGCGAGCCGGGGAGCACGGTGTAGGGCCTGCCGTCCCGGTCGGACACGATCAGCCCGACCAGGCGCTTCTGGGCGAGCATCTGGGCCGCTTCCATCGCGTCGGTGTCGAGCCGGACGGTGGGGTACTCCTCGACCAGGTCACGCGCACGCATCAGGGCGCCTCTCGGGCAGGACGGACAGAACTGCCGACCAGGCTTCCCGGCTCACCGCCGCCAACCCTATCGGGGTGGATCGTGGTCCCGACGGCGCCGGGTGCTGCTCCTCGACCTCGGCGAGCCCTGCTGTGACCCCTGCAGCAGCCTGGATCCATGATCGTGAGGGGAATCGGACTCTGTGCAGGCCTGATTCCCCTCACGATCATGAAGAGACGACGGGCCGCGGACCTGGACGCCGCCGAGTCGGAGCCGGCCGCGTCGTGGCCGTCTCACCAGACTCACCAGCCACGAATGTGTCTCAGGGTCAGCAGAACGCGGTCGGCGCAGTGCTCGGGAGTGCTGGTTAGCGGTCGGCCTCGCCCCGAGCTGCGGGGCTGCGTGCTGTTGATCGACACGGAGACCCGCAGCTTGTCTATGTCGGCAGATCCCGCGACGGCACGGAATGCCGGATACCGAGCAAGGGACTCGCATCCAGGCGTCATCCCCACATTCGCTGGAACGAGCCGGGCGCGTCAGTCCTCGTCGCTGCTCTTGCCGGTCTCCAGCCCCTGGCCGATCAGGTTCATCACCGTGGGGTCGGCCAGCGTCGTGACGTCGCCCATCTCCCGGTGCTCCGCGACGTCGCGCAGCAGCCGTCGCATGATCTTGCCGGATCGGGTCTTGGGCAGCTCCGCGACGAGGAGCACCTGACGGGGCTTGGCGATCGGGCCGAGGACCTTCGCGACGTGGTTGCGCAGCTCCTTGATCACGGCCTCGCCGGCCTCGGCGTCGTCCTCGACCGCAGCCGCCGCGTCACCGCGCAGGATCACGAAGGCGACGATGCCCTGGCCGGTGGTCGGGTCGGTCGCGCCCACGACGGCGGCCTCGGCGACCTTGGGGTGGGAGACGAGCGCCGACTCCACCTCGGTGGTGGAGATGTTGTGACCGGACACCAGCATCACGTCGTCCACGCGGCCGAGCAGCCAGATGTGACCGTCCTCGTCCTTCTTGGCGCCGTCACCGGCGAAGTAGAGCTTGTCGAAGCGGGACCAGTAGGTCTCCTTGTAGCGGGCGTCGTCCCCCCAGATGCCGCGCAGCATCGCGGGCCACGGCTCGGCGAGCACCAGGTAGCCGCCGCCCCCGTTGGGCACCGGCTTGGCCTGGTCGTCGACCACGTCGGCGCTGACGCCGGGCAGCGGTGTCATCGCCGAGCCGGGCTTGGCTGCCGTGACCCCCGGGAGCGGGCTGATCATGATCGCGCCGGTCTCGGTCTGCCACCAGGTGTCGACGATCGGCGTCCGGTCGCCGCCGATGACCCGGCGGTACCAGATCCACGCCTCCGGGTTGATGGGCTCGCCGACCGAGCCGAGCAGTCGCAGGGACGAGAGGTCGTGCTCGGCGGGGAACTCCTCGCCCCACTTCATGAAGGTCCGGATAGCCGTCGGCGCGGTGTAGAGCAGAGTGACGCCGTACTTCTCGACGATCTCCCAGAACCGGCCCTTGTGCGGGGTGTCGGGGGTGCCCTCGTACATCACCTGTGTCGCGCCGTTGGCGAGCGGTCCGTAGACGATGTAGCTGTGTCCGGTGACCCAGCCGATGTCGGCGGTGCACCAGAAGACGTCCGTCTCCGGTTTGTGGTCGAAGACGACCCGGTGGGTGTAGCTGGCCTGGGTCAGGTAGCCGCCGGTGGTGTGCAGGATCCCCTTCGGCTTCCCGGTGGTCCCGGACGTGTAGAGGATGAACAGCGGGTGCTCGCTGTCGTGCGGCTTCGGTTCGTGCTCGGTGCTCGCGGACTCCACGACGTCGTGCCACCACACGTCCCGGCCCTCGGTGAGGTCCACGTCCTGGCCGGTCCGGCGCACGACGAGCACGTGCTCCACGGTCTTGCCCTGCGAGAGCTCGAGCGACTCGTCCACTGCCGGCTTCAGCGCTGACGGCTTGCCGCGCCGGTAGCCGCCGTCGGCCGTGATGACCAGCTTGGCCTGGGCGTCGTCGATGCGGGACTGCAGAGCCGTTGCCGAGAAGCCGCCGAAGACGACCGAGTGGGGGGCGCCGATGCGCGCGCAGGCCAGCATCGCCACGACCGCCTCGGGGATCATGGGCAGGTAGATGGCGACCCGGTCGCCCTCCCGGATGCCGAGGTCGGTCAGGGCGTTGGCTGCCCGGCAGACCTCGTCCTTGAGCTCGGCGTAGGTGACCGTGCGGGAGTCGCCGGGCTCGCCCTCCCAGTGCAGCGCCACCTTGTCACCGCGTCCCGCGGCGACGTGCCGGTCGACGCAGTTGACGGCGACGTTCAGGGTGCCGCCGACGAACCACTTGGCGTACGGAGGCTCCCAGTCGAGCACCTGGGACCACTCGCTGGCCCACTCCAGCGTGCGGGCCTGCTCCTCCCAGAACGCGAGCCTGTCCTTGGCCGCCTCGTCGTACAGGTCTGCCGTCGCCACCGCCTCGGCCGCGAACTCCTCGCTCGGCGGGAAGGTGCGCTCCTCGTGGAGGAGGTTGGAGAGGGCTTCGCTGCTCACGGGGCACTCCTTGGGAGTCGTCGTACGAACTCGTCTGGGCTGTGGTCTGTCCTGCCGGCACTACCCCACCAGCAGGAGCCGCGCCGGGCAAGAGCTCCCGGCGCGGCCACCCGCGGTTCAGTGCACGCTGGCCTTCTCCATGCCGACCCCGGTGAGCGAGCGGACCTCGAGCTCGGCGTGCTTGTACTCGTCGTGCTCCTTGCTCAGCACCGTCCCCAGCCAGCCGAAGAAGAAGCCGAGCGGGATCGAGACCAGGCCCGGGTTGTCCAGCGGGAACCAGTGGAAGTCGGTGCCGAGGGGGAACAGCGCGGCGCTCTTCTCGGCACCCGTCGCCGGGTCGACCGTGACCTTTCCCGACACGACCGGCGAGAAGATGACCAGCAGCAGCGCCGAGCCGAGGCCGCCGTAGATGGCCGAGACCGCGCCGGTGGTGTTGAACCGCTTCCAGAACAGCGAGTAGATGATCGCCGGCAGGTTGCCCGACGCCGCCACGGCGAAGGCCAGCGCCACCAGGAAGGCGACGTTGAGCTTCTGGGCGAAGATGGCCAGCACGATCGCGGCCGCACCGATCACGAACGCCGAGATGCGAGCGACCCGCACCTCCTGGCCCTCCGGTGCCTCGCCGCGGTGGATGTAGTTGGCGTAGACGTCGTGCGCCACCGAGGACGACGAGGCGAGGGTCAGCCCGGCGACCACCGCGAGGATGGTCGCGAAGGCGACCGACGCGATGAACGCCAGCATGATCGTGCCGCCGGTCGTCCCGAGGAAGTCCTCGCCGATCGCTCTCGCCAGCTGGGGTGCCGCCGTGTTGCCGGCCGGGTCCTGCGCGATGATCGCCTCGGGCCCGACCAGCGCGGCCGCGCCGAAGCCCAGCGCGAGAGTCATCAGGTAGAACGAGCCGATGATCCAGATGCCCCAGACCACGGACTTGCGCGCCTCGTGCGCCGTGGGGGTCGTGTAGAAGCGGATCAGGATGTGCGGCAGGCCGGCCGTGCCGAGCACGAGCGCCAGGCCGAGGCTGATCAGGTCCAGCTTGGAGATCAGCGTCTCGTAGCCGAGCAGGTTCCCGGCGGCGTCGGTGACGTCCTTGCCGTAGCGCAGGCCAGGCTCGAGGAACGCGTCCGGGTCCTCCTGGCCGCTGCGCTCCGCCGCGGTGCCGAGCAGGTCGCTGACGTTCCAGCCGAACTTGAACATCACCATCAGCGTCAGGACGCTGGCGCCGGTCATCAGCAGCAGCGCCTTGACGATCT
>DASTVO010000099.1:0-9852 GCA_035759075.1 Actinomycetes bacterium
CTCCACGGCCTCGGCTCCGGTGTTCATGGGGAGCACCATGTCCATCCCGGCCAGGTCCGCGAGCTCGGCGCAGAACGGCCCGAACTGGTCGTGGTAGAAGGCGCGGCTGGTCAGCGTGACCCGGTCCAGCTGCGCGTGCGCCGCCGCGAGCAGCCCGGGATGGCCATGCCCGAAGTTCAGCGCCGAGTAGCCGGCGAGACAGTCCAGGTACCGGCGGCCCTCGACGTCGGTGACCCACGCGCCCTCCGCTGACGCCACCACGACCGGCAACGGGTGGTAGTTGTGGGCCGACCTGGACTCGGTCAGGGCGATCGCATTGTCGGACAGGGTCGTCATCTGGTGAGCATGACACGGCGCGAGGGCGGAGCCGCCCAAGTGCCGTCCAACGAGTGTCGAGCCCTGTAGGTCACGAAAGTCACCGAAGTCAATAGTTTCGGCCGATGAATCCGGATAAATGGGTTTGGGCGGCACGATCTTGTGGGATTCCCGGGCCACACAGTCCGCACTCACCAGGAGACCCCTCCCATGACTCGACGCCACGTCGGCCGCCACCGCAAGCCGAACGCCACCGTTCTGCGCAGCCAGCGTGTGCTGGCCGCTGCGGCCCTCGGGTCGCTCATGACCGTCGGCACCGTCGCCGGTCCCGCCGCCGCGACGCCCAAGGACAAGGACGCGAGCTCGTCGCACGGCTCGACCCAGGGGTCCTCGCCGTCCGACCCGGACGGCATGGAGAACGGCGGGCCGGACAAGCCGGGCGGCACCGGTGGCTACAGCGACGACAAGGACGGCAACAACGGCAGCGGCAACGACGACGACTGCGAGGACGACAACAACGGCCAGGGCGTCCCCGGTCACTGCAAGGACAAGCCGTCCGACGACGACGATGACGACGCCGAGGACGACACGGACGACGACACCGACACGGACGACGACACCGACACCGACGACGACACAGACACCGACGACGACACAGACGACACAGACACGACCGGCGGCACCGGCACCACGGGCGGCACCGGCTCCACCGGGGCGACCGGCGGCACCGGTACGACCGGCACCGCCGTCACCGTCGGCGCCGCGGGCGGCGCTGCACCCACCGCGGTTGCGGGCGAGAAGGCTGGCCAGGCGGCGTCCGGCGGGCAGACCTCGGTGCCGGAGGCACAGGTCCTCGGCGTGAAGGTGAGCCGCGGTGACTCCGGCGTGGCCGCGGCGGGTACGGGCGCCGGCGTGTCAGCGGCCGGCGTCTCCAGCGGCGGCGACGTGCTGGCAGCGACCGGGGCGGACGGTCTCGCCGTCGCGGCCGCCGGCGCGGTCGCCCTGACGCTCGGTGGCCTCGCCTACGCCGCCGGCCGGCGCCGGGACGACGTGATCGAGGACTGACCGGCCGCACCGCGTCCGAGAGCCGCGCCACCCGAGGAGGGGAGCGCGGCTCTCGGCTTGTCCGGGGTCAGACCCCGACGCGGGCCTCCGGCAGCTCCGCCGACGGTCGCCGGCCGGTCGGCAGGTGGTTCTCCGGCTTGCCCTCGACGTGCAGCTGCGGCAGGCGGGCGCCGAGCCACTCGGGCAGCCACCAGTTCCGCCGGCCGAGCAGGTGCATGACGGCCGGGACGAGCAGCATCCGCACGACGGTGGCGTCGATGAAGATGGCCGACGCCATGCCGACACCGATCACCTTCAGCACGACGTCCGGGCTCGGCACGAAGGCGGCGAAGACGGCGACCATGATGGCTGCGGCGGCGGTGATGACCCGCCCGGTCGAGGCGAGACCCTCGAGCACCGCGCGCTCGTTGTCGCCGGTCCGCAGCCACGCCTCGCGCATCCGGCTGAGCAGGAACACCTCGTAGTCCATCGACAGCCCGAACAGCACCGCGAACATCAGCACCGGGACGAACGCCGGCAGCGGGGTCGGGGTGTCGATGCCGATGAGCTGCCCGGCCCAGCCGCCCTGCAGGACCAGGGCCACCACGCCGTAGGCGGCGGCCACCGACAGCAGGTTCATGACCGCGGCCTTCAGCGGGATCGCGATCGACCGGAACGTCACGAGCAGCAGCAGCATCGACAGCAGCACCACGCCACCGATCAGCAGCGGTATCCGCTTGGCGATGTTGTCCGTCGTGTCGATCGACACCGCCGTGACGCCACCGACGTGGACGTCGAGACCGGTGCCGGCCGTGGCCGACGGCAGCGCCGACGCGCGCAGCTCCTCGACCAGCGCCTCGGTCTCCGGCGCCTGCGGGCCCGCGGTCGGCACGACCGTGATGACGGCCGCGTCACCGGCCTCGTTCAGCGTGGGTTCGGTCACCGCGGCGACCCCGTCGGTCGAGCGCACCGCCGACACCACCGGCTCGAGGGCCGACGCGGTCCCGCCCGGCAGCTCGGCGACCAGCACCAGCGGACCGTTCATCCCCGGGCCGAAGCCGTCGGCCAGAAGGTCGTAGGCCTGGCGGGTCTGCATGTCCTCGGTGTTGTTGCCGGCGTCCGGGAAGCCGTAGCGCACGTCGAGGTAGGGCGAGGCCAGCGCCAGCAGCGCGACCACACCGACAACTGCGGCGACCCAGCGGTGCCGGTCGACGAGCCGGCTCCAGGCCAGCCACCCGCGAGTCGGCTCGACGTGCCCACCGACCGCGACCGTGACCGGCGCCCGCCGCCCGAGCGGCAGCCGCCACCGGTCCACGTGCCGGCCGAAGTACCCCAGCAGCGCCGGGAAGAGCGTGACGCTCGCCGCCATCACGACGAGCACCGCGAGGATCGTCACCAGTGCGGCGCCACGCATGAACGACAAGCCCATCGCGAACAGGCCCAGCATCGAGATGACGACGGTCGTGCCGGCGACGATGACGGACCGGCCGGCGGTGTCCAGCGTTGCGACCGTCGCCGCCCGCGGGTCGAGCCCGGCGGCCCGCCACTCCCGGAACCGCGTGACCATCAGCAGCGTGTAGTCGATGCCGATGCCGATCCCCATCATCGTCGCGAGCGACGTGGACCAGTCCGGGGTGTCGACCAGCGCGATGAGCAGTCCGGTGAACATGCTGCTCACCGCGAGCCCGGCGACGGCCACCATCAGCGGCAGTCCCGCGGCCACGACCGAGCCGAACATGACGAGCAGGATCACGGTCGCGGCCGCCAGCCCGATGCCCTCGGAGCCGATCTCGGCGGCCTCGCCCTGGGTGATGACCTGGCCGCCGAGCGCCACCTGCAGCCCCGGCCGCTCGGCCTCCTCGGCGACCGCGATCATCGCCTCGCTGTCCTCGACGGGCACGTCGACCGGGTTGGCCACGTCCAGCCGGCCGTGCGCGACCAGCGTCCGGCCGTCGGGTGAGACCGAGCCCGGGGTCGCGTACGGGTCCTCGAGGGACGCGACGTGCGGTACGCGGGACAGCTCGCTCAGCAGCGCTGAGACGTCCTCACGTACCGCCGGGTCGGTCACGCCCTGCTCGGCCCGGACCACGACGTCGATCGCGTCGCCGGCCTGCGAGGGGAAGCGCTGCTCGAGCAGGTCCTGTGCCTGGCTGGAGTCCGAGCCGGGTGCGGAGTAGTCGGCGGTGAACTCGCCGCCGGCCGCTGCGGACAGCCCGCCGGCGAGCAGCAGCACCGCCAGCCACGCGAGCACGGTGCGGCCGCGGCGGCGGAAGGTGACGTCGGCCAGCCGGCCGAGCGGGCCGGGGCGGGGCGCGGGCGGCGCGGCCTCGGTGGGGCGGGGGGCGGTGGCGGTTCCGGCCATGGTCTCGACCTCGGGTAGTGGTGGGGCAGGGAAAGCGTTACGACCCATAACGAACACGATGGATCTTCACTTGTCAAGCGGCGTAACGCATGTAATGCTGCGTAACGCACTCGACACCCGGAGGTCCCCTGATGGTCGCCGACACCGGCGTGACCCGGCGCGAGCGCGCCCGCGCCGCGACGGTGGCCGAGATCAAGCAGACCGCGCTGGAGCTGATGCGTGAGCGGGGCACCACCGACGTCCGGTTCACCGACATCGCCCGGGTCATGGGGATGACCCCGCCGGCGCTCTACCGCTACTACGCCGACCGCGACGAGCTGCTCACCGACCTCATCGCCGACGGCTACCGCCGGCTCGGCGACGACATCGCGGCCGCCACGGCGACCGTCGACCCGGCCGACGTCGGCGCCCGTTGGCTCGCCGCCGCGTCCGCCTACCGGGAGTGGGCCCGCAACGACCCGCAGCAGTTCGCGCTGGTGCTGGGCATGCCGGTCCCCGGCTACGTCGCGCCGGACGAGGGGCCGACCACCGAGGCCGCGAAGGGCGCCATGGCCCAGCTGGCCGCGCTGTTCGTCCAGGCGGCGCAGTCCGGCGAGCTGCAGCCGCCGCTGGTGCGCGACGTCTCGACCGGGGTCGCCGCCTGCGCGCACGAGGAGCACCCCGAGCTCGACGGGATCGTGCCGCCGGAGAGCTTCCAGGCGATGCTGCAGGCCTGGGCCTCGCTGCACGGCATCACCAGCCTCGAGGCGTACGGCCACCTCGACTGGTTCGAGCCCGAAGCGCGCGACGCGCTGTTCCGCAGCCATGTCCGGATGGCCGCGCTCGCTGCGGGAATCCCCGCCCCTGACTGACCCCTCGGAACGACCCGCGGGGCGCTACAGGACCCGCGCCGACCGGTCGATGACCGGAGCGTGACGACGTACGACGCCGCGCCACAGGGTCCGAACACGCCCTTGGTAGACCGCGCCGGCCTCGTCTCCTGGGTCCAGCCCATCGTCGCCCTGACGACCGGGACGGTCGCCGGCTACGAGGCGCTGGCCCGGTTCGCCGACCCGCGCACCCCGGTCACCGCGATGTTCGAGCGCGCCTGGTCGCTCGGGCACGGCCCGGCCATGGAGGCGGCCGCGCTGCAGGCCGCCCTCACGCTGCCCGGGCGGCCGGCCACCGCGTACCTCGCCGTGAACATCAGCCCGCGGGCGATGGAAGCCGACGTCGTCCGCCACGCGCTCGACCGCGACCTCACCGGCGTCATGGTCGAGATCACCGAGAGCCAGTACATCCCCACCGAGACGCTCACCTCGATCGCCGCCTGGCTGCGCTCCCGCGGCGCCCGGCTCGCGATCGACGACGTCGGCACCGGGTACGCGGGACTGGAACGGTTGATCGTCCTGCGCCCCGACCTGATCAAGCTCGACCGGTCGCTGACCCGGATGCTCCCCGAGGACACCGTGACCCGGGCCATGGTCGAGAGCCTCGTCCGCTTCGCCGCCCGCAGCGGGTCCGCGGTGTGCGCCGAGGGCATCGAGTCACCCCGCCTGCTCGAGGTCGTGGCCGAGCTCGACATCGCGTACGGCCAGGGGTTCTTCTTCGGCGAGCCGCGCCCTGGCTGGACGTCGCTGAGCGAGGAGGCGACCGCGGCCGCGGTCGAGGTGCACCGGCAGGCCCTGAGCGGGACGCCGAAACAGGCGCTGTTCCTCGACGAGTTCGTGCTGCTGGAGCGGCTGGCCGACCGCTTCAGCGAGGCCGAGGAGCTCGAGGACGTCCACCACGCGGTCGGCGCGGTCCGCCAGCTCGTCGGTGCGGACGACGTCGCGATCGACCTGGTCGACAGCGAGGGCGCCCAGATCGAGCGGCTGAGCCACCACACGTGGGAGGCCGGCCCGGCGGAGACGCTGGACAACCTGCCGCTGGTGCGGTGGGCGCTGGACACCCGCCGCGCGGCGCAGGTCCTGGTCAGTGACCCGAACGCGGACCGCGTGATGATCGAGCACCTGTGGCAGAGCGGCTTCGGCGGGCTGCTGCTCGTCCCAGTGATCACCCACGGCGTCAGCCTCGGCGTGCTCGGCTTCTACCGCCGCCACCCGGTGCCGTGGACACTGACCCAGATCCGGATGGCCCGCATCGGCGCCAGCCAGCTCGCGGCGACCCTCGACCGGCTGCTGCCGGGCAGGGCCCTCGGCGTCGGTCCGTAGGTTTCGGTCGGCAGGTCCGGCTCAGCAGGTCCGGGTCAGTAGGTGAGGACGCGGTCGGCCTCGAAGGTCAGCTTCACCAGCCGGTCCGGCATCGCCATCTCGGCCGACTTGCCCTCGAGGTCCGCCTCCGTCACACCGCGGGCCTTGCTCGACATCCCGGAGACGTAGAACCGGCCGCCGCCGGCGACGACGGCATCGAACGAGCCGCGCAGCGGCCCGGTGCCGAGGCCGGTCAGCGCGTCCAGCACCGCATCGCGCATCAGCTGTACCGCGTCGCCGGCGAGGAACACGTCGACGTCGTGTCCCTCGTCGATCGCGGCCTTCGCCACGAGCAGGCCGAGGGCCGCTCGTGTCGGCGCCTCCGGACCGTGCGTGACGTGCACCAGCAGCCTGCCCATGGCCTACCTCCCCGATCGCCGGACGCGGACCGCCAGGATCTCAGGCGAGGACGGCGTCGACAGCCTTCTTCAGCGCACTCGGCTGCGCCGGGTGGGTCGGGGCGTCCTTGCGCATCGCGGCCATCCGGTCGCCGATCTCGCCGAGCTGCTTGCGCCCGAGGCCCTCGCGGACCTTCGGGAACCACTCCTCTTCCTCCTCCTCGATGTGGTGCTCCACGTTCTCGATCAGCACCGTCATCTTGGCGTCGAAGTGGTCGTGCGACGGGCTCATCATCGCCAGCTCCGCGCTGAGCACGTCGGCGACGTGGTGCTCCTCGTAGGACTCCAGCACGTCGTCCTCGAGGTCGGGCAGCAGCTTGCGGACCTCCGGGTACATCACCTCGTTCTCCAGGTAGGTGTGCACGGTCAGCAGCTCGAGGATCTTCTTGGCGAGCCGTGACTTCGTGGCCTCGGCGCCGTCGCCGGCCTTCCGGTACTCGCGGAACAGCTTCTTGATCTCCTTGTGGTCGTCCTTCAGCAGGACGATCGCGTCCTTCGCCATGCGGGCCCCCAAGAGGTCGTACGCGGTGGTCGGTGCGGTCGGCAGCACTGCTGCCCCGATACGCGACCGTTATGCCTCGCCGGTGGCGTCCGCGTCCTGCCGCGGGCACGGTGGCGGGATGACGCGGACCGGCGCGAGCGTGCTCGTGCTGCTGCTCGGGCTCGCGGCCTGCACCTCCGGAGGAGACGCCGCCGGTCCCGAACCCACACCGTCGGCCGTGACACCGTCGGCCGCACCGCCGACCACCGCCGCGTCGATCCCGGAGCAGCCGGCCGAGCCGCCGGACCCCACCGCAGTCGCGTTCGACGCGGCCGCGGCGATGCGGACCGTGCGCGACCTCGCCGGCATCGGCCCGCGCGAGGCCACCTCGCCGGCGTTCCGCGCGGCGGCCGACGAGGTGGCCGCCCGCTTCGCGGCGCTCGGCTACGACGTGCGCCGGGACCGGTTCCGGGTCCCGGCGGGGGAGTCGTGGGGGGTTCCGGTGTCGGCCGGTCGGACGCAGAACGTGGTCGCGCGGTCGCCGGGGACGCCGCGGGGCGCCGCGTACGTCGTGGTCGGCGCGCACCTGGACACCGTCCCGCAGTCGCCCGGTGCCGAGGACAACGCCAGCGGGGTCGCGGTGCTGCTCGAGCTGGCCCGGCTGGCGCGCGCGGCGCCGACCCGCTGGCCGGTGACGTTCGTGGCGTTCGGGGCTGAGGAGCCGCGCGGGCCGGCCGACGACCAGCACCACTTCGGGTCGCTGCGCCGGGCGGCCCGCGTCGGCGACGAGCCGCTGCGGGCGATGGTGTCGCTGGACCGGGTCGGGGCGGCCGGGCCGGTGCGGGTCTGCACCGGCGGGCTGTCGCCGAGGCGGGCGGTGCGTGAGCTGCTGGCGGCCGCGGAGCGGCTCGACGTACGGGCCGGTCGCTGCGAGAACCGCACCAGCGACCACTGGCCGTACGAGAAGGCGGGGGAGACGGTGGCCCGGCTCGGCGGCAACGAGTACGCCGCCTACCACTCCGCCCGGGACCTGCCGCGGGTCGTCAGCCGCCGCCAGCTGGACCGGGTCGGCCGGGTCGTGTGGGAGTGGCTGCGGGCCGAGCGGTAGCCCGGCCCGGGCCGTCACGGCCGGTCAGGGTGCGTGCGTCCCGCGCAACGGCCGGCCGCTGGCGCGCCACACGTCGCCGAGGATCGCGTCGCCGCGGGAGCCTCGCGCGAGCCGCGGGGCGAAGTCGCCCCCGATCACGTACGGCGCCAGCCGCGCGCCCTTGAGCTCGTCGCCCCAGAAGGCCAGCTCGAGCAGGACACCCTCCTGGGTCTGCGCCATGAAGTCCATGTCGAACACCAGGTTCCCGAGCGAGTACGCGACGAAGCTGCCGTCCACGACCTCCACGCCCTGGACCCAGTGCGGATGGCCGCCCACGACCACGTCCGCCCCCGCGTCCACCAGCGCCCGGGCCACGCGGCGCTGGTCGCGCACCGTGTCGTGCGTGTACTGCGTGCCCCAGTGCGCCAGCACCATCACCACGTCGACCGACGCGCGCAGGTCGCCGACGGTGCCGGTGACCCGGGCCAGGTCCCGCTGGTTCAGCGGACCGGTCCGCGGCTGCATCCGGACCCGCAGCGCACCCGGCCGGGTCGCGGTGGCTGCCGGTGTCTCGCCGATCGCGTCGAAGGCGACGAGACCGAACGTCACGCCGTTGCGCTCCACCACCACGGGTGCCGCCGCCCCGGCCAGGTCCGCCCCCGCGCCGAGCGGTTCGAAGCCGCCCGCACGGACCCGGCGCACGGTCTGCACGAGCGCCCGTGGCCCGTAGTCGCCGGTGTGGTTGTTCGCCAGGGACACGACGTCGACGCCGGCCACCCGCAGGGCCTGCCGGACCGCGGGCGACGCACCGAACGAGTCGCCGCCCTGCCGGGGCGCGCCAGAGCGGGAGAGGGTGCTCTCCAGGTTGACGACGGTGAGGTCGGCAGCCGCGAGCCGCTGGGCCAGCGGCCGCAGCGCCGCCGCGGGGTCCCCCTCGGCGGCCAGCCGGGCACCGACCCGGCGGCCCATCATCACGTCGCCGCCGACCGTCACCGTGGTGACCGCCGGCGGCTCGGGGCCGGCCGTGCCGAGGGGGTAGGCCGCCGGGTTGCGCAGCGGGTCGATGCCGTCGACCCGCGCGACCGCGACCGCCGGGCCGAGACCGGCGGCGGGCAGCACGGCCACGGCGTCGCGGTCCGCGCGCACGTCGTCAAGCGAGCCGAGCCGCAGCGGGGCGGGCCCGGCGCCGAGCTCGCGCCAGTCGGTAACGGTGCCGTCGGCCAGGGCCTGCGCCTGCTCCCGGGTCAGGGCCAGCCGGCCGCGGCTGGGGTGGTGCGCGACCGCGAGCGGGGTGCGGGTCTGCGGCGGCGACGGGGACGCGGGGCGGGAGGTCGTGACCGGTGGCGTGCTCGGCCGGTCCCCGCGCGGCGTCGCGGGCGGCTCGGTGCCGGCCGAGCAGGCCGTCGCGGCTGCCAGCAGCGCCAGCAGCGGGACGGCTGCGCGCGGGGCACGGGCAGGCATCGTCAGGAGCAACGGCTCGGCACGCGCTCATCGTTCCCGCGCCGCCGCCCCAGCCGCGTCCGCGACGGCCCGTTCGACCCCCTGGTAGGCCTCGGCCGCGCCGTCCACCGCGCGGGCGACCGCCCGCACCCGCTCGTGCACCCGGTCCAGGCACCACGCCCACGCGTCCGCGTGCTCCCCCAGCGCGGCACTGAGCTCCGCGCTGCCGGTGACCTCCGCGCCGGCCTCCGCCACCGCGCGCCGCAGCCGGCGGGCGGCGAGGTCGGCGGCCCGCAGCCGGTCGGCGGTCTCGGTGAGGGTGGCCGGGTCCACCTCGAGGCGGGACATGCCGGCCAGCCTGCAGCCCCGAACGCCAGCAGCGGCGGTCCGCACCTCGGGCTGTGGACGAGCCGGGGGGTGTGGACCGCCGTTCCTGCCAGGGTCCTGACATGCCGACGACCGCCGCAGGCACCGTTGAGGCGCCGCCGATCACC
>DASTVO010000100.1:0-12359 GCA_035759075.1 Actinomycetes bacterium
GAGGCGTACGCCCACTTCAAGGAGCAGTTCAAGAACTCCGCCATCGTGGACAACGTCACTGCCGACCAGATGCCCGAGTCCTTCCGGGTGAAGCTGACCGACCCCGAGCAGTTCCCGATCATCGCCAGCGCCTTCATCGGCCGCGCCGGGGTCGAGCAGGTGCAGGACCAGAAGGCCCTGCTCGAACGGTTCTTCAAGGTGCTCAAGTGGGTGCAGTGGTTCGCCTTCGGGCTCGCGCTGCTCATGGTCGTGGTGTCGGTGATCCTCATCGTCAACACCATCCGGGTCGCCGCGTTCAGCCGGCGCCGGGAGACCGGGATCATGAAGCTGGTCGGCGCGTCGAGCTTCTCCATCCAGCTGCCGTTCCTGCTCGAGGGCGCGATCGCCGGGGTGCTGGGCGCCGGGCTGGCCACCGGGTCCTTCGTGCTCATCAAGGCGGTGCTGGTCGACCGGGTGCTGGCCCCGAACTTCCCGATCACCCGCTTCATCACCTGGGGCGACGTGTGGCTGAGCTCGATCTCGGTGTTCGTGATCGGCGTGGCGCTGGCCGCAATTGCCTCATTCCTGACCTTGATGAAGTACCTTCGGGTCTGAGTCACACCCGTCACACTGGTACCACCCGTCCTGACCGACCTACTACACAACGCGTAAATAAGGCGTGAACAGCCCGACAGTGCGGCGGGGTTCCTGACGATAGAGACCGTGTCCTGACCCCTGACGCTACGGAGTCGTCACCCGCATGCGCCTGCGACCTGCGCTGACCCTTGCCGTGATCGCGGCGCTCCTGCTGAGCGTCCTCGCGCCGGCCCAGGCCTCCGACGAGCGCCGCCGCAAGAGCCGCGTGGACGCCGCGCTCAAGGACCTCCGGCACGACATGAACGAGACCTCGCGCGAGCTGCGAGCGGCGGCCACGCTGCTGCGCCGCGCGGAGTCCAAGCTGCCCGCGGCGCGGGCCCGGGTGGCCCGGGTGCACGGGCAGCTGGTTGCCGCCCAGGCCCGTGACCGCATGCTCGGCGAGCAGCTCGAGGTGGCCGAGGCCGAGGTCGCCCGCGCCGAAAAGGAGATCGACGCGACGCTCGCGCGCATCGCCGACAGCCAGGTCCTGATCGGCCGGATCGCACGCTCGTCCTACCAGGAGGGCGGCATGGGCGAGCTCGCGGTCGTCCTGGCCTCGGAGAGCCCGGACGACTTCGCCACCCGCCTGGTCATGGTGCAGAACACCCTGCGCTCGGAGGGCAACGTCCTCGGCGACCTTGCCGAGGCCCGGGCCGACCTGGCCGCCCAGCGCGCCACCCTCGAGGCCAAGCGCCAGCAGCTCGCGGCGATGAAGAAGGAGCAGGAGAAGCTCGTCCGGCGCATCACCCGGCTCGAGGAGCAGGCGGTGGCGGCGAAGGAGGCGGTGCAGCAGCTGATCGCCGAGCGCGAGCGCGCGGTCGCGGCCGTCGAGCGGGAGAAGGCGGCGGAAGAGGCGCGGTACGCGCGGATGCAGGCTGAGTCGGCCCGCCTGTCGCGGATCCTCGCGGAACGGGCTCGTCAGGCGCGCATCGCCGCGGCCCGCGCCCAGGCGGCCGGCCGGTCGACGGCCTCCGGCGGCGGCGCCCTGTCCTGGCCGGTCTCGTCCTACATCACCTCGCCGTACGGCATGCGCACGCACCCCGTCACCGGGGTCTACAAGCTCCACGACGGCACCGACTTCGGCGTCGGCTGCGGCACCCCGGTGCGGGCGGCCGCGGCGGGCACCGTGATCCAGGCGGCCAACGTTGCCGGCTACGGCAACCAGCTGGTCATCGACCACGGCGTGATGCGCGGCGCCGGTGTGGCGACCAGCTACAACCACCTGATGAGCTTCACCCGTGGCCCGGGCTCCCGGGTCGCGCGCGGCCAGGTCATCGGCTACAGCGGCGGCGGCGACGGCATGTACGGCGCCGGCTACTCCACCGGCTGCCACCTGCACTTCATGGTCTACGTGAACGGCGGCACCACCGACCCGATGGGCTGGCTGTAGGAACGGCCCCCCGACCGGGGGACAGCGCCCGTTTTCGGGAGGTTCCGGTGGGCTCGCGGCCCTACACTCGTGCGGTGCTGTCGGCCCGGCGTGCCCTGCGCGTGACCGCCTTCGTGGCGGTCGCGGCCGTGGCGTACGTGGGCGGCGTGGTGACCGGCGTCGTCGGCAGCGGCGACCCGGTGCCGGCGCGCGGCAGCGGGGTCATCGACGAGGCGGCCGACCGGATCGTGCGCAAGGCGGCGCGGCCGGTGGACCGCAAGGCGCTCGAGCGCGCCGCCGTCGAGGGGATGCTCCGGGCGCTCGGCGACCGCTGGTCCACCTACTACGGGCGCTCCGAGTTCACCTCGTTCCAGGCGGCCCTCGAGGGCCACTACTCCGGGGTCGGCATCTGGCTGCGGACCCGCAGCCTCGGCGCCGGCGGCGGAGGCGTCGAGGTGGGCAGCGTGCAGCCGGGCTCGCCGGCCGCGCACGCCGGCGTGCTCGCCGGCGACGTCGTGCTCCGGGTCGACGGCCGCGACGTCAGCTCCGCCGGGGTACCGCTGGTCTCCGGCCTGCTCCGGGGCGCCGAGCGCTCCACGGTCGAGGTCGCCTTCCGCCGCGGCTCGGCCACCCGGACCGTGGCGCTGACCCGGGCCACCTTCACCACCCCCGACGTGGCGATCGAGCGGCTCCGTGGCAACATCGCGCTCGTGTCGGTCGCCGCGTTCACCCGCGGCGTCGGGGCCGACGTCCAGCGGGCGCTCGACGCGGACACCGGGACGCCGGCGGGCGGGGTGATCCTCGACCTGCGCGACAACTCCGGCGGCCTGCTCGACGAGGCCGTCGCGGTGGCGTCGGTGTTCCTCGACGGCGGGCCGGTCGTCAGCTACGAGCGGCGGGGCAAGCCGCCGCAGACCCTGGATGCCTTCACCGGAGGTGACGTGTCGACCCCGCTGGTCGTGCTGGTCAACCCGTCCACGGCCAGCGCCGCGGAGGTGGTCGCGAGCGCGCTGCAGGACCGCAACCGCGCGGTCGTCGTCGGCACTCGCACCTACGGCAAGGGGTCGGTGCAGGAGCCGAGCACCCTCTCCGACGGCTCGGCGCTCGAGCTCACCGTCGGCCGCTACCTCACCCCGGCCGGGCGCAGCCTCGACGGCGTGGGCGTGGAGCCGGACGTCGTGGTGCCGCCGGGGGAGCCCGCCGAGGTGGCCGAGCGGCGCGCGATCGACGTGCTGACCGGGCTGGTCGCGGCCCTGGGCGGGACGGGGCGCGGCTGATGCCCAAGGAGCAGGGCCGCAAGCTCGTCGCCCAGAACCGCAAGGCGCGTCACGACTACCACATCGACGATGTCTACGAGGCCGGGCTCGTCCTCACCGGCACCGAGGTCAAGTCGCTGCGCGCCGGCCACGCCACCCTCGTCGACGGGTTCGCGCACATCCGCGACGGCGAGGCCTGGCTCGCCGGGGTGCACATCCCCGAGTACACCGAGGGGACGTGGACCAACCACGAGCCGCGGCGCGAGCGCAAGCTGCTGCTGCACCGTGCCGAGATCCTGCGGCTGATCGGCAAGACCAAGGAGGGCGGGGTGACGATGATCCCGCTCGCCCTGTACTTCAAGGACGGCAAGGCCAAGGTCGAGATCGCGCTGGCCCGCGGCAAGAAGAGCCACGACAAGCGGCAGGCGCTGGCCGAGAAGCAGTCCAAGCGTGAGGTCGAGCGCGCGCTGGCGCGGCGACACAGCGGCAAGGACTGAGGCGTCCCGTGCTGCGCCGGGTCGGGCTGCTGCTGGTGCTCGCCACCGCCGTCCTCCTGGGCGGAGCGACCGGCGCCGCGGCAGCCGAGGGCGAGCGCATCACCGCGTACGACGTCGTGCTCACGATCGACGCCGACGGGACGCTCGACGTGCGGGAGACCATCGCCTACGAGTTCGGCGACGCGCAGCGACACGGGATCTTCCGCACGATCCCGGTCCGGGTGCCCTACGACGACGACCACGACCGGGTCTACGAGCTCGACGGCTTCCGGGTCGCCAGCAGCACCGGCGCGCCGACGCAGGTCGAGCGCAGCGACAGCGGCGGCGTCGCATCGTTCCGGGTCGGCGACCCGGACCGCGAGATCACCGGCGCGCACGAGTACGCGGTGGAGTACTCGGTCGACGGCGCCCTCAACGCGTTCGCCGACCACGACGAGCTGTACTGGAACGCCATCGGGCAGGGCTGGGACGTGCCCATCGAGCGGGCCACCGTCACCGTCCGGGTGCCGACGACCGTCACCCAGCAGGCCTGCTTCGCCGGCCCGGCCGGGAGCAGCCTGCCCTGCACGGAGCTGGTTGCCGGCGCAGAGCCAGGAACCCTCGAGGCGCGCCAGCCCGCCGGCCTGGCGCCCTACGAGGCGCTCACCGTCGTGGTCGGGCTGCCCAAGGGCGCCGTGCAGTCCACCGGGCCGATCCTGGCGGAGCGCTTCACCCTGGCCCGGGCGCTCACGCCGAACCCGCTGACCGGGGCCTTGGCCGGGCTGATCCTGCTGCCCGGCCTGGCCGGCGTGCTGTGGCTGGTCGGCGCCCGCGGCCGGGACCGCCGCTACGCCGGGGTGACCCCTGGGCTCACGGCGACCGAGGGTGCGCCGACCGAGGCCGTGCCGCTGACGGGTGCCGGTGCGGTGGCCGTCCAGTTCCAGCCGCCGGAGGGCCTTCGGCCCGGCCAGATCGGGACGCTGCTGGACGAGCAGGCGAACGTGGTCGACGTGACCGCCACCATCGTCGACCTCGCGGTCCGCGGGCATCTGCGCATCGAGGAGCTGCCGCGGCGCGGCTGGTTCTCCTCCCGGGACTGGCAGCTGATCCGCCTCGACGGCGGGGAGGGCGAGCTCCTCGGCTACGAGCGCCAGCTCTACGCCGGGCTCTTTGAGAGCGGCAGCGAGGTGAAGCTGTCCTCGCTGAAGAAGAAGTTCGCGGCCCGGCTGCAGAAGGTGCAGACAGCGCTCTACGACGACGTCACCGAGGCCGGCTGGTTCCGCGGGCGTCCGGACAAGGTGCGCGGCTGGTGGCGGGCGGCCGGTGTCGTGCTGGCCGGGGGTGGCGGCTGGCTGACCTTCGCGCTCGCCGAGCGGCTGCACTGGGCGCCGGTCGGGATCGCGGTCACGCTCGTCGGCGTGGTGCTGCTCGTGCTGGCCGGCCGGATGCCGGCGCGGACCGCGAAGGGCTCGGCGGTGCTGGCGCAGGCCCGCGGCTTCCGCGAGTACATCCGCACGGCCGAGGCGCACCAGCTGCGGTACGAGGAGGGGCAGGACATCTTCAGCCGCTACCTGCCCTACGCGGTCGTGTTCGGCGAGACCGAGCACTGGGTGACGGTATTCGGGCCGCTGGCCGCCGCGGCCGGCGCCTCCACGTGGTACTCCGGCCCGGACGGCTGGAGCGCCGCCAGCTTCGGCGACTCCCTGGACGGGTTCACCTCCAGCGCGACCGGCACATTGGCCGCGGCGAGCCAGTCGTCGTCGGGCGGGTCCGGGTTCAGCGGCGGCTCGTCCGGCGGGGGCGGCGGCGGCGGGGGCGGAGGCTCCTGGTGAGCGCTCAGCCGGCGGGCTGGAAGGTGTCGGCTGCCGTCTGGAAGATCGGCAGGCTGGCGTCCCACTGCTCGTCCGGGGCGGACAGGTAGATCGCGTAGCCCTTGTTCTCACTCGGGACGAAGCCGCGGTTGAGCACGTGGCTGGTGCCGCTCTCGCCGAAGGTGAACTCCCAGTCGGCGGCCTCCCAGCCCCGGTAGTCGACCGACTCGATGTCGATCTTCTCGTAGTTGGGCAGCTGGTCCTTCACCGACTTCTCCAGCTCCTTCCAGGTCTTCTCCGCGTCCTCCTGGGGGGAGTCGGTCTGGTCGATGCGCAGGAAGGTGGAGCTGTCACCGCTCTCGGCGAGGTCGACGCGGGTGCCCTCCTGCCGTACCACCGACCAGCCCTCGGGCACCGCGACCGAGAAGCCGGTCGGGTCGGTGTAGGTGGTGAAGCCCTCGGGGGCCTTGTCGTCCGGTGTGCTCTCCGGCGTGCTCTGCTCGGTCTGCTCCGGCGTGGGCTCCTGCTGCGTGGTCGGGGTGTCCTTCGGCTCGGGCCCTGCCGTCGGCTCGTCGTTGTTGGTGGCGATCGCGAGCGCCACGAGACCGCCGATCAGCAGGAGGGCGACCAGCAACCCGGCGACCAGCAGGCCCGGGGAGCGTCGCGTCTCCGCGTACTCGCGCGCCGGGTCCTCCGTCGGCGCGCTCGTCGGTCGCGACGCCGTGGCCACCGGCGACAGCGCCTCGGTACGCCCGGCGCGGTCCAGCGCCACCGCCTCGGTCGGCGCGACGGTGGCCGTGGCCCCGGACCGGTCGGCGGCGGCCCGCTTGAGCAGGTCGCGGGCGGCGGGGATGTCCATCCGGTCGGCCGGGTCCTTGGCGAGCAGGCCGAGGATCGCCTCACCGAGCGGTCCGCCGGCGCTAGGTGGCTCGACGGGGTCGGAGATGACGGCAGTCAGCGTGCCGAGGGCGTTGTCCGAGTCGTAGGGCGGACGGCCCTCCGCGGCGGCGTAAAGAGTGGCGCCGAGGGACCACAGGTCCGACTCGGGGCCGGGCTTCTTGCCGCGGGCGCGCTCCGGCGACATGTACGCGGGGGAGCCGAGCACCACCCCGGTCGAGGTCAGGGCCGGGTCGCCGGCCATGGTGGCGATGCCGAAGTCGGTGAGGACCGCCCGGCCCTCGGCGGTCAGCAGCACGTTGCCGGGCTTGACGTCCCGGTGCAGGATCCCCTGCTTGTGCGAGGTCTCCAGGGCGGCGAGCAGCTCGAGGCCGATCTCGGCGACCCGGTGCGGGGGGAGCGCACCGTCCTCCCGGAGGACGGTGCTCAGGCTGCGGGTCGGCAGCAGCTCCATGACGATGTACGGGCGGCCGTCGTCCTCGACCACGTCGTACGTGGTGATGACGTTGGGGTGGCTCAGGCGGGCGGTGGCCCGAGCCTCGCGCAGGGTGCGCTCACGCAGCTCCTGCTGCTCCCTCTCGCCGATCTCCGGCGGGAACCGCACCTCCTTGATCGCGACCCGGCGGTGCAGCAGCTCGTCGGTGCCCTCCCAGACGGTGCCCATGCCGCCGCTGCCGATGGAGCGGTCCAGCCGGTAGCGGCCGCCAACGGTGCGAGCAGGAGCATCGGAGGTCATCGGGCCACCCTTACCCCTGATCTCCGGTTAGTCACATCGGCAGCCTAAGCGGGAAGAAAGAGGGCGTACGCGGGCGCTAGGATTGGTGACACAACTGCACAGGGGGTGAATGGTCTCGACTTCGGATGTCGAGCCAGGGGAAGCGGGCCGAGGATGGCCGGGATGATCTCGGAAACCATGCCCGGCAAACCAATAAGCGCCGATTCCAATCAGCGCGCCTACGCTCTCGCTGCCTAAGTAGCGCCAGAGCAGGCTGTCAGCCCGGGAGTGCCTTCGGCCCGGTGTCTGGCATCAGCGAGAAGGCTCAACTGCGCGGCTCGGTCACGGGGCCGTGCGGGACAACTCACAGTGACTGGGCCTGTCAGCAGCTCGCCTGCATGACTGCTGGGGCCGAGAAAAGCGGACGCAGGCTGCGCCCGGAGAAGCCCTGACTCTGCACCGAAGGACGCGGGTTCGATTCCCGCCACCTCCACCAAGCCAACCAACCAACCAAGGGTCCTGGCGAGATCAGGCCCATCGTTGGCAGTCGTGGCCACCGCTGACGGCGGTGGCCTCCTGTTTTCGTGTCTCCCGGTGCCTGTCAGGCTTGTGCGCGCACAGAGCCACCAGCCGCTGTGCCCCCCACCGCCTTGGGCCCGGCCACCACCGGCTCCGATTGATGAACGATTCCGGACCGAGCGTCACACCGGTCGGCGGGAGCGTCAGCGGCGAGGCACGAGCGGATCCTGTGCGCCCGTCCTGGGTGACCGCGTCGTGGTCGCCGGGCGCGAGAATGCCGACCGTTCGATCGCCCGGGTGATGTCGAGCGGGGAGATGATGCCGACCGGCTGCCCTCGGTCGAGCACCAGCGCTCGGCCGCCGGTCGGGCCGTCGAGCCGGTGAAGGAGCTCGAAGAGCGGCTCCTCGGGAGCGGCGACGGGAACCTCTGACATCGGGCAGGCGACGGCGGAGATCGGCGTCTGCGCCCAGCGATCGCGTGGCAGTGCCTTGACGCGTCCGGCCGTCACCAACCCGATCGCTCGCCCCGTGGCGTCGGTCAGCAGGAAGGTGGTGTGGCGCCGCTGCAGCAGGTATCGCTCGACGAACTCGGCGACGGAGATGCCGACCGGGGCGGTGTCCGGGTCCGGGGTCATGACGTCCCCCGCCCGAACCCCGGCCAGTGAGCCGGTCAGCCGCGCCTGCTGCTCCTCAACGAAGGCGGCGCCGAGGATGAACCAGCCGATCAGCGCCAGCCACAGGCCGGCGACGCTGCCCAGTGCCAGCAGCTCCGCCAGGCCCAGGCCGATGAGCACGATGCCGAGGCCCCGACCGGCCCGGGCGGCCGCGATCGTCGCCCACAGCCGGTCGCCGCGCCACTTCCAGAGCGCAGCGCGCAACAGCCGCCCGCCGTCCAGCGGCGCGCCGGGCAGGATGTTGAAAACGGCGAGCAGGAGGTTGATCCCGGCGAGCCAGGCCAGTGCGCCGACCGGCAGGCCGTCGAACCCTGCGGCGCTCAGCACGCCGGCCGCCAAGCCGAAGCCGACGCCCAGCAGGAGACTCACCAGCGGACCGGACCCGGCGATGCGCAGCTCGGCGCCCGGGTCCGGGGCCTCGTCTTGCAGACGGGCGACACCCCCGAACAGCCACAGCGTGATGCCCTCCACGCGCACCCCGTTCCGACGGGCGACGACGGCATGGGTCAGTTCGTGCGCCAGTACACCGAGCAGAAAGACCACGGCCGCAACGGTGCCGGCGGCCCAGGCGGCCAGCGTCGAGGCCTCCGGGTAGGAGGTCGGGAACAACTGCGAAGAGAGCGACCAGGCCAGCAGGACGGCGATGACCACGACACTCCAGTGCACGCGGACGAGCACCCCGCCGATCCGGCCAACGGCGACAGCTCCACCCATGCTGTGACCCTGATCCCAGCCTCCCCACCGGGGTCAGGGTCAGATGGCCCTGGCGGTGCGCCAGAGGTACCGCGCGGTCGCGCTGTGCTCGTCGAGGGCCGGGTCCGCGGGCTTGACCGTCGCGGCTACGTTTAGGCATGCCCGCTGCTCACGGCGTCGCAACCGAGCGGCGTGCGGCGTCGGATCGACTGGTCCACAGGCTGTCTGGCTCGGACGACCCGGTGCTGGCCTACAAGGCTCGCCTCCTCGAGGGGATGTCCGCTACGTCCGCCGAAGCGCATGCTCTTCATGCGCGTATTCCCGGTTCGCCCGCGGCACGTGCGCTGTTGCGCGTTTTCGAGCAGGACGAGAAGACCCTCCATCACACCTACCGCAAGTGGCAGGGCCCGCACTGGACCTTGACCTGTCTGGCCCTGATCGACTACCCGCCGGGCGACGAGACCTTGCGCCCGTTGACAGACCGCGTGTACGACTGGCTGCATTCCCGGCGCTTTCTCAACCCACCCATGACCGCGATCTACCCAGGCCAGGAAGGTCGGGTCCGTCATTGCGCCTCGATGGACGGGAACGCCATCTGGTACTCCGTCCGGCTGGGACTCGAGGACGAACGCACTCGCGGTCTGGTCGACCGACTGATCGGCTGGCAGTGGCTGGACGGAGGCTGGAACTGCGACAAGCGCCGCAACGCCACTTCGTCGTCGTTTCAGGAATCACTGATTCCGGCGCGTGGCCTTTGGGCGTACGGACAAGCCCACGGCCACCGCCCATCCTTGGACGCCGCACAGAGGGTTGCTGACTTGGTGCTTGCCCGACGGCTGCTGTGGCGTGTAGGCGACGGCACTCTGATCAGGCCCACATGGGGTGGCCACGCAGATCGGATCCACTACCCGATCCAGTTCTACGACGTGCTGTTCGGCCTCCAGGTGATGGCTGAGCTGGGGCGGCTCGGAGACCGACGCTGCGCCGACGCGCTGGCGCTACTCGAGTCCAAGCGGCTCCCGGACGGCGGCTTCCCGCTGGAGGAACCCAATGCTCCCAGAGCCGACCGGGTTGCCAGTCGCCACAGCTACGCCGACTGGGGCCCGGCCGGACTGCGGCGAAGCAACCCGCTGGTCAGCCTCGCGGCGCTCGGCGTCATCCAGGGACGGGAAGCCAAGGCGGCCAGTCACATCTAGCGCCGAGCAGCGCAATAGTCCGTACAGCGAGTTGTGCCAGGTCCCTGGATCTGATTGATCGTTCCGCATCGCTGCGTGCCGCGCCAAAGCCGGACTCGGCCCGCTGCGGTGGTGCATGCTGTCTCGCATCCGGAAGTGATCAAGATGGAGGGGACATGAGCACTTCAACCTGGGACCGCCGAGCGCCGTTGACCGGCCTCGTCTTCGTCGTGCTGGCCGTGGCGGGGAACGCGCTGCAGGGGTCCACGCCTGCGCTGCACGGCGAGACCGAGGCCGTCGCTCGGTTCTACGCGGACAAGGCGACCACCATCGCCGTCGGGATGATGCTCTCCCTCGTGTCCATGTTCTTCCTGGCTTGGTTCTTGGGGTCACTGCGTCGCCAGCTGGCAGCCAGTGAAGGCGGGGACGGCTGGATGACTTCGGTCGCCTCGGCTGGCGGCGTGGCGACGCTGTGCTTGCTGGCGGCCGGATTTGCACTCAACTCGGCTGGCGCGCTGCGGGCGCGCGAGGCGGGTATCACCGGAGACGTGGCCGCCGTCTTCTATGACGGCAGCCTTGCCCTGACCGGGCTCGCTGCTTCTCTGACGATGGCGGTTCTGCTGGCCGCCACGGCAGCGATCACGGTGCGGTTCGGTGCACTCCCTCGCTGGTTCGGGTTGACCAGTGCAGTGCTCGCACTGCTAGGAATCGTGACGCCTGTGTCCTTCGTGCTTTCCCTGGTCTTCCCGATATGGGTCGCCGTCGCGGCTGTGCTGCTCATGCGGGCGCAGACACGCACCGGCACTGACCTCCGCGCAGGTGCGCATCGGAACTGACCTCCGCGCACGGAGGCGCAGCGTGGCTGAGGGAATGGCCCGAATCTCTTGAGTCCCTCAGCGGTGCACCGCGTCGGCATCCCGTCGCCGTGCCCGTCACGTGGGAACCACCGATAGAGCCAGCTCGGATCTGACAGCTCGAGAGACGCAGGCGACCGTCAAGACCACGCACTCCTCGACCACCGTGGGCGCCGGAACTCCCACTTGATGTCACAACCGTGGCCTGGCGGTGTCTTCATGCGCGATGACGTAAGACACCCCCTTCGCCTCCGCCCCAGAAAGTGTGCGCTGCGGCCATCGGTACCTGTCTCGTTCCCAGCGCCGGTCTGACGGCATGCCGGCGCGGGTTGCCACCTGAATACCTGTCTCGCGGTCGATGACTTCCGGGAGTCACCCGGGTCGTCACATGCGCCGGTCCCACGGACTCGGCGCGAGCCGAAAGGACGCAAGGAAGCATGAGGAGATGCCGCGATGGGTGAGCTGCACGTCAACATGAACATCACGCTCGACGGCGTGATCCAGGCCAACGGCGGTCCCACGGAGCAGGACGCCGGCTTCCCGTACGCAGGGTGGGAGCGTCCGTTCTGGGACGACGAGTCCGGCGAACAGATCACTGCGGACGTGCAGGAATCCGACGCGCTGCTGCTGGGCCGCACGACGTACGACATCTTCCGCAGCTACTGGCCGGGCAGGACCGACGAGATCGGGCGGGCCTTCGACAAGGTGCCCAAGTACGTCGCCTCCCGCAGCACGCCGGAGCTGTCCTGGGACACGAGCATCCAGATCACGGACGTGGGCACCGAGGTGCGCGATCTACGCATGCGTCATGAGCAGATCCACACGTGGGGCAGCGCGAACCTGCTGCAGACGCTGTTCCGGGCGGCCCTCGTCGACCAGGTGAACCTGTGGGTGTGCCCGGTCGTGATCGGGACGGGCAAGAAGCTGTTCCCTGAAGGCACGGCCGCCACCCGGTTCGAGCAGATCGAGCAGCCGAGGTCGTATCCCGGAGGGGTGATGCTGCTGCGCTACCGGCGCCTCGAAGGCCCCCCGGTGACCGTGCCGGAGGCTGGCGCGGGGATCTGAACGCCACCTAGGTAGACGGGGCACCCGACCACGTGGTCAGCGCCTCTCGTAGGGCGGGCAGCGCGATCTCGCCGGGTTCACCGACGCTTGCCGCCCACGCGAAGAGCCCGTCGGGCCGGATCAGGAGTGCGTCGGCGGGCCGCTCGTCGATCGTCGCGCTGACCACGTCGACGCGGCCACCCCACTCATCGGCAAGCGGTCGCAGGTCCGGTCGGTCAGCGAGGTCGAGGAGCACCGGAC
>DASTVO010000101.1:0-3271 GCA_035759075.1 Actinomycetes bacterium
CGGGTCCGCGGCTGGCAGGAGCGGGGGTGCGACGTCGTTGTCTACTTCGACAACGACGCGAAGGTCCGGGCCCCGGTCGACGCCGAGCGGCTGATGGCGCTGCTGGGCCTGCAGCCGCTCGCCTGACGGGAACCCGATGGCCCCCAACCGGGGATGGTTGTACAGTGCACGTAAATTAGTTGCAGTCTGCATCTTCCTCGGGGATCCACGGAGGCACGCCATGGCGCACGACGACGCACAAGCCGTCGAGGCCGTCGCCGTCGAGGCCGTCGCCGTCGATGCGCTCAGCGAGCAGATGGTGCGGCTGATCCGGGCTGCCCACGCGATGCGGGTCCAGCTCGCGGCACGTGGTGACCAGGGCATCGACTGGGCCGCGTACACCTTGCTCTTCCACCTCGTCTCCGGCGGCCCGCAGCGCCCGTCCGGTCTCGCCGACATCGCCTGCGTCGACCCCTCGACCGTCAGCCGCCAGGTGGCCGACCTGGTCCGCGCGGGACTCGTCGAGCGCGTCCCCGACCCCGAGGACGGCCGCGCCCACCAGCTGGTGGCCACCGAGGCCGGGCAGGCGTTGTACGCGGCGAGGCGCGAGCGCCGGGTCCGCACCTTCGCCCGCATCGTCGAGGGGTGGGACGAGCGGGACGTCAGGACGCTCACCGAGCTGGTGGCCCGCTTCAACGACCGCTTCGCCGCCCTCCGGCCGACCCTCCTCGAGGAGCTCGAGGCCGGCACCCGACCGACTCAGGAAGCCACCGCATGACCGCCGCCCCGGCGCCCGCCGACGCCGCCACGCAGTTCTCGCACCGGCAGATCCTCACGATCCTGTCCGGGCTGATGGCCGGCATGTTCCTCGCCGCGCTCGACCAGACCATCGTGGCGACATCGATCCGCACCATCGCCGACGACCTGCAGGGCCTGTCGCTGCAGGCGTGGGCCACGACGGCCTACCTGATCACCGCCACCGTCAGCACCCCGCTGTACGGCAAGCTCTCCGACCTCTACGGTCGCCGGCCGTTCTTCCTCACCGCCATCACGGTGTTCGTCGTCGGGTCGGCACTGTGCGGCCTGGCCGAGTCGATGTGGCAGCTGGCCGCGTTCCGCGCCGTGCAGGGCCTCGGCGCGGGCGGGCTGTTCTCGCTGGCGCTCACGATCATCGGTGACATCGTCCCGCCGCGGGAGCGGGCCAAGTACCAGGGCTACTTCCTCGCCGTGTTCGGCACGTCGAGCGTGCTCGGCCCCGTCGTCGGTGGCTTCCTCGCCGGACAGGACACGCTGCTCGGCGTCACCGGCTGGCGCTGGGTCTTCCTGGTCAACGTCCCGGTCGGCGCCGCCGCGCTGCTGCTGGTGGTGCGCAGCCTGCACCTGCCGCACCAGCGCCGCGACCACCGCATCGACTGGCCGGGTGCGCTCGCCCTCGTCGCCGGCCTGGTCCCGCTGCTGCTGCTGGCCGAGCAGGGCCGCGACTGGGGCTGGGCGTCGGCGCGGTCGCTCACCGCCATGGTCGTCGGCGCCGTCGGCATCGTCGGGTTCGTGCTGGCCGAGCGGGCGTACGGCGACGACGCGCTGCTCCCGCTCCGGCTGTTCCGCGGCCGCACCTTCGGAGTCGGCTCGCTGCTGAACTTCCTCCTCGGGATGGGCATGTTCGGCGGGCTCGCCGCGCTGCCGCTGTACCTGCAGATCGTCAAGGGACGCACGCCGACCGAGGCGGGACTCCTGCTGCTGCCGCTGACCGCCGGGATCATGGCCGGCTCGGTCCTCGCCGGCCAGGTGATCTCCCGCACCGGGCGCTACAAGCGGTTCCCGGTCATCGGGGCCGTGCTGCTCGTCATCGCCATGGTGCTGCTCTCCACCGTCGGCGTGGACACGCCGTTGTGGGTGACGCTGTCGATCGCCACGCTCTTCGGTCTCGGGCTCGGCTTCAACATGCAGCCGCTGGTGCTCGCCGTGCAGAACGCCGTATCCCCGCGGGACATGGGGGTCGCGACGTCGTCGGCGACGTTCTTCCGCCAGATGGGGGGGACGCTCGGCACCGCCGTGTTCCTGTCGGTGCTGTTCTCGACGGTGGGCGAGAAGATCCTCGCGGCGTTCCGCGCCGACGCGGCGGACCCGGCCTTCCGGGCGGCCCTGCGCGACCCGCAGGTGCTGGCCGACCCCACCAACGCCTCGGTGGTGGAGTCGCTGCGGTCCGGCGGCAGGCTCCCCGCCGGCGCGCTGGACGACACGTCCTTCCTGTCCGCCCTCGACCCGCGCATCGCCCGGCCGTTCCTCGAAGGGTTCGCCGGCTCGATGAGCCTGGTGTTCGGGGTGGCCGCGGCGGTGCTGCTGGTCGGCTTGCTCGTGGTGCTGTTCCTGCCCGAGGAGCCGCTGCGCAGCCTCTCCGGCATCCAGGCCCAGCAGCAGGAGGCCGCCGAGACGGCAGCCGCCGCCGCCGAGGTGTCCGCCCCGTCCAGCCAGATGGTCGACGGGGCGCTGTTGGAGGAGGGCCGGGGCCACGACGACGTCGAGCCGGCCGCGGCCCCGAGACGCTAGCCGGTCGCAGCGCCGGCTACTGCTGCAGCACGAACCAGACGTGCTTGCCGCCGTCCTCGGGGTCGACGCCCCAGGCCGCCGACAGGTTCGCGACGAGCTCCAGACCGCGACCGCCTTCCGCGTCCTGACCCGCGTCCCGCGGCTCCGGCAGCGTCGGGGAACCGTCGCGGACGCGCACCTGCAGCGCCTCGCCGTCGCAGTCGACGGCGACCACCACCGGCGGGCCGCCGTGCAGCACCGAGTTGGTGACGAGCTCGCTGACCAGCAGCACCGCGTCCTCCACGACCGAGCTGTGGTGCTCGACGCACGTCGACGAGCGGAGGAACGAGCGCGCGAGGGCCGGGGCCTCGTACGAGATCGGCAGCTCGCGCTCCGCGCGCGGCGTCGTCGTGCACATGGAGGGCTCTCCCGGGCGTCGTGGGTGTGGCGTCCCGTCGCGCCGCCTCCCGGCGGCTGGTTGCCTGGTCAGGTTGCCCCGGGCGGGCCTCGCCCAACCCCGACCGCCGCTGTGGTGTGGATCATCTCTCCGGGAGCCGGGCGGCGAGCCTGTCCTGGCTACTCGAAGAGGTTGCCGACCTGGTCGTACACCAGCACCAGCGAGAAGCCGCCGTAGAACAGGACCGCCCACCACAGCATCCCCAGGCGCCCGCCCTTGAGCCCGATCTCCGGCGGCAGCATGCCGCGGTTGAGCCGGATCAGCAGGAACGAGTAGACGAACATCACCAGCCCGTTCAGCGACGAGGCG
>DASTVO010000102.1:0-2905 GCA_035759075.1 Actinomycetes bacterium
ACCCGGCAGAGACAGCGACCCGTCCTCGTAGCAGTGCCGATGCCGCGCGGATCCCTTCGCTGACACGCGTACTGTCAACGCCGGCCGAAAATTGACCCCTTATCGCCGGTTGAAAATTGACCCCCCTGCCTTGATTTGGGTGGTCTCGGCGAGGTCGCCGAGGGTCTGGTGGGCGCCGTCCAAGGCTGCGGCGAGGTGGGCCGCTGCGACTGCTGCGTGCCGCAGGCTGGTGCGTGCTGGTTCGGCGCCCTGAGCGCCCACGGTGATCGTGTTGCCGTCGCCGGGCTCCTGGAGGTAGGTGCTCAGCTGGTTCAGGATCTGGGGTAGTGCGGCAGCGAGTTCGGTCAGTGCTCCGGTGGTGGCGCGCAGGTCTGTGACATCGAGGGTGGTGATGGCGGGACGGGTGAGGTGAGCGAGCTTGTGGACGGCGGTAGCGGCTTGTTCGGCGAGGCTGGTGACGTTGATCGACATCGGTCTCAGTCCTCGGTTCCGGTAGCGGCGGGGACGCGTCCGAGGTCGCGGTCCTTGAGCCGGTAGGAGTCGCCCTTGAGGGCGACGACCTCGGCGTGGTGGACCAGCCGGTCGATCATCGCGGCGGCCACGACGTCGTCACCGAAGACCTCGCCCCACCGTCCGAAGGGCTTGTTGGAGGTGACGATCAGGCTGGCGCGTTCGTAGCGGGAGGAGACGAGCTGGAAGAACAGGTTCGCGGCCTCGGGCTCGAACGGGATGTAGCCAACCTCGTCGACCACGATGCACGGGTAGCGGCCCAGCCGAACCAGCTCGTCTTGGAGCCTGCCAGCGTGGTGGGCCTCGGCGAGCCGGGCGACCCATTGGCTGGCGGTGGCGAACATGACCCGGTGGCCGGCCTGGCAGGCCCGGATCGCCAGACCCGTGGCCAAATGGGTCTTGCCCGTGCCGGGCGGGCCGAGGAACACCACGTTCTCCTTCGCCACCACGAAGTCGAGCGTGCCCAGGTGCGCGATCAGGTCGCGTTTGAGGCCGCGGGCGTGGTCGAAGTCGAACTCCTCCAGGGACTTGCGGGCGGGGAACCGGGCCGCCCGGATCCGGCCCTCGCCGCCGTGGGACTCCCGTGCGGAGACCTCGCGTTGCAGGCAGGCGACCAGGAACTCCTCATGGGTCCACGACTCCGCCCGGGCCCGTTCGGCCAGCCGCGGCACGGCCTCACGCAGCGTGGGCGCCTTCAACGCGCGGGTCAAGAAGGTGACCTCGGCGGTGAGGTCCCGCGCCGTCGGCGAGGTCCTCCTCGTGGTTGCCGTCGTGGCCTGCTGGCGTGGCTGGGTGCTCTTCACGGTCATGACACCCACCCACCCTCGCTGAGCTCGAGGCCCAGTGCGGTGTCGTAGTCGGCCAATGCCCGTTGCTCCACGGCCAGTTCGGCCTGGGCGTCGCGGACCGGTCGCAGCACGCCGGCGCGGGTGCGGCGCAGCACCTTGGCGGCCTCGAGGTGGTCGGGGTCGGTGAGGGTCTGGTGCCAGCCCCAGATCCGTTCGTGGTCGGCGACGGTCTTGCCGTCGCTGAACACCTTGACCCGGTCCAGGTCGGCGACGACCTCGATCCGGCGGCCGATCACCGCGGGATGGACCGAGTAGTCGTTGGAGTCCAGCCGGATGTAATGGTCGCGAGCGAGCCGCAGCGAGGACCGCCACCCAGTGGCCGGCGCGACGGGCGGCAGCGTCAGCATCGCCTGCCGGTCGGCTGCGATCCGGTCGGTCGGGGCGCAGCCCAACGCCCGCCTCCGCCGGGCGTTGACCAGGGCCAGCCACTCCTGCAGCTGGGTATTGAAGTCGGCCGGCCCGGTGAACACGCGGCCGGGCAGGAACGAGGTCTCCAGGTAGTCATGCGCCCGCTCGATGATGCCCTTGTGTTCCGGCTCGGCGGGCTTGAGCACGACCACCTTCGCGCCGAGCACGCCCCGGAACGCTTGGCACTCGCCGGTCAGCTCGATCCTTCCGCCCCGGTTGCGGCCGACCGCACCCTCGCCGTCCCAGACCAGCGTCCGCGGCACCGCCCCCAACGCGCGGATCAGCCGCCACCAGCCCGCGAACAGGTCCTCGGCCGTCCGGGTCGGGACCAGGATCGCCGAGAGCCAGCGGGAGTAGCCGGTCACCATGGTCAGCACCGGCAGCAGCTTCGGACGACGCACCTGGCCGAACCCGACCGGCAGGTCGATCGGGGGGAACCAGAAGTCGCACTGGGCGATGTCCCCGGCGACATAGGTCGTGCGGGAGGCCGGGTCGACCGGCAGATACGCCGGGCGGAGCTCGGCGACCCGCTCCTTGAACACCGTGATCCCACGCGTCCAGCCGACCCGCTCGGCGATCACCGTCGCCGGCATCGTCGGCACCAACCGCAGCTGCTCGCGGATCGCGTCCTCGAACGCATCGACCGCCGACGCCGTTGGCTTCCGCTCGTACTTCGGCGGCTCGTTCGAGGCGATCGCGGCACGCACCGTGTTCCGCGAAACCCCCAACGTCCTGGCGATCAACTTGATCGGCAACCTCTCCGCTCGATGAAGCCGGCGGATCTCAGCCCAGTCCTCCACAGTCAACAACTCCCTTCGCTCCTCTCGACTCGAGTGAGTCGAGAGTCCGTTCGAAGGGGGGTCAAAATTCGGCCGACGCTCCGGGGTCAGTTTTCAACCGTCGCCGACAGACCAGTCGCCAGGTCGCCCCGTCGTCGGTGGCCTCGTACACACCTATGCCGGTAGTGATGGACAGCGGCAGGACAGTTGGGGGCAAGCAAGATGCGAGACCGTCGATGCATGACCAAAGCGGTCATATCCAACCAGGCGGTGAGCCACATGAACACGATCACGCATACACCCATCACGGAGCCTGACGTCTGATCTCCGGACACGGTGTCCGGGCTCGCCGGAGACTCC
>DASTVO010000103.1:0-21367 GCA_035759075.1 Actinomycetes bacterium
GCCCGGGAGTTCTACTCCGAGCGGGACCGGCCGGCGATGGAGCAGCTGGTGCACAACCTCGAGCACGGCTACACGGTCCTCTGGTACGACGACACCATCAAGGGCGAGCAGCTCGACGCCCTCAAGGACATCGCGGTGAGCGCCCGGGACAAGGCGCCGACGCGCGGGAAGTTCATCGTGTCGGCGTGGGACGACGCGTACGGCGATCTGCCCGAGGGCAAGCACGTCGCCCTGTCGCACTGGGGCGCCGAGCAGGGTCACCGCCAGCTCTGCTCCGGGGTGAGCGGGGAGGTCGTCGCGGACTTCATCGAGAAGTACCCGGCCAACGACTCGCCGGAGCCCAACGCGGCCTGAGGGCGGCCGCCCGTCCGTCTGACCGGCGCGGACGAGTGCGGGTCAGATGGACGGCTCGTCGGGCGAGAACCGGATGGCGTACGCGGGGATGCTGACGTCGCACCAGACCCGCGCCCCGGGTCCGAGCTCGTTGCCCGCGCCGACGACGGCACCGTCCCCCACGACGGCTCCGTTGAGCACCGTTCCCGGGCCGACGTCGGCCGCGCGGCCCACGACGCTGTGACGGACGACGGCACCTGCGCCGACCACGGCACCGTCGAGCAGCACACTGCCCTCGACGACGGCGCCGGCGCCCACGACGGCACCCGCGCCGACGGTCGACCCGCCGCACACCTGGGCGTCGGCGGCCAGCCGCGCCCCGTCGAGGACGAGCCGGTCACCGACCGGGCCGGGCAGCGCCGGTGAGCCGGCCAGGCCGCGCACCAGGTCCGCCGAGCCCTGGACGAACGCCGCGGGCGTCCCGAGGTCCAGCCAGTACGCGGCGTCGACATGCCCCAGCACCACCGCGCCGTCGGCGACCATCCCGGGGAAAGTCTCGCGCTCGACCGACACCGGCCGGCCGGCCGGGATGGCGTCGATGACCGAGCGACGGAACACGTAGCAGCCGGCGTTGATCCGGTTCGTCACGGGGTTCGGCGCCTTCTCCAGGAACGCGGTCACCCGGCCGTCGGCGTCGGTCGGCACGCATCCGAACGCACGCGGGTCGTCCACCTCGGTCAGGTGCAGGGTCGCGTCGGCGTCCGCCGCCACGTGCGCCTTCACCTGCGCGGCCAGGTCGTGCCCGGACAGGACGTCGCCGTTGAGGATGACCACCGGGTCGTCCGGGCCGCTCTCCAGCAGGCCGGCCACGTTGCGGATGCCGCCACCGGTGCCCAGGGGGACGTCCTCGGTGACGTAGTCCACCCGCAGCCCGAGCGCCGACCCGTCGCCGATCCCGTCACGGAAGACCTCCGGACGGTAGGAGGTCGCGAGCACCACGTGCTCGACGCCCGCGGCGGCCGCCCGGGCCAGCACGTGCAGCAGGAACGGCACGCCGGCGGTGGGCAGCATCGGCTTGGGGGTGTTCACGGTCAGCGGGCGCAGGCGGGTGCCTTTGCCACCGACCAGCAGGACGGCCTCGGTCACGCCCTCAGGCTTTCACACCGGCGCGACGCGGGACGGCCGACGGTCAGACGGTCAGACGGTCACGCCCGCCGCGGCCCGCCGGTAGGTCTCCAGGTGGGCCTTCGCCGAGGCCTGCCAGGTGAACGCCCGGGCCCGCTCCTGGCCGGCGCGCGAGAGCGCCTCGCGGGCCGGCGGGTCCAGGATGAGCGCCCGCAGCGACTCGGCGATGCCCGCCGTGTCCGGCTCGGTGTAGGCCACCGCGTCGCCACCCACCTCGGGCAGCGACAGCCGCCGGCAGGTCAGGACCGCGGCACCGCAGGCCATCGCCTCCAGGACGGGAAGACCGAAGCCCTCGGCCTTGCTCGGGTAGGCCACCACGAGCGCCCCGCCGAGCAGACCCGGCAGGTCGGCCGGGCGCAGGAAGCCGGGTCGCACGACCTTCAGGTGCCCGGGCACCTCCGTGATCGCCTGGTCGACCTCGTCGTCCCAACCGCTGCTGCCGGCGAGCACCAGCGCCGGCGGGTCGTCGAGGTCCTCGACCGCACGCACCCAGCCGCGGACGAGGTCCGGCACGTTCTTGCGGCGCTCCAGCACGCCGAGGAAGGCGACGTAGCGCTGCCCGTGCAGGCCCAGGCGCTCGGTCACCCGGCGGCACTCGGCCTCGCTCGGCGGGTGGAACGTCGAGAGGTCGACCCCGTGCGGGACCACGTCGATGTGGCCCGGGTCGGCGTCGAGCAGGCGCACGAGCTCGTCGCGGGTGGCCTGGGACGGCACGACCACGCGCGCGGCGCGGCGCACGGCGGTGCGGGTGGCGGACCGGTAGAAGCCGGTCCGCACGGCGCTGTGCAGCTCCGGCTCGGAGAAGAAGGTGACGTCGTGGACGGTCACCACCACGGGCACCGGCGCGTGCAGCGGCATCGTGTAGTACGGCGAGTGGATCAGGTCGGCACCCACCTGCTGGGCGACCAGCGGCAGCCCGGTCTGCTCCCACGCCAGCCGGGCCGGCCGGTGGGAGATGGCAGACGGTCCGGGCACGATCTCGGCCGAGGCCGCGATCCGGGTGAACCGCTCCGCGTCGGAGCGCTGGCACACCACGACCAGCTGCTGCCCGGCAATCGACAGGGCAGCCACGAGGCCGTCGATGTACCGGCCGACTCCGCCCCGGTCCGCGGGTACTGCGGTTGCGTCGAGCAGGACGCGGGGTGCCCTTTCGGGCCCGGTCGACACTGGCGACATCACTCCCGTTCCGCGCTCCTCGAGTCAGGTCCCCCGACCGTTCGTTCCCCGTCCTCTCGAAGCCTACGCCGCCGCGGGGCCTGGGGGCGGGACGTCACCCCACGAAGACGGTGGTGGTGGCGGTCGAGCGGGACCCCAGCGTCTTGCGCAGCGTGAACTTCGTGCGCCGTGCCACGCCGACGGTGGTCGTGCCGTCGCCGTCCCAGTCGCCGGTCACCGCCTGGTCACGGCGCCAGCCGAACCGGAAGCCGAGGTGGGCCTTCCCGCCGGACCGGCCCTTGCGCAGCAGCCACGTCCCGTCGCGCTCGACCCCGACCGAGGTGCGCGCCGTACCGGTCCACGACCCGACGACCGGCACGTCGCTCGGCCGCCCGAAGCGGAACTGCCGCTGCGTCGGGCCGGTGCTCAGGGTGCGCCGCAGCTTCCACGTCGAGCCGCGCACCACGCCGACGCCGGTGGTCCGGCCGTTCCACGACCCGACGATCGGCTTGTCGCCGGCCTTGCCGAAGTCGAAGACGATGGTGGGGTCGCCGGCGCTGAGGTCGGTCCGCAGCAGCCAGGTCCCGTTGCGGAAGACGCCGATGTCGTCGTCACCGTCGCGGTCCCAGTCCCCCACCACGGCGACGTCACCCTTCTGGCCGTAGTCGAACCGGTGGGTGAACGGGGCCCCGTCGACGGTCATCGACAGCGAGACCGTGCCGGACCGGAACCAGCCCGGCTCGTCGGTGCCGTTGCCGTCCCAGTCCCCGGTGAGCGGCTGGGCGGCTGCGCCGCCGACCGTCCGGGTCGAGACGGTGAAGCCCGGCGAGAGCAGTCCCAGCGCCTGCCGGACGTCCCATCCCTCGAGGTAGGTGGTGGTGAGCGCACCGCCCCGGACCCCGGTCACCTTCACCCCGGCCACCCGCGCCGGACTGCCCCGCTCGGGCACCGAGATGGCGCTGATCGACTCGAAACCGAGCTTGGCCGCGACCTGGGTCCACGAGAACGCCTTGGCCCACGAGCGGTTCTCGGCGGGGTTGCTCGACGCGAGGTCCCACCGGGAGTCGTCGACGGCGCGCAGCCACGGCGCCTCGACGCCCCAGACATAGCGCTCGTCCTCGGTGTGCCCACCCATCGACGAGGAGTAGAACGCATCGATGAGCCCGCCCCCGACCTGGGCGACGACCCGGCCGCTGGTGGCGTCGACGGCCGCCTTCCACCGGGTGCCGTACTGCCCGTTGCTGCCCTCGGTCTCCTTCTTCCAGCCGGTGTAGTTCTGGTCGGCCGGCGTCGGCTGCAGCACCCGGCCGGCCCGCTTCGCCGCGTACGTCCGGGCGGCGACGGCCTGCGCCTTCAGCGCCTCGACCGGGAACGAGGCGGGCACCTCGGCGATGCCCCACAGGTACTTGTCCATGGCCGAGCCGGCCGAGCTGGGCCCGATGTGCTGCTCGGCGTCGAGCGTCCCGGAGCCGGTCATCGTGAAGCGGGTCGAGTCCCAGCGCAGCCAGCGGTCCAGGTAGATGGACGAGCCCTTCCAGGTCGTCACGCGGGCCACGGTGCCGGACTGCTGCAGACGCAGGACGTCGGCCCGCGTACCGCCTTGCCACACCACGGCCTTCGGGGTCACGCCCAGGTCGTACAGCACGAACTGCGACGCCGTCGCGTCGTCCAGCCGCAGCTGCCAGGTCGCGCCCTGGGGCTGGACCGGCGGGCAGGCCGCCGCCCCGGGGTTCTCCGGCGTCGGGCCGACGCAGCCCTCCAGGACCCAGGCCAGGGGACCGTCATGGGCCCGGACGTCGACGCGGTAGCCGCCGGCGAGCATCCGGAGCCGCACCAGGTCGGGCATCGCCGCGGAGCGCACCTCGGTGCCGGCGTAGTAGCGGCGCAGGATCTGCTCGTAGCTGCAGCCGAGGTTGGCCGCGCCCTGCGCGCCGTACTGGCTCATGCCGAGACCGTGGCCCCAGCCGCCGCCACGGAACACGACGTCACCGGAGGCCTTGGCCTTCGGGATCGTGACCCCGCCGGAGCCGGGGCAGTCGGCGGCCGCGGCCGGCGGGGCGTCCTGCACGCCGAGTGTGGCGGTCACGGCGATCGCGAGACCCACCGCGACGAGCAGGTGGAGGAGGCGGCGCATGGGGTCCTTCCGGTGACGGGTGGTGCGGGTGGGACTCGCGGACCTGGCCCACGATAGGCGGCGGAACGGGCCCCCGGTACCGAAGCACTAGGGTGTGGCGGCGATGCGCCTCCTGTTCTTCGGCACCTATGACGCCTCGGCGCACCCCCGAGTTGCCGTGCTGCGCGACGGTCTGCGCGAGCACGGCAACGACGTCGCCGAGTGCAATGTCCCGCTCGGGCTCTCCACCGCGGACCGGGTCGGCATGCTGCGCAACCCGGCCGGGCTGCCCAGGCTGGCCTGGCGCATCGCGCGCTGCTGGGCCGGGCTCGTCCGCCGGGCCCGTCGGTACCGCCGCGAGGGCGCATGGCCGGACGCCGTCGTCGTTGGCTACCTCGGGCACTTCGACGTGCTGCTGGCCCGGCGGCTGTTCCCCCACGTCCCGGTCGTCCTGGACCACCTCATCGGCGCCAGCGACACCGCGACCGACCGGGGCGTGAGCGACGGCCTGCGGCAACGGCTGCTGCGCCGCCTGGACGCGGCCGCGCTCGGCGCCGCCGACCTCGTCGTCGTCGACACCGAGGAGCACCGGGACGCGCTGCCAACCCAGGTCCGTGGGCGCACCGTGGTGGTGGCCGTGGGCGCACCCCGGGAGTGGTACGCGCCGGAGTCAGCTGCCCCGCGTACGGACGGGCCCCTGCGGGCCGTGTTCTTCGGGCTCTTCACTCCGCTGCAGGGCGCACCTACCATCGGTGCCGCGCTGGACCTGCTCGCCGACGACCCGGTCGAGGTGACGATGGTGGGCTCGGGGCAGGACCACGACGAGACGCTGCGGCTGGCCGCCCGCAACCGCCGGGTCCGCTGGCTCGACTGGGTGGGCCCCGCGCAGCTTCCGGCGCTGGTCGCCGAGCACGACGTCTGCCTGGGCATCTTCGGCACCGCCCCGAAGGCGGCCCGGGTGGTGCCGAACAAGGTCTTCCAGGGTGCGGCAGCCGGCTGCGCCCTCGTCACCGCGGACACCCCGCCACAGCGGCGCGTCCTGGGCGACGCGGCGCTGCTCGTCCCGCCGGGGGACGCGGAGTCGCTCGCCGAGACGCTTCGGCTGCTGGCCAAGGACCGCGAGCGGCTCGCCGCGGCCCGTGACGCGGCGGCCCGGCTGGCGCACGAGCAGTTCACCCCGGCCCGGGTCGTGCAGCCGCTGCACGACCGGTTGCTGACCGTCGTCCCACCGGAGGTCTGAGTTGCCCGTCGACGTCGCGCTGCCCCCGCTCAGCCCCAACGGCTGGCTGCGGTGGGAGGTCGTGCACCGGATGCTGCCCGAGCCGGACCGGACGCTGCGGGTCCTCGAGGTCGGCTGCGGGCAGGGCGGCTTCGGCGCCCGGCTGGCCCAGCGCTACGCCTACGTCGGGGTCGAGCCGGACGAGCAGTCCGCCACGGTGGCCCAGCAGCGGCTGGCGCTCGCGGGCGGGCACGGCGAGGTGCGCCACGGCGACCTGTCCGTCGTCGGGCCGGAGGAGATCTTCGACCTGGTGTGCGCCTTCGAGGTGATCGAGCACATCGAGGACGACCACGCCGCGATGCGCGACTGGGCCGACCGGCTCCGTCCCGGCGGCACCGTGCTGCTCTCGACCCCGGCCTGGCAGCGCCGCTTCGGGGCGGCCGACGAGATGGTGGGGCACTACCGGCGGTACGACCCTCCGGTGCTGCGGTCGCTGCTCGCCGGCGCCGGCCTGGTCGACATCGAGCTGGTCCACTTCGGGGCGCCCCTGGGGTACCTGCTCGAGGCGGGACGCAACGCCGCCGGCCGGCGGCGGCTGGCGGCAGCCGGCGGGTCGGTCGCGGCCGCGACCAAGGAGGAGCGCTCGGACGCCTCCGGTCGCACCCTGCAGCCCGGGTCCTCGGTGACCGCGCTGGCCGCCCGGGTCGGGACGCTGCCCTTCCGCGCCGTCCAGCGGGCGTTCCCGAACACCGGTCCCGGGCTGGTCGCCCGCGCCCGCAAGCCCTGAGCACCCGTCGGTCCCGCATTGGATGCGTCGGCGCGCGGGAAGCCGGCCGACCACGCATCCGATCTCATCCGATCCGGCGAGACCGGTCGAGCGCAGGAGCCCGGACCAGCATCGGTGCGGCCCAGCTGACGGCTTGGGCCAGCTGCGCGACATCGGAGTGGAACCGGGCGCTGACTTGGCCCTGAGCCGCTCCGATCCGGTGAGAACGGGACCGGGGAGGCCGGCGCCGCCGTTCCGGGCGCAATGGCTGCGTCGCCCCGCGGGAAGCTGGCCGACTACGCATCCGATCCGGAGGATCGGGGCCGAGCCCAAAAGCTCGGACCAGCAGCGGTGCGGCCCAGCTGCTGGACGGGCCAACTGCGCGACATCGGAGTGGAACCGGGCGCTGACTTGGCCCTGAGCCGCTCCGATCCGGTGGAAACGGGACCGGGGAGGCCGGCGCCGCCGTTCCGGGCGCAATGGCTGCGTCGCCCCGCGGGAAGCTGGCCGACTACGCATCCGATCCCATGGAAACAGGAACCGGGGGGACGCAGCGTGGGTCAGTGGCGAGTCGGAGCTGAGGTCCGGACCCGTGGCAGCAGCGCGGCACCGGCAGCGAGCAGCCCGTCGGTGAGCATCAGGATCCCGCGCGACGTGAGCGCGACAGCCACCGCCTCCGAGGTGGTCAGCACGCTCGCGAGCAGCACCACGAGGACCGCCTCGCGGACACCGGCACCGGCGGGCAGCACCACCAGCAGCGGACCGAGCGAGAACGCGATCGCGAAGCCGCCGATCGCCACCGGCAGGGCCTCGAGCGGCTGGGCGCCGAGGCCGACCGCGAGCAGCCACACGTGACCCCCGTAGACCAGCCAGAAGGCCAGCGCCCAGGTGACGCCGCGTACGACGTCGCGTCCCTCCAGCGGCTGCTCCAGGCCAGGTCGCCGGATCATGCGCAGCGCGAGGTTCAGGGACCAGTTCAGGACTGCCGGCACGAACAGCAGGCCCAGCAGCGGCAGCGCCAGCAGCCCGAGCAGCACGACCCGGCCCTCGGCGCGCAGCAGCGCCGGCAGCGCGGTGACCCCGACCAGGATGCCGACCACCGTCGCCAGCCCCAGCGTCAGGAGGAACGCCAGCGCCATCCGCTGCCGGGGCACCCCCAGCTCGCGGCCCATCCGCATCTGGGCGAGCACGGGCCACAGCGCCCCGGGCAGGTACTTGCCGAGCTGGGTGACGAAGAACAGCCGGGCGGCCGGCCGCAGCGGCAGGTCGGAGCCCAGCGTCGAGAGCGTGCCGCGCCAGAGCAGGAAGCTCATGTAGACCCCGGCCAACGCCAGCCCCAGCGCGCCGACGAGCACCGCCGGACGCTGGTCCGCCAGCCGGTCGACGATCTCGTCCCACCGTCCGGCCAGGGCCCACCCGAAGGCGACGACCATCGCCACGACGAGCAGCCCCGAGACCAGGGCACGGCGCCACGACGTACGCGGTGACGACGCGACGTCGAGGTCGGCCACGGAGGGCTAGACGTCCGAGCGGGAGCGGACGATCAGGTCCGCCAGCAGCGCCAGCGCGGCGATCAGCATGCCGGTGATGAAGATGAGCACGGTGTTCACCGAGAACCGCACCGGGTGGACGATCATATCGAAGATGCCTTTGGCCACGCCCAGGACGAGCAGCCACAGGGCCAGCGGCATCAGGACCTTGAGCGGGTTGAAGTACATGACCATCCGCAGCACCTGCAGGATGTAGCGGTAGGCGTCCTTCACGAAGTGGAACTTCGAGGTCCCGGACCGCTTGGCGTAGTCGATCGGCACGTACTTGATGTCGTGCTGGTTCGACAGGAACGCCAGCGTGATGGTCGTGACGCAGGAGAAGCCGGGCGGCAGCAGCCGCAGGTAGGGCAGCGACACCGAGCGACGGAAGGCGCGCAGACCGGAGTTGAGGTCGGGGATCGCGGAGTTCGACAGCTTCTCCGCGATCTTGCGGATGACCCACTTCGCCGGCACCCGCAGGATCTTGTGGCTGCCCTCCTCGGTGAGCCGCGCGCCGACCACCTGGTCGTACGTCGGGTCGTCGACCAGCATCCGCACCAGCTCGGGGATGCGCTCGTTCGGGTAGGTCATGTCCGCGTCGGTCCAGACGACGATCTCGCCGCGGGCGTCCTGGGTGCCGATGCGCCGGGCGGTGCCCGAACCACCGTTGCGCCGGAACGGCATCAGCCGCATGTTCGGGAAGCGCGGCAGCGCCTCCTCGAGCAGGGCCAGGGTGTCGTCGGTCGACGCGTCGTCGATGGCCAGCAGCTCGTAGGTCAGCCCCGAGGCGTCCATCGCCGCGCTGATCCGCTCGACCTCTTCGATGACGTGCTCGCGCTCGTTGTAGCAGGGCAGCACGATCGTCACCAGCGGCGCTTCGCCGGGCCGGGCGACGGCGGCCCGCTCGGTGACCTGCCCCGTCTCGGGGGTCAGCGGCTCGGTGACGGGGAGCTGGGCGGTGGCGGCGGGGTCGTGGCTCATGACGGCCGACACCCTACCGGCGCTGCGTGAACGGGCCGTACGCGAGCGGGGCTAGGGGTAGTAGCCCACGATCTCGCCCACCAGGTGCGTCGAGCCGCTGCCGTTGGTGAGGCGGATCTGCTTCTTCTTGCCCACCTTCACCACGACCAGGTTGGCGGTGGTCCGCCACGCCGGCACCGCGAGGTCCGGGAACGCCGGGCGGCGCTTGCCGTTCGGCCAGGCCGTGACGAACGTCGAGCGCGTCGAGCCCTTCGCGGTGAGGTTCATGACCACGGCCTTGGCCCGCGCGGGAACCGGCTTCCCGCGGCCCGCCACCTTGACCCGGATCACGGCGCCTGCACCGACCTTGCCGGCCCGCACTCCCACGCCCTTGCGGGTGTCGAGGACCTTCGACGCGCTGCGCGGCTGGAAGAGCCGTCCCCCGGCCACCTCGGCCGGAGCCCACCAGCCGACGACGTCCACCACCACGTGGGTGGCCGCGTCCTGGCCGGTGATCTTGAACCTGCCGTCGACCAGCCGAGTCACCGCGCGGTTCTTCAGCGTCGTCCCCGGCGCGAAGCGCAGGGTGGCGCTCGACTTGTTGCCGTCGGCGCCCTGGACGGTGAGGTACCCCGTGCCGGCCGCCCGGGTGGACGTGACGTTCAGCAGCGCACCGGACATGGAGGCTGCCGGCACCCCCGAGAGCGTCGGCATCGACAGCACGCGCTCGCTGCCCGACGCCAGAGGTCCGCGCTGGTCGGTCCGTGAGTCGTAGACGCGCAGCGGCTTCGTCGGCCGGAAGACGTGACCACCTGCCACCGGGTAGTAGCCCACGACGTGCACGGCCATCTCGGTGGTCCCCCGGCGGTTGTTCCGCACGCTCACGGTGCCGTCGCCGCCCAGCGCCGTGACCGCGAGGGCGGACGCGCCGACGCCCGCCGGGGCGTACAGGGCCGGCGACTTCGGCCGGGCTGTCCCGGCCGGCCACGCGCTGACGGTCGTCGAGGAGGTCGCACAGCTCACCGAGATGTTCAGGGCGACCGCGGCGACGCCGGTCTCGGGGAGCTTGCCCGCGCCGAGCACCGGCAGGTTCAGCTGCTGCTTCGGCCCCACCGGCAGGGTCGAGCCGTCGGTGGTGTCGTACAGCTTGACCGGGTCGACGGGCACGAAGCTGGCCTGCCCCGGCGTCGAAGCGGCACCGGCCGGCGCCGGGGCCGTGCGGGCGGCGTTGACCGTGACCGCCGTGGTCCACGTATGGGAGCTCGCGGTGGCGTCGGCGCTGACCAGGCTCACCGCGTACGCGCCGGGTCTGACCGCCGCCCCGGCGTCGTCCAGCAGGTCCCACCGCGCGCTGATCGGCACCGACGGCGACGCCGCGCCGGTGAGCGTGCGCACCAGCGTGCCCCGGCACACGTCCCGGACCTCCATCCGCCACTGCTGGTCGGTGTTGACCGCCGCGGTCGTCGTGATCGACGCGCCCGTCCCGTACACGGCCGTGGTGCTGGAGGGCGTCGGGTTGAACATGGTGGTGCCCAGGTACGAGGTCGTGAGCGCCCGGATCTGCGGCAGCTGGGCGTAGAGGTTCTTGCCGGGGCACGACGTGGCGCCGGCGTCCCGGTGCCCGGAGATGTTGGCGAAGGTGACCCGGGAGCCGGCTCCGAAGCGCGAGGTCCCGCCGCCCTGCGAGGTGAGCACGGTGGTGCCGTTCGGGTCGCGGAAGCTCATCGCCAGCTTCCAGGCCATCACCCGCGCGATCGCGTCGACCATCTCCGGGCCGGCGGCGGCCTTGTCGTAGTTCCCGATCGCGGAGACCGCGAAGGTGTCGACGTTGAAGCCACCGGTGTGCGCACCCACCACCGCCCGGTCCATGCCGCCGTAGCGGCCCTCCCACAGCCGGCCGAACCGGTCGACGAGGAAGTTGTAGCCGACGTCCGACCAGCCGTTCGCCTTGACGTGGTAGGCGTAGATCGCGCGCAGGATCTTCGGCACCTCGGCCTCGGAGTAGCCGTTCGACCCGGCGGTGTGATGGACGAAGCCCGCCTTGACGGTGGTGTTGTAGCTCGGCGAGCTGCGCCGCATCCGCTCGTCGGCGCCCCACTGGGCGCGGGTGTAGATGGTCGGCATCCCGGCGGCGGCCTGCGCGCTCTGCGCCGGGCTGGTGCCGACCGGGTCGGCGTCTGCGGGCGAGCTGCCGGGGTCGATGAGGTCGACCCGCAGCCCACCGGGCAGCGCACCCTTCCGGGCGTCGACCCGGACCTGGTAGCCGTCGGAGGGGCCGACCCAGAGCGGCTCGGTCCCGGGCCGGGCCGTCCTGGCCTCCGACGCCCGGGGTGTCGGGGTCGGGTCCAGCGCCGTCCAGCCGGTCCACCCGCGGTCGCCATGGGTGCGCACCAGCACCGTGATCTCCACCGGCCGGCTGGTACGGCGCCAGGTGACACCGAGCATCGAGAACTCGTCCAGGCCCTGGCGCGAGACGAGCACCTCCGGGCGGCCCGGGGCCCGACCACGGTCGGCCGGCGGCTCGGCGGACCGAGCGGCCGAGGCGGCCTGCAGGCTGCGCCGTACGCCGCTGCGCCCCACCGCGGACACGTCGACGCCGGTCAGCGCCGCACGACGGACCTCGGGCGTGACCGGGCGCGGCGAGGCCTGCGGCATCGACACGACGGGCACGACGGTGGCCAGCGGCACGAGGACGCTGAGCAGAGCGGCGGAACGAGCCTTGCGCATGAAGGACGACCTCGGCGAAGGGTGCGACGTGTGTGACTGGAGTGATCTGTGGTACTCGAGTGGGATACCGGCACAGTCTGTCCCAGATCGACGCCGCGGCGCGGTGTCTTGACGATCTCGGCGTGTACGGCGGCGATGCTTTGCGCTTCCGTGACCGTCGGCGCCCCCGCCGCGGTCGCCTACGGTGACCCGGTGACGCCGACCCCTCCGACGACACCGACACCGACCACGACACCGACCCCGTCGACCCTGCTGGCGGACGCGCTGCGCCGCGACCCGGCGCGGCCGCTGCTGACCTTCCACGACCACGCCACCGGGGAGCGCACCGAGCTCTCGGTCGCCACCTTCGCGAACTGGGTCGCCAAGACCGCCAACCTCCTCCGCGACGACCTCGGCGCCCAGCCGGGCGACCGGGTGTCCGTGCGCCTGCCGCTGCACTGGCAGGCCGCGGTCCTGCTGCAGGCCGCCTGGTCGCTGGGCATGGTCGTCACCCCGGCGGGCACCGAGGCCGAGGTCGCCGTGGTCACCCACGACGACGCCGACCCGACGGCGGCAGAGGTGGTCTCGCTCGGTCTGGGGCCGATGGGCCTGGCCCGCCCGGGCGCCGAGCCGGCCGCGTCGTCGGCGCTGGACTTCGACCGGGAGGTCCATGGCCACGGGGACCGGTTCGACGGTCCGGCACCGGCGCCCGGCAGCGCCGCGTACGTCGACGGCGCCGGCGCGCTCACCGCGGCCGCGCTCGCCGGCGCAGCGGTCGCCTCGGAACCGCCGGAGGGCGCGCTGCTGGTCACCAACCCGCTCGACGACCGGGAGGCCGTCGTGGGCGGGCTGCTGGTCCCCCTGGCGCACGGGCTGACCGCCGTCCTGTGCCGGCACGCCGATCCGGACCGGCTGAGCGCGCTGGCCGTCCAGGAGCGGGTCGTCGCCGCCCTCGGCGCGCCGACCGGCGGGCTGCCCGCGTGGCGGCCGACCGCTGCGTCCATGCCCTAGACTGGCCGGCTAGCCCCCGCCGTGTCGCGAGAGCGGCCGTCCGACCGACGGTCGTGCTCGGATCGCGCACGCGCCCGACGAAGGACGGCCACCCCGTGGACAGGCACGCTGGACGGCGCCACTCCCCGCGCGCCCGACACGCCGCGGCGACACGCCCCCTGAAGCGCGTGCTGACCGCGCTCGGCGTCACGTTCGCGGTGCTGCTGGCCACCGGCGCGACCACCGCGTTCGTCGCCTACTACCAGCTCAACAACAACATCACCAAGCAGGACGTCGAGGGTCTGCTCGGCGACGACCGGCCGGAGAAGGTCGCCGAGAAGGCCGAGGACCGCGAAGCCAAGAACATCCTGCTGATGGGCTCCGACCGCCGATCCGGCGACGCCGCGGCCAACGTCGAGGGCGAGCGCTCGGACACCACGATCCTGCTGCACCTGGCGGCCGACCGGGAGAGCGCGGTCATGGTGAGCATCCCCCGGGACACCATTGTCGACATCCCCGAGTGCCAGCGCCCCGACGGCACGACGATCCCGTCCCGCCCGTCGGAGATCTTCAACTCGGCGTTCTCCGAGGGCGGGGCCGCCTGCACCATCCGGACCGTCGAGCAGCTCACCGACATCCGGATCGACCACCACGTCGTCGTCGACTTCCAGGGCTTCAAGGGGATGGTCAACGCCCTGGGTGGCGTCAAGGTCTGCGTTCCCTACGACGTCCGCGACAGCAAGTCGCACCTGAACCTCGAGGCCGGCACCCACACGGTGAAAGGGCAGCAGGCACTGGCCTACGTGCGGACGCGCACCGGCCTCGGGGACGGCAGTGACATCTCCCGCATCGACCGGCAGCAGGCGTTCCTGTCGTCCATGGTCAGCAAGGTCCGCAGCACCGGCCTCCTGCTGCGCCCGGACCGGCTGCTGCGCTTCCTCGACGCGGCGACGAAGTCCATCACCACCGACCCCGAGCTCGGCAGCCTCAACGCCCTCCGCAAGCTCGCGCAGGACGTGCGGGGCCTCGACACGAAGGACGTCACCTTCCTGACCATCCCGAACGAGCCCTACCCCGCCGACATCAACCGGGTGCAGCTGAAGGACTCCGCCGAGCAGGTGTGGGACGCGCTGCGCTTCGACCAGCCGCTCCCGGGCAAGGAGCCCAAGCCGTCCGCGACCGCGTCCCCGTCGGTGTCCGGACCGCCTCTGGTCACGCCGCCGGAGGACGTCAGCGTCACCGTGCTCAACGGCGCCGGCGTCGCCGGCGAGGCGAGCCGGGTGGCCAAGGAGCTGACCGCAGCCGGCTTCAACGTGGTGTCCGTCGGCAACGCCGACCGCAGCGACTACCCGACGACCGAGGTCCGCCACGACCCCGCGTACGACGAGTCCGGTCGCACCCTGGGCGCCTCGCTCCCCGGTTCCACGGTGACCGAGGACCTGTCGCTCGGCAGCACGCTCACCGTCGTCGTGGGCGCCGACCAGCCGACCGCCGTGACCGTCGAGGTGACCGGGTCGACAGCCTCCCCGCAGCCCGAGGAGACGCTGGCCACCCGGTCCGCGGCCGACGACATCTGCAGCTAGCGGACCGGTCCCCGGGCTTGGCTAGAGTCGCCCCCGTGTCTGAGCAGTCGATCTCCGAAGCACTCCGTCCAGCCGACAAGGTCCGCGGCTCCGCGGCCGAGGCGGTGGCCGACATCCCCTCCGGTGCCACGCTGGCCGTCGGCGGGTTCGGCCTGTGCGGCGTCCCGCAGCAGCTGATCACCGCGCTGCACGACGCCGGCACCACTGACCTGCGCGTCGTGTCGAACAACTGCGGCGTCGACGACTGGGGCCTCGGCATCCTGCTGCGGGACCACCGCATCTCCCGGATGACGTCGTCCTACGTCGGCGAGAACAAGGAGTTCGCCCGCCAGTTCCTCGCCGGCGAGCTCGAGGTGGAGCTCACGCCTCAGGGCACGCTGGCCGAACGGCTGCGCGCCGGCGGGGCCGGGATCCCGGCGTTCTTCACCGCGACCGGCGTCGGCACCCAGGTGGCCGAGGGCGGCCTGCCCTGGCGCTACCACCCGGACGGGTCGGTGGCGCTGGCCTCCCCCGCCAAGGAGACCCGCGAGTTCGAGCTGGGCGGCGAACGACGGACGTACGTGCTCGAGGAGTCGATCGTCACCGACTTCGCCCTGGTGCACGCCTGGAAGGGCGACCACGCCGGCAACCTCGTCTACCGCGAGAGCGCGCGCAACTTCAACCCGCTGTGCGCGACGGCCGGGCGCATCACCATCGCCCAGGTCGAGCACCTCGTCGACGTCGGCGAGATCAGGCCGGAGGAGGTGCACACACCGGGCGTCTTCGTGCAGCGCATCGTCGACGTCGGCCCGGACGTGGAGAAGCGCATCGAACGACGGACCGTCCGGCCGCGTCCCGGCACCCCGAGCAGCGAGGACTGAGACACATGCCGCTGACCCGCGACCAGATGGCCGCCCGCGCCGCCGACGAGCTCGAGGACGGCCAGTACGTCAACCTCGGGATCGGGCTGCCCACGCTCGTGCCGAACTACCTGCCCCGCGGCGTGCACGTCACGCTGCAGAGCGAGAACGGCATCCTCGGCGTCGGGCCATACCCCTACGACGGCGAGGAGGACGCCGACCTCATCAACGCCGGCAAGGAGACGGTGACGCTGGTGCCCGGCGCCTCGTTCTTCGACTCGGCCACGTCCTTCGGGATGATCCGCGGCGGCCACATCGACGCCGCGATCCTCGGTGCGATGCAGGTGTCGAAGGCAGGCGACCTGGCCAACTGGATGATCCCCGGCAAGATGGTGAAGGGGATGGGCGGGGCCATGGACCTCGTCCACGGCGCGAAGCGCGTCATCGTGGTCATGGAGCACGTGGCCAAGGACGGTACCCACAAGATCGTCGAGGAGTGCTCGCTCCCCTACACCGGCCGCGGGGTCGTCGACCGCATCATCACCGACCTGGCGGTGGTGGACGTGACCGACGCCGGGCTGGTGCTGCGCGAGATCGCACCGGGCGTCGGCGTGGACGAGGTCCGCGCGGCGACCGGCGCCGAGCTCGACGTGCCGGCCGAGCCCGCCGTGATGGGGCAGTGACCGCAGCCACCGAGCCGGCCACCTCCCCCGTCCAGCCGCCCCGGTCGGGTCCCGCCGCGATGGCCGCCCGGGTGCCCACGTGGGTGCTCGGCCTCGGCCTGGTCCTGCTGCACCTGGCCGTCACGTTCCAGGTCCGCCCGCACCCGCGGTGGAACGACGGCATCTTCGTCCTCAACGACGCCGCGAGCTTCCCCGAGACGACCCGGGAGCTCGACCACCATGCGCTGCGGATCGGCAACATCCTGCCGGTCCGGGCGTTCCTCGAGCTCTTCGGCTACGGGCAGGTCGCCTACTACGCGTGGCCGTTCCTGTCCGGGATCCTCCTCGTGGTCGCGGTGTTCTTCCTCGGCACGGTCCTGTTCGGGCGGTGGACCGGGGCGGCCGCGACCGTGCTCGTCGCCTTCCACCCGGTGCTGGTCGACACGGTCATCCGGTTCGGCTCCGAGCGGATGACCAGCTGGCAGCTGCTGCCGGACATCCCGTCGACGGCGTTCTTCACCCTCGGTCTGGCGCTGCTGATCGCCGGGGCACAGCGGACCGACCGCGACGGGCGTGCCGGTGGCGCGGCCGCGGCGTGGTGGTTCCTGCTGGCCGGTGCGTGCTTCGGCTGGGCCTACCTCGTACGCGAGCTGACGGTCTTCGTCTTCCCGGTCGTCCTCCTGGTGCTGCTGGCCTGGCGGCTGCCGCTGCGCCGGTGGGTGCAGGTGGCCTCCACGATGCTGGCTGCTCTCGTGCTCGAGCTGGTGGTCACCGCGTGGGCCCACGGTGACCCCCTGGTCCGGCTGAAGATCGGCGGCGAGCACGGCAGTCCCATCGAGGGCATCACCCGCCTCGACGCGCTGCTGCGCTTCCCGCGGGCGGTCGTCGGCTACCCGCAGACCGTCGTGGTGCTCACTGCGTTCGCCCTCATGGTCGTCGGCGCGCTCCTCGTGCGCCGACGGGGCCACGTCCTGATGCTGGCGTGGTTCGTCTCGATGTGGCTGCCGCTGACACTGGTGTCCGGGCTGATCGACCCCGGCTTCATCCGCATCAACGCCTCGCTGATGCGCTACTGGGTCCCGGTCATTCCCGCGGTCTGCCTCGGCGCGGCCGCGACGGTGGCGGCCGGGCTGGCGCTGCTGCGCCGCCGGCTGCCGGCGGACCGGAGACCACTCGGCACCGCCGTCACCGCGGCGGTGGTCGTCGTCGCTCTGGCGGCCTGGGTCGTCCCGATGCTGGACAACATCGCGCGCCACCCCCGCGACGCGGCCTGGAACGCCGTGCGCGCCTACCTGGCCGAGAACGACGCGACGATCGACACGATCGTCACCGACGACCGCGACGCGCTGATCCTGGGCATCTACCGGCGCGAGCCGGTCGGCGGTGAGGTGGTCGTCGACGCCGAGGTGGAGAAGACCGGCCACGATCTGCCCGAACCGCCGGACTCGACCGGGGACCCCGGCACCTACCTGGTCTGGACACCGACGCTGTCCCGGAAGAAGCCCGGCCCGGAGCAGGGCTGGGAGCTCGCGCTGCAGGAGCGCCAGCTACGGGTCTACGCCCCCGCCGCACCATGATCGTGAGGGGAATCGGACCCTGAGCAGGTCCGATTCCCCTCACGATCACGGAGCAGGCTGACAGGATCGGGGGGTGGCGTCCTACGACGAAGGGCTGCTCGAGCGGCTGCGCGAGCGCCTCGAGCCGGAGCCGGGGCTGTCCGAGCGCAAGATGTTCGGCGGCGTGGCACTCATGCTCGACGGCAACATGTGCGTCGGCGTGATAAAGGGCGGCGGCCTGATGGTGCGGCTGCCCCAGGAGGAGGGCGACGCGGTCCTCGCCGAGCCGCACGTCCGGGAGATGGACCTCACCGGCCGGAGCATGAAGGGCTGGGTCATCGTCGACGAGCCGGGCTACGCCGACGACGCCGACCTCGAGCGGTGGGTGCGGCGGGCGGTCGCCTACGTCCGCACCCTGCCGCCCAAGTGACGGCCCGGCCCTCTCAGAGGAGGCCGACCTCCGCCATGTCGCGGGTGTAGTCGGCCATCAGCTCCTGGATGGTCTGGTCGTTGCCGCCGGCGTAGAGCGCGAGGTCGAAGTCCTCGACGATCGAGGCCGCCTTGTTGTTCAGCGCCATCGTCTCGGGCTCGGTGACGATCTTCGACAGCTCGGTGAGCTCGCCGTCGGCGATCATGAAGCCGCCGTAGCCGCCGGTCACGCCGAAGTACTCGCGGTGGCCGTGGATCCGGCCCTGCTTCGCCAGCGCCTCGAAGCGCCCGACCGCCGCACCGAACACCTCCATGCCCTTCGCCTCTCGTCCCGGTACACCCTGTCCCCAGCGGATCACGATGGCGCCGTTCATGCTGCTCCCCTTTCGGGTCATGGCCTGTCCCCGCCTTCCGAACCACCTTGCGCTCCCCCGGCGGAGCCGTAAAGGGGCCCTACGCTGCAGGGCGTGGGCCGACTCGACAGCGTGGACCTGAGCCAGCGCCTCTCCCGCAAGGAGGAAGCCCGGCTGCTCGGCCAGGAGCAGCAGCGGCTGCTGCGGCTGCGGCTCGCGCTCGGCGGGCAGCTCGGTGGCCCGATCGGGCCGCCGCTGTGCGTCGTGTTCGAGGGGTGGGACGCCTCCGGCAAGGGCGGGGCGATCAAGCGGCTCGTCGACCACCTCGACCCCCGGCACGTCCGCGTCGCGCAGTTCGCGGCACCCACGTACGACGAGAAGCGCCACCACTTCCTCTGGCGGTTCTGGCCGGTGCTCCCCGGATGGGGAGGCATGGCCGTCCTCGACCGGTCATGGTACGGGCGGGTGCTGGTGGAGCGGGTGGAGGGCTTCGCCACCGAGGCGCAGTGGCAGCGGGCGTACGCGGAGATCGTCGACTTCGAGACCACGCTCGCGGCCGAGGGCATGGTGCTCGTCAAGCTGTGGATGCACCTCACGCCGGAGGAGCAGCTGCGGCGGTTCGAGCGCCGACGGGTGAACCCGTACAAGGCCTGGAAGCTCACCGACGAGGACTGGCGCAACCGCGACAAGCGCGCCGACTACGAGGCGGCCGTCGAGGACATGCTGCGGCTCACCGACCACCCGGCAGCCCGGTGGCACGTCATCGCCGCCGAGGACAAGCGCTGCGCCCGCGTCGAGGTCGTGCGGACCGTCTGCGAGGCCGTCGAGGCGGCCGGGGTCGAGGCACCCGAGATCTGACGTCAGCGCTCGACGAGGGCGAAGGTCTCCTCCCACTGCGCGAGCACGGCGTCCGGCGCGAACCTGCGGACGCTCTCGCGGGCCGCGGCGCCGTAGCGCCGGCGCAGGTCGGGGTCGCCCATCAGCCGGTCGAGGCCCGCGGCCAGGGCGTCCACGTTGCGGGGCGGCACCACGATGCCGTCGACGCCGTCGGTGACGATCTCGCGGACCCCCGGTGCGCAGTCGAACGCGACGCAGGGGACCCCGCACGCCATGGCCTCGGCCACCGCCATCGGCAGCCCCTCGTGGATCGAGGACAGCGCGAAGACCGAGGCGGCGCGCAGCTCGGCCTCGATGTCGCCGGCCAGCCCGGGGAGCAGGACCCGGTCCTGCAGCCCGAGCCGCTCCACCTGCTTGCGCAGCTGCTTCTCCAGCGGGCCGTGACCGAAGATCTTCAGCACCCACTCCGGGTGGTCCGGCGCGACCCGGGCGAACGCGTCGATGAGCCGGTCGTAGCCCTTCTCGGAGGCGTACCGGCCCGCTGCCACCACGACCGGAGCCGACGTGTCGCTGGTCCGCTCCGGGTAGAAGCTGAGCGAGTTGTGCATGACGCCGACGTTGTTGAACCCCTCCAGCTCGAAGCGTTCCGCGTCCCGCTCGGTGAGCAGCAGCATCAGGTCGAGGTCCCGGTAGTGCTTGTTCACGCGCTCCCAGCGAGTGGAGTTCAGCGTCGCGTCGAAGGACTCGTGGCTCATCCCGACGACGCGAAGGTGCGCGGTGTCCGCCTCGGCCACCCAGTTCATCGAGAAGATCTGCATGACGACGACGATGCCGTCGTCGACCTCGGCGAAGAGGGCGGAGAGCTTGTCGACCGCGGCGCGGTGCGCCTCCTCGTGCCGCCGCTGCGCCGCCCGCACCCGCGGGTCGAACCGCTCCGTCAGCCCGGTCACCACGGGTGCGGGCGGCTCGGGTGTCTCGTTGAGCACCAGCCAGCGGTAGGCACGCCGGCCGTAGTCGTGCGCCGGCTCGAACCGGTTGATGCCCACGACGGTGACCCGGTGCCCGGCCTCGTGCAGCATCGTGGCCAGGTTGTGCGTCACCCGCTGCACGCCACCGAGCTCGTCGACGTTGTTCGCGACCAGGAAGACGTTGCGCGGCTGCGTCACCGGGCTCCGCCCTTCTCGAAGAACTCCTTCACCACGTGCTCCGCGGCGTGGCCCGTCTCGTAGGAGCAGAACCGTTCCCGGAACGCGTCGTACCGCTCCCGGTACGTCTCGCGGGTTGCGTCGACGGTGCGCAGCGCCGCGACCAGTCCCTCGGTGTCGGTGACGAGCGGCCCCGGGGCGATGTCGGCCAGGTCGACGTACGTGCCGCGCTCGTCGCGCACGTACTCCTCGTAGTCGTAGGTGAAGAACACCATCGGACGGCCGGTGTTCGCGAAGTCGAACATCACCGAGGAGTAGTCGGTGACCAGGACGTCGGCGACCAGCATCAGCTCGGTCACGTCGTGGTGCCGCGACACGTCGGCCGCGAAGGTCATGTAGCGCTCCGGGAGCCGGTACGCGTCGAGGTAGTGCGTCCTGATCATCAGGAAGGAGTCACCGGTGAGCTCGCGCGCCAGGACGTCGAGGTCGAACGCGACGTCGAACTCCTTGCGCAGCCGCCGGGCCCGGTCCCGGAACGTCGGGCAGTAGAGCACCAGCCGCTGGTCGGTCGGCAGGTTCAGCTCCCGCTTCTTGGCGAGCACCCACTCCTCGTCGACCCCGCGGACCAGCAGGTCGTTGCGCGGCAGACCGACCCGCTCGATCCGCCCCTCGTAGCGGTAGGAGCGCGCGAAGGTCTCCACGAAGTACTCGCTCGGCGCGAGCAGCACGCTCCAGCGCCGCATCAGCGCCTTGTGCGCCTTGCGGGTCGCTGCACTCGCCCGCTCCAGGGCCGGGGAGTCGAAGCCCATCCGCTTCAGCGGCGTCCCGTGCCAGGTCTGGATGTAGGTCGTCTCCTTGCGCCGGGTGAAGTGGCGGGGCAGGCCCTGGTTGTCGACCCAGAACTGGGCCCGGGCCAGCAGGTAGTGATGCCGCCAGCTCTCGCGCCGCACCGTGCGGGCGTCGGCCGGGAAGTGCCGCGGCAGACGCCGGGCATGGGACCAGACCGG
>DASTVO010000104.1:0-2741 GCA_035759075.1 Actinomycetes bacterium
CGCGCAGCCCGCCGACGCCGTCCTGCTTGTACGTGGACACCTGGTAGATCGGCGGGACGACCGCGCCGGTCGTGGGGTCCGGCTCCTGGCCGGCGTGGATCGCGAGGGTCTCGAACTGCATGGGTCGAGCGTACGGGGGGCGTCGGGACCTAGGTCCCACCGAGGCTGCCCCTCCGCCCCTGTGCCCTCCTCGGCAGGTCCGGCACGGTCGACGGACAACCACTGACGGAGGTCTCGATGACGCGCGCACAGGTACTGGTCCTCGGCAGCAACTTCGGCGGGCTCACCGCCGCGCTGACCGTGAAGCACGAGCTCGGCGGTGACGTCGACGTGACGGTCGTGTCGGCCTCCGACCAGTTCCTGTTCACCCCGTCGCTGATCTGGGTGCCGTTCGGCAAGCGTCGCCCGGACCAGATCATGTTCCCGGTCACACCGACTTTCGAGAGCCACGGCGTGGACTTCGTGCACGCCGAGGCCACCGCCATCGACCCGGTGACCAAGACCGTGACGGCCGGCGGGCACGACCACCGCTACGACTACCTGATCGTGGCCACCGGCTACCGCAACGACTTCGACGTCATCCCCGGCCTGGGGCCGGACGGCAACGCGTCGACGATCACCACGATGGACGGAGCTCTCGAGGCCGGCCGCTCGTGGCGGAAGCTCCTGGACGAGCCGGGTGACGTCGTCATCGGCGCGACCCAGGGCGCCGGCTGCTTCGGCGCCGCGTACGAGTTCCTGTTCAACACCTCCTACCGGCTGCGCAAGGCGGGTCTGCACAAGAAGGTCCGCCTCACCTACGTCACCGCGGAGCCGTTCCTCGGCCACTTCGGCATCGGCGGCCTCCCCGGCGGCGAGAAGCTGCTCGGGATGTTCCTCCGCAAGGAGGGCATCGACGCCGTGACCGGGGTGTCCATGGCGGCTGTGGAGGAGGGCGCGGTCCGCCTCTCCGACGGACGCGCCGTGCCGTTCAGCTGGGCGATGGTCATCCCGCCCTTCCTGGGCCAGGAGGTCATCCGCAGCACGCACGGTCTCTCGGACGAGAAGGGCTACGTCACCGTCCGCGACACCTACCAGTCGGAGAAGTTCGACGACATCTACGCGGTCGGCGTGGCAGCCGCGGTCCAGGTCCCGTGGACGTCAGCAGTGCCGGTAGGGGTGCCCAAGACCGGCTTCCCGACAGAGGTGCAGGCGAAGGTGGCGGCCCGCAACATCGCCGCACAGGTACGCGGCGAGGTGCCGTCCGACCACAAGACGTTCGGTGAGATCCCGGCCGTCTGCGTCATGGACGCCGGCAACAACGGCGTGATGATCCTCGCCGACCGGATGCTGCCGCCGCGCAAGGGCGGTCTGCTCATCCCCGGACCGCAGTCGCACGCCGCCAAGCTGGCGTTCGAGAAGTACTTCCTCTGGAAGACCCGACACGGCCACGTGCAGCTGCCCTGACCCGGCACGAGGTACGGCTACCGTCACACCGTGCTGGAGCCGACCTACCCGCTGCGGACGGAGCGCCTCGACCTGCGGCCCTACCGGCCGGGCGACCTCGACGACCTGCGCGAGACGCACGCCGTCGAGGAGGTCATGCGCTACCTCTACTCGGACGTCCTGTCCGAGGACGAGCTCCGCGAGACGCTGACGAAGAAGATGTCGCGGACCGCCGTGCGCAGCGAAGGCGACGGACTGAACCCGGTCGCCGTCCTGCGCGAGACCGGCGAGGTCGTGGGCGACGCGACGCTGGTCTGGCTGAGCGAGACGCACCGGACCGGCGAGGTGGGCTTCGTCCTCAAGCCGGCCTTCCAGGGTCGTGGGCTGGCCACCGAGATGGCCCGGGAGATGCTCCGAGTCGGTTTCGAGGAGATGCGCCTCCACCGGATCATCGGCCGCTGCGACGCCCGGAACACCGCGTCCGCGGCGGTGCTGGCGCGGCTCGGCATGCGACGTGAGGCCCATCTGCTGCAGAACGAGTGGGTCAAGGGCGAGTGGACCGACGAGCTCTCCTACGCGATGCTCGCCGACGAGTGGGCGGCGCTGCAGGCACGGCGTGGCTAGGGTCACGGGATGAGCGCTGACACCGCGTACGGCGTCCGGTCCATGTCCGCCCCGCTGCGGCGGGTCCTCGTCGTCCGGCCCACGACGTCCGGTGACTTCGCCGGCGCCGGATGGCGCACCCCGGACCCCTCGGCGCTGGTGCGCGAGCACGAGGGCTTCGTCGAGCTGCTGGCCGGTCTGGGCGTCGAGGTCGTCGTCGCCGAGGCGCCCGACGGCCTGGTGGACGCCTGCTTCGCCTACGACCCGGTGTTCGTCACGGGGGCCGGAGCAGTCGAGCTGCGGATGCGCAAGCCCGCCCGCGCCGACGAGCCGGCTTTCCTCGTGGCCGAGGTCGAGAAGGCCGGGGTGCCGGTCGTCGGGCGGCTGACCGGGGATGCGACCGCCGACGGCGGGGACATGTGCTGGCTGGACGAGACCACGCTGGCCGTCGGGCGCGGTTACCGCACGAACGCGGCAGCGCACGCGCAGCTCGGGGAGATCCTCGGCCGGGAGGGCGTGACCGTGGAGCGGGCCGACCTCCCGCACCACCTCGGCGCAGCCCACGTGATGCACCTGATGAGCGTCGTGTCCCCGGTGGCGCCCGACCTGGCCGTGGTCTTCGAGCCGCATGCCCCGGTCCCGCTGCTCGAGCTGCTCGCGGAGCGCGGCTACCGCACGGTCGCCGCCGACCCGGACGAGCTCGACGACCAGGG
>DASTVO010000105.1:0-7701 GCA_035759075.1 Actinomycetes bacterium
CCGCGGGACGCCGCACGACCCCGCCCGCCCCCTCCTCGACGGACGCGACCCGAAGGGCACACCCACATGAGCATGCGCATCCTCGTCGTCGGAGCAGGCGGCGTCGGCTCGGCAGTCGTCGGCATCGCAGCCCGCCGCGAGTTCTTCGACGCGATGGTCGTCGCCGACTACGACGTGCGCCGCGCCGAGCGCGCCGTGGCTCCGCACCGCAGCGACCGGCGCTTCGTCACCGCGCAGGTCGACGCGTCCTCGGCCGACGCGGTCACCTCGCTGTGCCGCGAGCACCACATCACCCACGTCCTGAACGCGGTCGACCCGCGCTTCGTCATGCCCATCTTCGACGGCGCGCTGGCAGCCGGGGCCGACTACCTCGACATGGCCATGTCGCTCTCGCGGCCGGACGAGGAGGCGCCGCACGAGCGCACCGGTGTGAAGCTGGGCGACGAGCAGTTCGCCAAGGCCGGCGACTGGGAGTCGGCGCAGCGGCTCGCACTGGTCGGGATCGGCGTCGAGCCAGGTCTCTCCGACGTCTTCGCCCGCTACGCCGCCGACCACCTCTTCGACGAGATCGACGAGATCGGCGTCCGCGACGGAGCCAACCTCGAGGTGGCGGGGTTCGCGTTCGCGCCCTCGTTCTCGATCTGGACGACGATCGAGGAGTGCCTGAACCCGCCCGTCGTGTGGGAGAAGGACCGGGGCTGGTTCACGACACCGCCCTTCAGTGAGCCCGAGGTCTTCGACTTCCCGGAGGGCATCGGCCCGGTGGAGTGCGTCAACGTCGAGCACGAGGAGGTGCTCCTCGTACCGCGCTGGGTGGACGCCCGGCGGGTGACGTTCAAGTACGGCCTCGGCGAGGAGTTCATCACCGTGCTCGAGGTGCTGCACAAGGTCGGGCTGGACCGCACGGACAAGGTCTCCGTCGGTGGAGTCGAGGTCTCGCCGCGCGACGTCGTGGCGGCCTGCCTGCCGGACCCCGCGACACTCGGCGACCGGATGACCGGGAAGACGTGTGCCGGCACCTGGGTCACCGGCCTGCGGGCCGGCAACCCCCGGGCGGTGTACCTCTACCACGTCGTCGACAACGGGTGGTCCATGGCCGAGTACGGCTCGCAGGCGGTCGTCTGGCAGACCGCGGTGAACCCGGTCGTCGCGCTCGAGCTGCTCGCGGGCGGCGCCTGGAAGGGGCACGGCGTCCTGGGGCCGGAGGCTTTCGACGCCGTGCCGTTCCTCGACCTGCTCAACGCCTACGGCTCGCCGTGGGGGATGCGCGAGGATGAGGTCCCCGCCACCTGAGGAGGTCGGCAGATGTCCCGGGCGCTGCGCCGTCCACCGACGGGCCTGCGGGTCGAGAAGGTCGTGACGTCAGGCACCTTCGCCCTCGACGGCGGTGAGTGGCCGGTCGACAACAACGTCTGGCTCCTCGGAGACGACCAGTCCGTCGTGGTCGTCGACGCCGCGCACGACGCGGGCCGGATTCTGGCGGCGGTCGGTGACCGGAACGTCCCGCTCGTCGTGTGCACGCACGGGCACAACGACCACATCAACGCTGCCGTCGAGGTGGCCGCCGCCACGGAGGCGGAGATCGCGCTGCACCCGGCCGACCACCTGCTGTGGGCGCAGGAGTACGGCGACCTGCGGCCCGACATCGACCTCGCCGACGGCGCGACCCTCGAGCTGGGGGACACCACGGTCGCGGTGCTGCACACGCCCGGCCACACGCCGGGCGCTGTCAGCCTGTACGCCGAGGACCTCGGGGCGGTGTTCTGCGGCGACACCCTGCTCCGCGGTGGGCCCGGATCGACCGGCCGGTCCCACAGCGACTTCGCGGCCATCATCGCCTCGATCCGCGACCGGCTGCTCACCCTGCCGGCAGCGACCGTCCTGCATGGCGGGCACGGTGCGGACACCACGATCGGGGCCGAGGCGCCGCACCTGCCCGAGTGGGTGTCGCGTGGACACTGAGCCCAAGGGCGCCGAGTCCGTCGAGCGCGTCTTCCACCTTGCGCTGCGCGCCGACTGGGACGCGGCGCTGCGGACCGGCGAGTACCGCGTCTCGACCCGCGGCCGCACCCTCGAGCACGAGGGGTTCATCCACGCGTCGTACCGGCACCAGGTCCAGGGCGTCCGGGACACCTTCTACGCCGACGTCCAGGACGGCCTGGTGCTGCTGGAGATCGACCCCGGAGCCGTCGGTGCCCCCGTCGTGGCCGAGGTGCCCGCCGACGCCCGCGAGGCGTTCCCGCACCTCTACGGCCCGCTGCCCGTCGCGGCCGTGGTCGAGGTCCACCCCGTGCCGGGGCGCGACGTGTGGTCCGCGGTCGAGTCCAGGAAGCGTCGTACGCGCGACGCCGACACCCGCAGCACCTGAACGGGGCGGGCCGGCACCTCCAGGACCAGCTCCCGGCCGCCTCGCTCCGGGCGCACCCGCAGGCCCTCGTGGCGCACCGGGCCGCGCAGCCCGTCGCGCAGGGCGGACCGGGCCACCCACCACGAACCGCGCATCAACGACGGATGCTTCGGGCGTGACGTGAGGGTCAGCCGGACCAGCTCGGGCCGCTCCGGCACCCAGAGCAGGTCGAGCATGACCCGCCACCGCGTCTCTTCGCGCGGCCGCCGGCCGGCGTTGACCGTCAGCCGGGTCCGTCGGGGACGCATGCCCGGTTCGGGGGTGTCCGGCGTCGGCGTGTGCAGGACGGCCCAGACCGCCTTGCCCCCGGTGGCCTCGAGGTGCACACCGGCGCTGTCAGCCAGGGCGCGCACCAGCGTCAGCCCAGTGCCCCACGTCGTGCCGCGCTCGTCCTCGCCCCCGTGCCACCAGGTGGCGAAGGTGTCGTCGGCCAGGTCCCGGACGGCGACCATGAGGCTGGTCGGGGTCCGCTCCAGCCGGAGGGCGACCTCTGTTCCCGCGTGCACGACGGCGTTGGTCACCAGCTCGTCGGCGATCAGCTCGGCGTCCTCGACGACACCGATGACGCCCCACTGCGCACAGGTCTCCGCCACGAACCTGCGGCCCAGCCGGGGCGCTGCGGGAGACGGGAGGAGCAGTCGGACCGCCGAGAGCCGCGGCGGTCCGCTCCGCTCCCTCGCCAGCGCGGCCTCGACGGACGAGGCCGTCGGCAGGAAGCGCGGTATCCCGAGCCGCTCGAGCACCTCCGCGACCTCGCCGGACGCGCCGACCAGGCACAGCCGCGGTCCCGGACCCTCGTCCGGGTCCTGCTGGGTCGCGAAGACACGCACGGCCAGCGGGTCCGCCCGGCGCAGCCGCGACACGTCACAGATGACCAGCTCGTGCGCGTCGGTGGCGACGGCCGCGCCCAGCCTGCGGCGCAGCTCAGCGGCGTCGTCGGCCGCCAGCTCGCCGTCCAGGCGCAGCACGAGGTGCTCCGAGACGGAGGTCGTCGTCAGCCTCATGGTGCCCCCGAGAGAGAGCTCTGGCCCACCTCCGATCCTCGTCCTGCGGCGGATCACCGACAAGAGGCAGCGTCACTGCGCGGCGGCGCGTCGCCACGCTGCGTACTGCAGCTGTGGATGACATCTCGCACTTCTGTCGTATGTGCCTGGCCTTGCGGCTCCTTACGGTTGCGATCGCGCCACTGTCTGCGAGGGGACGGTGGTGGCCAACGCCCTGGGGGTGGGCAGGTGGGCATCCGGCACGGAGCGAACGCGGTGCTGCTGCGCGCAGGCAGCCTCGTCGCGGTGCTGGTCCTCGGGCTCTCGCTCACCACCGGTGCCTGGGGTGTCACCGAGGACCCGGCTCCGGAGGTGGCCTCCACCGAGGCGCCCGCAGTGGACCAGGCGAGCGACCCGTCGCCCACGCCGTCCGAGCCGGCGCCCACCGCCAGCGAGTCGGCAGCCCCGCGATCCGAGCCGGCGCCCAGCGGGAGCGAGCCGGTGGCCACGTCTGACCCATCGCCGGCGGTGACGGCGGCCGAGAAGCCCGCGCAGGCCCTCGCGGTGTCCGAGCCGGGGCCCACCCTGGCCGAGCCTGCGACTCCCACCGGCGCGACGCCGGTGCCCGTCGTGGCCGAGTCGCCCCTCCCCGGCGACGCGCGGCTCGCCGACCCTGACCCGCCGCCCGAGGGGGACCAGGGGTCCCTCCAGGAGCCGGCGCCCACGCAGGAGCCGGCTCCCGACCGCGCTGCGGCGGACGTCGTCACTGCCGAGGTCGCACCCTCGGTCGAGCCGGGGCCGGTCGAGCGGGCGATCTCCGCGTACGTCGAGGACGTCGTCCGCGCGGCCGTGGTCGACGTGCGGGGCCGCGCGGCCTCGTGCTTCTGCGCCGTGTCGGTGTCCGTGTCGCTGGACGGTCCCACCAACGCCGTCGCCGCCCTGGGCCGGGTGAACGTGGCCGCCTCCGGCGAGGCGGCCGGTGCCCGGTCCGGACGCAGCGGCGACGCGACCGCGGTCAGCGTCACCGGCGGCGGCAGTGCGTCGGCCTCGGCGACCAGTGGCAGCACCGGGGTCGTCAGCGGCGGCATCGGCGCGGGAACCACGGCAGCCGGCGGAGTCGGACGTCTCTCCACGACCATCGACGTGACGCAGGTGACGACCTCCTTGCGGCGGATGGTGCAGGACCTCGGGGACCAGATGGCCACCGCGGCCGGTGCGGGGACCGAGGAGCACGTCGCCGGTCTCCTCGCCGGCACCCGCGCTCTCGACGCGCGCACCGACCGGCGGCTCGTCGTCGAGGTCGCCACGTGGGACCAGGACGCCGGACTGTCCGGCGCCGCGTCCGAGAAGGTCCGCTGCGATGCCTACGACGGGTCCTCGACGACGCCGAGCTGCGCGCTCGCCATCGCGGTCACCGCCGACGCCGGCGCGCAGGCGACCGTTCTTCCGCCGCGGCTCGCCACGGCCGGCACTTCCTCGTCGGGCTCGGCCGGAGCACCGGGCATGGCGACCGCCGTCTCGGTCGCGGTCAGCGGAGCAGCCGTCTCGTCGGCCCGGACCGGTGACGCCGGTGTCCGCGTCCCGCGGGCGGCCGTGCTCGCCGACGGTCAGGTCGCTGTCGGCGGGAGCTCCTCCTCGGCCGCGTCCGGAAGCTCCGGGCGGTCCGTGGCGGTCGCGCTCACGGTGCAGGGTGCCTCGGCGACCACAGCCCGCTCCGGCGACACCGGGGCGGCCCTGAGCTACGTCCTGCCCGCCGAGGAGACAGCGGGCGGTACGACGTCGTCGTCGGCGACCCCCGGCCGCGGCGGCACCGCGACCTCGGGCGCGACCAGCGGTGACAGCGGCGACGCCTGGGCACTGGTCACGGCGAGGTCCGGAGCCTCGGGGGAGTCGACGTCGGGGGACACCGGTGACGCGGTCGCCGGCGCCACGAACGGGTCTGCCGGCACGGACTGGTCCGAGTCGGGGAGCAGCGGTGCCGGCGGGCAGGTCAGCGGCGGTGCCGGCGGCGACGCGCAGGCCACGTCCGGAAGCGGGCGCACCGGGACCAGCCTGGCACTGGTGATCTCCGGCGGGAGCGCCGTCGCGACGGCCACCAGCGGCCCGACCGGTTCCAGCTCCGCGACGGCGACCGGTGGCCGGGGCGGAGACACGCACGTCGTCGGCGAGGGCACCCAGGTCGTGCGCACCGGCGACGGCGGCCGCGGGACGGGCGAGGCCCGGTCCGGGCACACCGGCGACGCCGCCGTCGTCCTGGTGACGGAGTACGACGTCTCCGCGACGAGCCAGACCGGCAGCAGCGGCGCCGTCAGCGCCACCGCCCGCGGCGGCGACGCCGGCTGCGCCTCCAGCGGGATCGACCCCGACCGGGCCTGCAAGCCACCGCCGGCGCCCACCGCGTCGCAGCCGGTGGTCAGCGTCCCGCACGGCGCTCTGCCGGTGACCGCCGCCCAGCCGGGCTTCGCCGCCCTGGGGCCGGCCGACGCGCCGGCTCGCTCCGCCGCCGCGACCCCTCGGCGGGGGCCGACCCGCAGCAAGCCCTCGCACGACAAGGCCTCGCACGACAAGGCCTCGGCCGACAAGCCCTCGCCGCGCAAGAACGCCGTCGCCGACACGTCGGCGGGGGAGCAGGGCGAGGTCGTCGTCAGGTCGTCCGACTCAGCAGACGTCGTGTGCACCGCACACGCCGAGAGGAAGGTGTGCCGCAGCGCCGACACGCCCCCCGCCGGCGACGCCGTGTCGCCCGCGCCCACCACCCCGGCCCAGCGCCTCCTCGGGCTGGTGAGCGACTCGCCGGCCGGCCGGCTGCTCGCCACGGGCTCCGTCCCCGCCGCGCTCGCCGGCTCACCGCTCGACCACACCGCGGCCGCGAGTGCCGGCGAGGCTCTCGTGCCGCTGCTGCTCAACGCAGCGGTGCCGGTCCTCGCCCTGCTCTCCCTGGTCGCCATGTTCATGAACCGGCGGCGCAAGCTCGCCGCTCCTCCGCACCTCCCCAAGCACCGGCGCAAGCAGCCGTTGCCCACGACCCGCTCGTCTCGTCACAGCTAGAGAACGGACAAGGCCATGTTCGAGAAGATCGCCTTTGCGGCCGCCATCGCAGCCATGGAGATCGAGGACCCGCCCCGGGCGGTCTCCGCCGTGGTGCGCACCGTCGACGAACCGGCCGTGAGCGGTGAGTCGAGCTCGACGTCCTCGTCGGACTCCGGCTCGTCATCGGGCTCGTCGACGACGAGCACGACGTCGTCGTCCACGAGCGGTGACACCGGCGGCGCTACGTCTAGCGGCGAGACCACCGCGTCGAGCGGTGACGGCGGGAACGCCAGCGGTGACGGCACCTCCGGCTCGAGCGGGGACGTCGGCGGCGACACCGGTGGCGCCGGTGGAGGCGCCGGCGGCGGCACGGGCGGCATCGCCGTCGAGGTCAAGAGCGGGGACTCCGGCGGCGTGACCTCGGACGCGACCGGCGGCAGCTCCGGGCCGGCGAGCTCGACCACCAGCGGTTCGGCGACCAGCGGCTCGTCCGGCTCGTCCACCTCCAGCGCGACCGGCACCGGCGGCAACACCGGGCCGGCCAGCTCCACCAGCGGCGCGACGAGCAACGCGACCTCCGGCCCGGGTGGTGACGGCACGACCGGGTCGTCGTCGTCCACCGGCACTGCCACCAGCGGGTCCGCCAGCCAGCAGGCAACGGCGACGGGCGGCCCGGCCGGCGCACCGCTCGACGGCGTCGTCTCCGAGTCCGGTGCCGCGGCGGAGGCAGCCAGCAGCGGCAGCGGGGCCGGTGGCCGCTCCGGCGACGCCACCGCCAGCTCGTCCTCCGAGAGCTCGGCGAGCTCCGGGGACACCACGACGGAGTCCGACGCGACCTCCACCTCGGGCACCACCGGTGACGCGACGTCCAACCCGACCGCGAAAGCGACCTCGGGCAACGGCGGCGACGCCACCGTCACCGGGCGCTCCGGCGACACCGGGGACGTCTACGGCACGACCGGTGACACCGGCACCTCCGAGGGCGGCGGCGGCACCGGCGGCATCGCGCTGATCGTGATGTCCGGCTCGGCGGGCGCCGTCCGTGGGACCAGCACCGCGGGCTCGTCCGGCGACGCCGGGGCGGTCGCCACGGGCAACGCCGTCTCCGGGAGCACCGGCGCCTCGTCGGCGACATCGAACAGCGACGGCGGCGACTCCGGCACAGCCACGGCCGGCAGCTCGGCGACCTCGGTCGCCGCCACCGGTGCCGGCGGCACCGGAGCCAGCTCACGCGGAGCCGACCCGACCCGCGTCGCGGCGGCCGGCGGCGCCACCGACGAC
>DASTVO010000106.1:0-7830 GCA_035759075.1 Actinomycetes bacterium
GGGTCACCGTCACCTGACCCCAGCAGCAGCTTCCAGCCCGGTAAGGACCTACGTGGACCAGCTGATCGTCCGAGGTGCGCGCGAGCACAACCTCAAGGACGTCTCCCTCGACCTGCCCCGCGACGCCCTGATCGTCTTCACCGGGCTGTCCGGCTCCGGCAAGTCCAGCCTGGCGTTCGACACGATCTTCGCCGAGGGGCAGCGCCGCTACGTCGAGAGCCTCTCCGCGTACGCCCGCCAGTTCCTCGGCCAGATGGACAAGCCGGACGTCGACTTCATCGAGGGCCTGAGCCCGGCGGTGTCGATCGACCAGAAGTCCACCAGCCGCAACCCGCGCTCCACCGTCGGCACCATCACCGAGGTCTACGACTACCTCCGGCTGCTCTTCGCCCGCGCCGGGCGCCCGCACTGTCCGACCTGTGGCGAGCCGGTCAGCCGGCAGACCCCGCAGCAGATCGTCGACCGGGTGCTCGAGATGGAGGAGGGCACCCGGTTCCAGGTCCTGGCCCCGGTCGTGCGCGGGCGCAAGGGCGAGTACGCCGAGCTGTTCCGCGAGCTGCAGACCAAGGGCTACAGCAGGGCCCGGGTCGACGGCGAGACGGTGTCACTGGCCGAGCCGCCCAAGCTGGACAAGAAGTACAAGCACTCGATCGACGTCGTGGTCGACCGGCTGGCGGTGAAGCCCAGCGCCAAGCGCCGGCTCACCGACTCGGTCGAGACGGCGCTCGGGCTGGCCGGCGGCCTGGTCGTGCTCGACATGGTCGACCTGCCGGAGAAGGACCCGCACCGCGAGCGCAAGTTCTCCGAGAAGCTCGCCTGCCCCAACGACCACCCGCTCGCGATGGAGGAGCTCGAGCCCCGCTCGTTCTCGTTCAACTCGCCCTACGGTGCCTGCCCGGAGTGCACCGGCATCGGCACCCGGCTGGAGGTCGACCCCGAGCTGATCGTCCCCGACGACGAGAAGTCGCTGGGGGAGGGCGCGGTCGCGCCCTGGGCGTCCGGCACCAGCTCCAGCGAGTACTTCCAGCGGCTGCTGGAGGCGCTCGCCGAGGACCTCAACGTCCGGATGGACACGCCCTGGCGCAAGCTGCCCGCCCGCGCCCGGGACGCGGTGCTGCACGGGCTCGACTACCAGGTGCACGTGAAGTACCGGAACCGCTACGGCCGGATGCGCAGCTACCACACCGGCTTCGAGGGCGCGATCCCGTTCGTGCAGCGCCGGCACTCCGAGACCGACTCCGACTGGAGCCGGGAGCGCTACGAGGGCTACATGCGGGAGGTGCCCTGCCCGGTCTGCCAGGGCTCACGCCTCAAGCCCGAGTCGCTGGCCGTGCTGCTCGGCGGCAGGTCCATCGCGGACGTGTGCCGGCTGCCGCTGCGCGAGTGCGACGACTTCCTCCGCTCGGTCGACATGACCGACCGGGAGCGGCAGATCGCCGAGCGGGTCATCAAGGAGATCCACGCCCGGCTCGGCTTCCTGCTCGACGTCGGCCTCGACTACCTCTCGCTCGAGCGCCCGTCCGGCACCCTGTCCGGCGGCGAGGCGCAGCGGATCCGGCTGGCCACCCAGATCGGCGCCGGGCTGGTCGGCGTCCTCTACGTGCTCGACGAGCCGTCGATCGGGCTGCACCAGCGCGACAACCGGCGGCTGATCGAGACCCTCACCCGGCTGCGCGACCTCGGCAACACGCTCATCGTCGTCGAGCACGACGAGGACACCATCCGCACCGCCGACTGGGTCGTCGACATCGGCCCGGGCGCCGGCGAGCACGGCGGCCAGATCGTGGTGTCCGGCACCGTGCAGCAGCTGCTCGAGAGCTCCGACTCGCTCACCGGCGCCTACCTGTCCCGGCGCACCACGATCCCCAGCCCGGCGGTGCGCCGTCCGCGCACCAAGGGCCGCGACCTCACCGTGGTCGGCGCCCGCGAGCACAACCTGCGCAACATCGACGTGACGTTCCCGCTGGGCTGCTTCGTCGCGGTGACCGGGGTCTCCGGCTCCGGGAAGTCCACGCTGGTCAACGACATCCTCTACACCTCGCTGGCGCAGAAGCTGCACGGCGCCCGCACGGTCCCCGGCCGGCACAAGACCATCAAGGGCCTCGAGCACGTCGACAAGGTCGTCCACGTCGACCAGAGCCCGATCGGGCGCACCCCGCGCAGCAACCCGGCCACGTACACCGGGGTCTTCGACCACATGCGCAAGCTGTTCGCCGAGACCACCGAGGCCAAGATCCGCGGCTACCTGCCCGGCCGGTTCTCGTTCAACGTCAAGGGCGGTCGCTGCGAAGCCTGCTCCGGCGACGGCACCATCAAGATCGAGATGAACTTCCTGCCGGACGTCTACGTCCCGTGCGAGGTCTGCCACGGCGCCCGGTACAACCGCGAGACGCTCGAGGTGCACTTCAAGGGCAAGACCATCGCCGAGGTCCTCGACATGCCGATCGAGGAAGCCGCCGAGTTCTTCGCCGCGGTACCCGCGATCTCCCGGCACCTCACCACCCTGAACGAGGTCGGCCTCGGGTACGTCCGGCTCGGCCAGCCGGCTCCGACCCTGTCCGGCGGTGAGGCCCAGCGGGTCAAGCTCGCCTCCGAGCTGCAGAAGCGCTCGACCGGGCGCACCGTCTACGTGCTCGACGAGCCGACGACCGGGCTGCACTTCCAGGACATCTCGAAGCTGCTCGGTGTCCTGCAAGGGCTGGCGGACAAGGGCAACACCGTCATCGTCATCGAGCACAACCTGGACGTCATCAAGACCGCGGACTGGGTCGTCGACATGGGCCCCGAGGGCGGCTCGGGCGGCGGCACGGTGATCGCCGAGGGGCCGCCCGAGGACATCGCCGCGTCTCCGGAGAGCCACACCGGCCTGTTCCTCAAGGACGTCCTCGCCGAGCGGCCGGCCGGGGGCAGGCCGAAGGCGGCGGCGAAGGCGCGGACGTCCGCGGCCCGCGCCCCGAGGAAGACCTCGAAGGCGCGGGCCTCGTCGAAGGCGACCGCGCGCTAGCCCTCAGCTGTAGCGCGGGAGGAGCTGCCTCGTCGCCTTCGATGTCTGGGAGTACAGGTCGTGCGTGGCGAGGCCGTGCCGCTCGAGCTTCATGGCCTTCTTGCGGATCGTCCGCATCTCGGCCTTGCTGAGCTGCTTCACCTCCACCAGGTCGAGCAGCTCGCCCTGCGGGTCGTCCTTGAACCCGACGTGCACCACGCCGACGCCGGCCGCGTGGTACTTCTGCTGGCTTCCGGCGTCCGGCCCGTCCAGCGGGCTGATCTCGTCGGTGACCAGCACCCGCCTGAAGTCGCCGGCCGGCACGCTGACCTGCGCGTCCTTCGCGATCACCTTCGCGCAGTCGAGGAACTCGACGTCCTCGGCCAGCCCCTGCAGGTAGTGCTTCTTGGTGCGGAACGGGGTCCCGAGCATGTGGATGCCGGCCTCGGCGCCGCGCAGCCCGGCGATCCAGGTGCTGGGCGCGCCGACGAACGTGCCGTCCTCGTACTCCTCCGGGTACTCACCCAGGTTCCACACCCGGCCCTTGTCGTCCTGGGCGAAGAACGCCAGCTCGGCCTCGGCCTTCGTCTGGTGGGCCCGGTCGACCTCGTAGATGACCCGGGTCTTCACGCCGTTGACCCGCTTGGTCAGGTCCGTGATGGTCGTCGTGACCGTGTGGCCGAGCAGCTTCCCGGTGACCTTCGACACGCCCCGCAGCGTGAGCTGGGTGCCCGGGCGCATCGGCAGCCACTTGTTGTCGATGCGCAGCGGCGTGGAGAACTTGTCCGCGTTGTAGTGGACGTGCCGCTTGCAGCCCTCGAGCCCCCGCGTCTGCCACGGTGCGCCGTGGGCCGGTGTCACGCCGATCGTGAGCGTGAGCGCCATCGACCCGACCAGCGCGGTGACCGACGACCGTCGCCTCAGCGTGAGCGACATGCGTTCCCCCCACCCGTACGCGGGCGCCGGCCCCCGGCGCCACCCCTGTCTCGAGGGTCGCAGCGCGGGCGCTCCGGGGCGAGACACCTTCGGAGGGCTGGGCCGTAGTGAGGTCGGGCCAAGGTGATCTACGCCTGCTGCACCAGTCCGGACGCCCAAAGCCCAGCGGCAGACGGACGCGGGGGAACCGACCATCTGCCGCTGGGCTGAGAAGGCCCGGTTGGAACCGCACGGGGGGACGATCCCAACCGGGTCTACACAGTCAACTGTGCCCGAGGAGATGTGTGCTGCGTCAGATTCCTTCGGACCGTCTTCACATAGTGCATCCGCGTCACGCGGGTCACGTCGAGGTGGCCCGCAGCGCGCTGAGGCGCTCGCGGACCCCGTCGGCGCAGCCGGCGACGACGAACAGGCCGTTGCCGCCGGCGCAGCGCCGCACGCAGGCCTCCACGTCCTCGTCGAGACCGCTCTTCGCCACGTACCCCGTCGCCCCCGCAGCGAGCATGTCCAGGACGGTTTCCACGTCGTCGCGCGCGCTGAGGACCATGACCCCGGGAGGTGACGGAAGGGCGAGCAGCGCCGTGACGAGCTCCGCGCCGCCGCCCGGCATCTCGACGTCGACGACGGCGACGTCGGGCCGGTGCCGCTCGGCCGCCTCGACGGCCTCCTCGCCGGTCGTCGTCGCGGCGACCACCTCGTGGCCGGCGGCGAGCAGCACGTCCTGCAGCGCCGACAGCAGCGGGTTGCTGTCGTCGGCGAGGAGCACGCGAAGGCTCACGGGCGGCGTCCTCCGGGCGGCACGGACCATCAGGCCCCGCGCAGGTCGCGGGGGCCCCGGGACGATCATGCGGCACGCGGCCGACGCCCTGAAGGGGCCAATGGACCAGTGCCAGATGGTGCACCTGCACCAGGCGAGTTCTGTCACACCTGGTCATGGTTCGTGGCAGAGTGGGCTGCGCGCCGGAGCGTCGGCGCATGCCACGAGATGCGGGGCTGACATGACGACCACGGGCGAAGAGGTCGCGTCCGACGGCCTGGGCGGCTCGGCGCCGACCCGTCTCCTGATCGTCGACGACCACGGGATGTTCGCCGAGAGCCTCCGGCTGGCTCTGAGCGCGGAAGACGACCTCGAGGTGGTCGGGACCGCCACCACGCTGGCGCAGGGCCGGGCGATGGTCGTGGCGACCCAGCCGGACGTCGTCCTGCTCGACCACCGGCTGCCCGACGGCCTCGGCGTCGACTCCATCGGCGAGCTGAAGTCGCTCCGACCGGCCGCGAACATCGTCGTGCTCACCGCCGCGGCCGAGGACTCGATGCTGGTCAAGGCCACCGAGGCCGGCTGCGCCGGCTTCATCCTCAAGACCAGCCCGCTGGACGAGCTCGTGACGGCGGTCCGCGCCGCGGCGGCCGGAGAGATCACCGTCAGCTCCGACCTGCTGGCGCGGCTGCTCAACCGGCTGCACCACCAGTACGAGCGTCCGGAGAGCGACCTCACCGCGCGCGAGCGCGAGATCCTCCAGCTGATCGCCGAGGGGCTCACCAACGGTGCCATCGCCGGCCGCCTGTTCATCTCGGTCAACACGGTGCGCAACCACGTGCAGAGCGTGCTGACCAAGCTGCACGCACACTCCAAGCTGGAGGCGCTGTCGATCGCGATCCGCGACGGGCTGATCGAGCCGCCGGGCCCGCCCGCGCCATGACGGCGGCGCGGCGCGTCCCGTCGTCGACGCGCGACGTCGTCCTCGACGCCCTGCTCAACCAGCTCCCGGTCGTCGTGTTCGCGGCCGGCACGGACGGTGTCTGCACCTACTCCGAAGGCGGCGGTCTGCCGTCGATCGGCCTCACCGCGGGTCAGATGGTCGGCGTCGACCTCTTCGAGGCGTACGCGCACCGTCCGCAGGGGGTCGCGCGCCTCAAGGCCGCGCTCGCCGGCCAGGACGTGTCGTACGCGTGGCGCCTGAACGACCGCACCTTCGAGACCCGGCTGCAGCCGCTGCACGGCCCCGACGGCAGCGTCGACGGCCTCATCGGGATCTCGCTGGACATCACCGAGAAGACGCTGGCCCAGGAGGACCTCGAGCTCTACCGGGCGTTCGTCGACGCGGCGCCGCAGTTCGTCGCGCTGGCGAACATCGACGGCAGCGTGCGGTACGTCAACCCCGGGGGGCGTCGGCTGGCCGGGATCCCGGACGAGGTCGACGTGACGCGGACCTCGATCGCGGACTACCTCACCGAGGAGGGGCTGAAGCTCAGCCTCGAGGTGGAGCAGCCGTCGGTGATCGAGCACGGCAGCTACAACGGGGAGACCACGCTCAAGCACTGGCCCACCGGCGAGGGGATCCCGGTCCACGTCTCCTCCTTCCTGGTCCGCGACCCCGCGACGGGGGAGCCGCGGGCGATGGCGACCGTGCAGACCGACATCACCGCGCAGAAGGAGGCGCAGCAGGAGTCCGAGCGCCGGCTCAGCCAGCAGCGGGGGCTCTTCCTGCACCTGCACGAGGCGCAGGAGACCGAGCGCCGCCGCATCGCCGGCGAGGTTCACGACGACACGATCCAGTCGGTGGCGGCGGTCAACATCCGGCTGCAGAGCGCGCTGCGTCAGCTCGAGCGGCAGGGTCACGAGCAGGCCGTCGCGCTGCTCGCCGGGGTGGGGGAAACCGTCCGGCACGCCACCCAGCGGCTCCGCCGCCTGCTGTACGACCTCGACGTGCCCGACCGTCTCGACCAGGACCTGGTGTCGGGGCTGCGGGACCACGTCGACCTGGTGTGCCGCGAGGAGGGGCTCCGCGGCGAGGTCGTGGGCTCGCTGACCGAGGTCCCGCCGCTGCACGTGTCGCGGGTGCTGTTCCGGATCGCGCAGGAGGCGCTGGCGAACGTCCGCGCGCACGCCGACGCCGGTCGGGTCGTCGTCGAGGTGGGGGAGCGCGACGGCGGCTACACGTTGTCGGTCCGTGACGACGGTGTCGGGCTGCCGGCGGAGGCAGCGGCACCGGCTCGGCGGCGCCCGGCGGGGGAGGGGCACCTCGGGCTTCGCAGCATGGGAGAGCGGGCCGAGTCCGTCGGCGGCTGGTGCTCGGTACGCGGCCTCGACGGACCGGGCGGGGGGACCATCGTCGAGGCGTGGGTGCCGGCCGGCCTCGACTACACCGCCCGGGCGGCCCGCGGCTCCACCGCGTACTCGACGTCCGCGCGCGCGTTGCTCGAGCAGACGCTCGAAAGCATCTCCGAGGGCTTCGCGGCGCTGGACCGCGACTGGCGGTACGTGTACGTCAACCAGGTCGGCGCGGACATGATCCGACGGCACGACCTGCCGGGGAAGGTCTGCTGGGAGGAGTTCGAGTTCTCGCCGCTCGTCGAGCAGGCGTACCGCGACGCCATGCGACTGCAGCAGCCCACCGTGGCGAGCGTCCTCTACCCCGACCTCGGCCGCTGGGTGGAGAGCCGGGTGTTCCCCAGCCAGGACGGCCTGGCCGTGTTCTTCCGGGACGTGACCTCCGAGCGCGAGCTCGAGCGGCGCGCCGACGCCAGGGAACGCGTCCTCGGCCGGGCGGCCCAGCTCGCGCGCCTGCTCGCCGCCGAGCCCGACCTGGAGACCGCGCTTCGGGCGGCGGCCGATCTGGTGCTCGACACCTTCCGGCTCAGCGCGGTGCGCATCTCGACCACGACGTCCGAGATGTCCGTGGGAGAGCCCGCCGACGACGACACCGAGTCGACCGTGCCCCTGGTCCTGCTGGGCGAGCGGGTCGGCGAGCTGACGGTCCACGGGAGCCGGGTGCCTCTCGAGGCACTGCCGGGCATCGCGGACGGACTGGCACTGCGGCTCGGGGCGCACCGAGAACGATCCGGCGAGGTGGTTCGTTCGGAGGATCATGGCTGACATGACCCCAGACCTTCGAAAAGTCCGATCCGGC
>DASTVO010000107.1:0-7453 GCA_035759075.1 Actinomycetes bacterium
CATCAGGTGGTCGAGCCCGTCGGAGACGACCTCCCACACCGACTGCTTGCCCTCCAGGCCCTCGCGGCCCTGGTCGACGTACGACAGGTGCACGGTCTCGCCGACCCGCACGATGCCGCTGTCGGGCTTCTCCAGGCCCACGATCGTCTTGAAAAGCGTGGTCTTGCCGACGCCGTTCGGGCCGATGACGCCGACGATGCCGCCGCGCGGCAGCGAGAACGAGATGTCGTCCCACAGCAGCTGGTCGCCGAAGCCCTTCGTGAGGCCCTTGGCCTCCATGACGATGTTGCCGAGGCGCGGGCCCGGCGGGATCTGGATCTCCTCGAAGTCGAGCTTGCGCGTCTTCTCGGCCTCGGCCGCCATCTCCTCGTACCGCTGGAGGCGGGCCTTGCTCTTGGTCTGGCGGCCCTTGGCGTTCTGGCGGACCCACTCGAGCTCGTCCTTGAGGCGCTTCTGCCGCTTGGCGTCCTTGGCGCCCTCGACCTTGAGCCGCGCGGCCTTGGTCTCGAGGTAGGTCGAGTAGTTGCCCTCGTAGGGGAAGGCCCGGCCGCGGTCGAGCTCGAGGATCCACTGCGCCACGTTGTCGAGGAAGTACCGGTCGTGTGTGACGGCGACGACGGTGCCGGCGTACTTCTCCAGGTGGCTCTCCAGCCACTGCACGCTCTCGGCGTCGAGGTGGTTGGTGGGCTCGTCGAGCAGCAACAGATCGGGCTGGGCGAGCAGGAGCTTGCAGAGGGCCACCCGGCGGCGCTCGCCGCCGGAGAGGACCGAGACGTCGGCGTCCGGGGGTGGGCAGCGCAAGGCGTCCATCGCCTGCTCCAGCTGGGAGTCGAGGTCCCAGGCGTCGGCGTGGTCGATCTCCTCCTGCAGCTTGCCCATCTCGGTCATGAGCTCGTCGCTGTAGTCGGTCGCCATCAGCTCGGCGATCTCGTTGAAGCGGTCCACCTTCGCCTTGATGGCGCCCATGCCCTCCTCGACGTTGCCGAGCACGTCCTTGCTCTCGTCGAGCTGGGGCTCCTGCTCGAGAATGCCGACGGAGTAGCCCGGGGACAGGAACGCGTCGCCGTTGGACGGCTGGTCGAGCCCGGCCATGATCTTGAGGACCGTCGACTTGCCGGCCCCGTTGGGTCCGACCACGCCGATCTTCGCGCCCGGGTACATCGCGAGCGTCACGTCATCGAGGATGACCTTGTCGCCATGGGCCTTGCGCGCCTTGCGCATCGTGTAGATGAACTCCGCCATGACGACCAGCGTAGTGGGGCCGCGAGCAGGTCCCTGCCACGCGGACGCCTGCCCGCAGGCCATCGGTGACCACAGACACGTCAGTCTCACGGCGGGGGTCGCGCCCGGACCGGGCTGACCGGGGGAGGGTGCTCGCCGGTCCGGGCGCGAGCTCTCAGGCGGCGTTCGGCGACATCGCGCCTCCCGTGAGGTCGAGCTCCCCGTCGTCAGCCGTGCCGCCCGCACCTGCTCTGGTCCCGTCGTGGTCGGCCTCCTCGTCATGCTCGCCAGGACGCGAAGGCGCCGGCTGGCCGACCTGCTCGTCGTCGTCCAGCACCACCTCGGGCCGGCTCGGCAGCGGCGTGGCCTTGGTGAAGCGGCTCACTCCCTTGGCGATGTCGTGGCCCAGCGCCGAGGCGTCGATCTCGAGCACCGACCGCGTCTGCCCCTCCCTCTCGTAGGTGGAGTGCCGCAGCTTGCCGTGGACGATGACGGGATCTCCCTTGGCCACGGAGTCGAAGGCGTTCTCCGCGGTGTTCCGCCAGCAGGACACCGTGTAGAACGTCGTCGACACGTCGCGCCAACCGTTCAGGTTCTTGTCGAACCGCCGCTCGGTGGACGCCAGCCGGAAGCTCACGACCCGCGCACCCACTGCGGTGACCCGCTCGGTCGGCTCCGTCGCCACGTAACCGACGACAGTGATGACTGTCTCGTTCACACACGCCTCCCTCGTCCTGCACCCCGTCGGCCAGGTGCCGACCGCGTGCTCGTCGGAGCCGCCGGTCGCCGCTCCCGGGCACGACCCTGCGCCGGACCCGACGGGCGCGACAGGGCAGCGGGACGAGTTGTGGATGGTGGCGCTGTCCCGCGCGCTGTGGACACCGGGCCGGCCGGCCCATCCCCGGCCACCCCCGCCCATCCCCGGCCGGCCCGGTGTCACTCCACCCGGTGCGGCGGCGGTCGGTTGTGACCCGGCGGGTAGGGCTCGGGGCCGATCTCCCGCCCGTCCGGGTGCCGGATGGAGTACCGGCCGTCCTGATGTCGCACCAAGATCCAGTGACCCTCGTGCAGCAGCTGGTGATGACCTGCACAGGGAAGGGCGCCGTTGGCCACCGTCGTGGGTCCGCCGTCCTGCCAGGACCTCAGGTGGTGCCCGTCGGCCCAGTCGACCGGACGGTCGCAGAACGGGACGCAGCACCGGTCCCCGTCACGCGCGATCATCGCGCGACGCTGCGCGGGCGTGAAGAACCGACGGTCGGTACGCGTCGACACGACCTCCCCGTCGTGGTCGAGCCGCACGGTGGTCACCTCGGCGTCGCACGCCAGGCGTCGCGCCGTCGACCCGGCGATGTGCCCGACCCACGACAGCGTCGCTCCCGGGGATCCGAGCATCGGGGGCTGGGTGTCCAGCGGCTCGGTCCCGACAGCCGGCTGGAGAGACGGCCGGCCTCCCGTCTCGCCGCACGCCGCACGATCGCCCAGCGTCTCGGCGTCAACCGTCACGATGACGTGCGGATGCCCTCCGCCACCCACCCGTGGCGCGTCGGGCGACTCGAGAAAGCGCCGGGCGATCTCGGCCAGCCCGTCGAGCCGTCGCTGTGCCGCCGTCCGCTTGTCTCCCGCCTCCGGCGGCGCCGCCGTGCTCACGGCCGTCGCGATCAGCGAACCGCTCACCTCGTCCGCCAGGCCGCTGAGCGCCACCGTGCCGTCGAGCATCGGGGCCAGGCTGAAGCCCCGCCGCTCATACCGACGCACCGCCGCCTCGTCCGTCTCGTCAGGGTCGAGAGCGTGCTGGAACTGGCGCATCACGCCGGACACGGCTCGCACGTCCGCCTCGCGAGCCACCGCAACGGCGTCGGGCTCGATCAGTCTGCTGGCCCAGGCGGGGCGCCCTCGACGGCGAGCGCGATCACCTGCGCGTGTCGGGGCGAGATCTCGCCGGCGGAGAGGGCATTGCGGGTCTCGGGCAGTGCGTTCGACCGGAGCACCTTCGCCGTCCGCACACTGGCCGATGCCTCGGCTGGGGTGGCGCGGGTGTGCATCCTCAGCCAGCCCGACGCGGTCAGAGAGCCGTCGTGCACGTACGAGCCCCGGGCGTCGACCTCGCCGACCACCTCGAGCACCGTCGCCTCGAGCCGGGCCTGCAGACGGCGCAGCTCGACGACGAGGCCGGTCATCTCCTCGTGGGTCAGGTCTCGGACGGCGCCCCGGCTGAGCCTCCCGACCAGGCGGTCCACCGAGCGCGCGACCGGCGCGACCATCTCGGGAGCGGCATTCGAACGCATGTTCGAAGGCTACTCGCCGGCGCCGACACAACCCGGTCGTCATCCACAGGGCGGAGACCCATGCGGTGCGCATGGTGCGCACCAGGGCAGCCGGAACGGGTCCGCGAGCAGCACGCGGGCAGACCGCCGGGCGTACGCGGGCATGGCCGGACGCTACGCGGTCAGCCGGTGCGGGCCCGGTCGAGCGCCTCCCGTGCCCGGCGATGCCGCTCGAGCTCCTCCTCGACCGGTTCGAGGATCAACGAGGTCACGACCTGCTCTATCGCTGCCCGCAGCCGCGACTCCGCCCGCCGTCGCCGGACCACCGCACCGGCACGGGCGACCATCCGGCCGAACCACGCGAGCAGCAGCCCGAGCACCACCCCGACGACGAGCAGCACCGACGGCAGCGGCACCCCGTACGCGTCGGGCGTCGGCGGGTCGGGCAGCCGCAGGTAGCTGCCGAACGCCAGCGCCGCGAGCCATCCGGCCCCTACCACCGCCGCCACGACGAGCAGCCACTGGAACGCTCCGGCCGCCTTCCACCACCACGGCGTCCGGTCCACCCCGAGGTCGGTCGACACGACGGCCTGGTCCAGCTGGTCCTTGACGTCGCCGGACCGTCCCTCGGCGGCCCGCCGGACCGACCGCTGCCACGCCTCCGGCAGCCCGTCGGACGCCCGGTCACAGACCTCGCGCAGGGCGGTGTCCACCTGCGCCCGCTGGGTCGGTGTCGGCTCCGGCACCGAGGACCGCACCATGTGCCGGACCTCACGCCGGTCCTTCCCCTTCAGGTGCAGGCGCCGCAGCGGGTCCGGCCGGAACCGCCGCACCCAGCGAGCCGGAGGCCAGCCCAACGAGCCCGCGGCCCGCAGCCGCCACGACTCCGCGACGGCCTGGCCGATGACAGGCACGCCGGCCGCCGAGGACAGCGCGTCGACGAGTCGCGACCTCTCCTTCGACCCGACGCCCGGGGGCTCGTCGAGGCCGACACACGGCACCAGCCGCTCCACCACGTCCTCGAGATCGGCCACCAGCCGGTCGTTGCGGGCGCGGCGGCGGGACACCGCGTCCACCAGCAACGAGCGCAGCGCGTCGAGCCCGGACCCGGTCCGCGCCGACGTCGTCAGCAGCGGTGCGCGCCGCAGCCCGTCCTCGTCGAGCAGCCGGCGCAGGTCCTCGGCGCACTCCGCCGCGGCGAACGGGTTCACCGTGTCGACCTGGTTCAGCACGACGACGGTCACCGACGCGTGTCCCGACAGCTTGCGCAGGTAGCGCTCGTGCAGCACCTGGTCCGCGTACTTCTGCGGGTCGACGACCCACACCAGCAGGTCCACCAGCTCGACGAGCCGGTCCACCTCGTGCTGGTGCTCGACCACCGTGGAGTCGTGGTCGGGAAGGTCGAGCAGCACCAGTCCGTCGAGCTCGGTGTCCGGGCCGGACAGCCGCTCGTTCCCGAACGCATCTGTGCTGCCGTGCCGCCACGCGGTCTGCCGGCGCGGGACGCCGAGCCACTGCACCAGCGGGGCAGCACCTTCGGTGCCCCAGACACTCGCGTACGCCTTGGAGGTGGTCGGTCGCCGCACCCCGACCGGAGACAGGTCCGCGCCGGACAAGGCGTTGAACAGCGACGACTTACCGCTGCCGGTGGAGCCGGCCAGTGCCACCACCGTGTGCTCACCGGAGAGCCGCAGCCGCTCCCCTGCCCGTGCCGACACCTCGCGGGCGCGCTTGAGGGCCGCCTTGTCGGCCCGGCCGTCGAGCGCCTCGACCGCCTCGTCCAGCGCGGCGAGCATGCCGGGCAGGTCCGCGCGGCGGTGCCGCCCCCGCAACCTCATCGCGAGTCCTCGACGTCCTGGACCGACGCCCGCAGCGCCGACCCGGCCGACTCGAGCACCGCCGCCTCGTCCAGCCGGGTCGTGAAACGCGACCGCTCCCCCTCGAGCAGCTCGCTGACGCGTCGGTGGAGGTCGGCGCGTGCCTGCTCGGCCAGCGACCGGACCGCCTGGTCGCCGAGCACCGCCTCAAGGATCTTCTGGCTCAGCGCGGAGGCGCCGCCGGCCACCGCCACCTCGCCGGCCACCAGGCCGCCGGTGTGCGCGAACACGACGATCATGACCATCAGTGCCAGTCCGTTGACGCCGAACGCCAGGTAGCGCGCGGTCCGCCGCTTCCCCTGCGCCTGGTCGCGGACGAGGTCGAGCACGAACGTCTGCCAGTCCCGCACCGCGCGCGCGGTCGCGTCCTGCAGCCCGGGCGAGCTGCGGCGCAGGTCGTCGTCACCCAGCAGCGCCCGGCCGGCGGGGCGGGCCCGCCACGCCGTCGACGCCCGCTCCGCCGCCTCGTCGGCGGCCGAGCGCACCAGGGCCTCGACCCCCGACTCCAGGGCCTCCGCCAGGTCGGCTCCCGGCGCCGGCTTGCCCTGCACCGCCGCGGTGACCCGGTCGCGCACCCGGCCGATCTTCGACTCGAGGGCGCGCATCAGCTCGCCGGTCCCGACGAACTCCTGCCAGCGCGCCATCACCTCGCCACGCAGCAGCGACCCGTCACTGCTCGCGGCGTCGACATGGCGCACGGCCGCGTCGTAGGCCTCGTCGACCTCCGACCGCAGCTCGGCAGCCGTTTCCGCCTGCTCGTCGGCTGCCGCCGCGAGCTCGAAGACGCGGGCCGACAGCGAGCGCACCGCGCCGTCGAGCGTGTGCCGCACGACCGCGGCGCGCAGGGCCGCGTCGGACGCCAGACCGTGCAGCCACGTGCGCACCGGGTCGATGACGTCGGGTGGCAGCAGCCCTTCGTACGCGGTGGTCTCGGGGATGACGAACAGCGGTGCGCCGCCGAGACCGTGGTCCGTGAGCATCGCCGCCAGGTGCGTACGCACCTCCTCGGTCGCCTCGACGGGCACCCGGTCGAGGACCACGGCCACAGCGGTGCCGCGAGTCACCGCGGCGCGGAGGAACTCCCACGGCACGGCGTCGGCGTAGCGCGCCGCGGTGGTGACGAACATCCACATGTCGGCCGCGGAGAGCAGCTGCGTCGCCAGCTCGCGGTTCGTGGTGACGACCGAGTCGATGTCCGGGGCGTCGAGGACGGCCAGCCCGGCCGGGATGCGCTCGCTCGGCGCGAGGTGCAGGGAGGACGGGTCCGCCGTGCCGTCACCCGTCACCCGACGCAGGCCGGGCAGGATCCGCGCCTCCTCGAACCACGCGTTGTCGGCGGGGTTGTACGCCAGCACCGCGGCCCGGGTGGTCGGCCGCAGGACACCTGCCGCGCTGACCCGGTGCCCGACCAGGCTGTTCACCAAGGTGGATTTCCCGGCGCCGGTGGGTCCACCCACGACGGCCAGCAGCGGTGCATCGATGCGGCGCAGTCGGGGCAGGACGTAGTCCTCGAGCTGGTCGGCGATCTCGCGGCGCAGCCGGCGACCCGACTCCGCGCTCGGTGCGTCCAGTGGCAGGCGCAGCTCGACCACCTGCTCGCCGAGCCCTTCCAGGGCAGCGAGCAGCGCGGAGGTGTCAGCGCCGGGAGCCACGGGCGCAATCCTCGCGTAGATCGCCCCGTCGCGCGGGTACCGACGCTCACCGGCGTGGCCGCAATAGCCCTGCTCAGAACAGCGCGCTCCCCGCGTACCAACCGGTCGCCACCGCCGCGAGGCCCACCACGACGCTGCCGACGGTGTTCGCGGCCGCCTCCAGCAGCGACCCTTCCTCGACCAGCCGCAGCGTCTCGTAGCCGAAGGTCGAGAAGGTGGTCAGCGCACCGCAGAAGCCGACGCCCACCACGGACAGCACCCACTCGGCCGCACCGCCGCCGTTTACCGCACCGGCTGTGACGCCTACGACCGCCGACCCGAAACCGTTGACCGCGAACGTCCCCCACGGGAAGACGCTGTCATGTCGCGACTGGACCCAGACGTCGGTGAGGTAGCGCAGCGGCGCGCCGAGGGCACCGCCGAGGAGCACGAGCAGCAG
>DASTVO010000108.1:0-10410 GCA_035759075.1 Actinomycetes bacterium
GTCGCTCGTGGTGGGCGAGCAGCCGCCCGGCTACGACGTCGGCGACGCCTACCACTACATCCTGATGCGGATCCTGATGGCCGCGCGCACCCACGACCTGCAGGCGATCGACGGCCCCTACCTGCAGATCAAGGACGTCGACGGCTTCCGCCGGGTCGCGGGTCGCTCGGCGGCACTGGGCTTCGACGGCAAGTGGGTGCTGCACCCCGGGCAGATCGACGCGGCGAACGAGGTCTACTCCCCGTCGCAGGAGGACTACGACCATGCGGAGCTGATCCTCGACGCGTACGACTACTACACCTCCGAGGCCGGGGGCATGCGGGGCGCGGTCATGCTCGGCGACGAGATGATCGACGAGGCGTCCCGGAAGATGGCGCTGGTGGTGTCGGCGAAGGGCCGGGCCGCTGGGATGTCCCGCACGTCGTCGTTCGAGCCCCCGGAGTCCTGAGCCGTCAGCGGGTGGTGAACTTCCACCGCTTCGGCTGGATGCCCGCCTTCGGCTTCTGGTCGAGCTGGTTGCCGGCCACGTCGCGCACCGCCGTGATGACGACCTTGTAGGTGGTGCCGCGCGCCAGGTTCGCCTTCGGGTTGATGACGACCGTGCGTCGGGACGGGTCGTAGGTGACCCTGGCCTTGACCGTGCGGCCGTCCGGTGCGACCAGCCGGACCGTGTCCCGGTTGACGCTCGCCGCCTGCACCGCCTCGCTGAACGCGGCAGTGACGTTGGCCTTCGGCTTGACCCCGGTCGCGCGGTGCGACGGCTTGGTCGAGGTGACCGTCGGGGCGGTCCGGTCCGCCGACCCACCCGACCCCGAGCCTCCGGACCCGCCGGACCCGCCCGACCCGCCGGTCCCGTCGGCGTCCAGCACGATCGTGTCCGACGCGGTGCCGGAGACGTTGCCGGCGTGGTCTCGGAACTGGGCGTAGACGGTCTTCGTGCCGTCACCGCCGGGCAGGGTCCACGCCTTGGTGGGCGCGAACGGCTCGAAGGCCGACCAGGTCGCGGCGTTGTTGCTGAAGCGCATCTGCGCGATCCCGCTCGAGGGCTCCGGGTCGGTGGCGCCCAGGCCGAGAGCGACAGACGTCCGGCTCGTACGCCCCGCGCCGCCGTCGATGGTGACGACGCCGTCGGGGGCGACCCGGTCGACCAGGACGCTGACCGTGGCTGACGGGGCGGAGACGTTGCCGAACGAGTCCGTGGCGGTGGCGACGTAGCTGTGCCAGCCGGCAGCGGCACCTCCGACGAAGGCCGACCACGAGCCGGAGCTCGTCGGGCTCGCGATGCCGACCAGCGCGCCGTTGTCGAGGAGCCGGACGGTGCTGCTGGGCGCCGCCGTCCCGGTGAAGTCCAGGACACCGTCGTTGTCCAGCGACCCGTTCGCCGGGGCGGTGATGACCGGCGGCGCCGGTGCCGTCGCCGTCGTGACGTCCAGGGTCCAGCCGGAGATGCTGCCCTGCTGCCCGAATGCGGTGTCGAGGACGAACAGCTGCCAGGTGCCGTTGGGGTTCGTCCCGTCGAAGGTCGTGAGGTTCGGTGCCGATCCGACCCGGTCCGGAGCCGGTGGCGGGAACGCGTCGTCGTAGCTTCCGTAGTCCCCCGGCCGGAAGCTGCCGGCCGGGAAGGGAACGCCGCTGCCCTGGGTCCTCGGCAGCGCGCTTGGTGCCTCGTCGTCGAAGCGCAGCGTCCCACCACCGGCCGGTCCACCGCCGGCTCCGGCGTTGCTCATGAGGACGGACCGCTGGCCCTGTGGCCCGACCAGCATGAGGTCGACGTCGGACGGACGCGGGTGCGAGAACCCGTGCAGCGTGACGTCGATGTCGCTGACGCCCTTGGTCAGGCCCGTGACCTGGATCGTCGACGGGTACGGCTTGGACGTGTTGGTCGTGTCGAAGTCCAGGGCCCATCTCGTCAGCTGCCCACCGGCCGGCACCCCGTCGCCCATCACGTACAGGCTCCAGGTGCCGTTCGGGTCCATGTCGGAGAAGACCGACAGGGCCGAGCCCGTCGCGGCGGTGGGTGGCGCCGGGCTGTCGAACGGGTCGCCGGAGCCGTGGTTCGTCGGCCGGTAGTCGCCCGACGTCAGCGCGGCCGAGCTGGTCGGCAGCCCGACGTCGGCCTGGTCGTCGAGCGTCAGGTCGACAACCGGGGTAGGCGTCGGCTGGTCCGCGCCGACGTCGCTGAAGACGATGGCCCGACGGTTCTCCGGTGCCGGCCCGACGAGCAGCACGTCGACACCGTGCGGGTACGGGTGGTTCAGCAGCAGCTCGAGGTTCAGGTCGCGGATCTTCCCCTGCACTCCGCTGACCGTGACCGTGCTCGGGTAGAGAGCCGCCTTGCCTGTCGCCGCAATGACGACACCGCTGGTGTTGGCGACATTGAAGTTGCGGTCCTCGATCAAGATGTCGCCCGACTGATGGAACGAGCTGGTGTCGGCCGAGGCGGTCGGCGCCATCACCACCAGCGGCGCCAAGAGCATGAGTGCTCCGGCGCCGGCGGGCCCGGCCCTTCCCATGCGTCGTGAAAGCCTGCTCATGAGAGCCCCCCACCCGGACACGTGTCGCGGCCCAAGCGCCCCCACCTGGCCGTCGCGCGGACGGTAACAGCGGGCACGACGCACCCGCGATGATCTCTGCCCGAGATCAGACAATTGCTGTAGACGCTTTCCGGACAGGTCGTACCAACCGACCGCCTCATCGTTCCCGTGAAAAGCAGGGGAACTCGCGCCCGAACAGCGCGATGCTGTCGGTCGTGACCGCGCCGCCGCCCGCCATCGAGCTGCCAGTCCGGCGGGGAGCCGTGACCGTCCGCCAGGGCAGCCTCGAGGACGACCTGGACGCCCTGCACGTCGGCGATCCGATGTGGTGGGGGAAGAACTTCACCGCCGAGCGCATCGCGTCCACCCCGCCCGGCACCCCGTACACGATGCTCGTCGGCGAGCTGGACGGCCGCCCGGTCGCCGACGCGTTCATCCTCGGCCTCGGGATCAAGGCCCAGGGCTATGCCATGGCAGACCTGTACGTCCTGCCGGACGCCCGGGACCGCGGTGTCGGCCGGGCGGTGCGCGACGCGCTCACCGAGTCGACCCGCGCCTACGGCCTACCGGGTTGGTCGACCAGCATTCCCGAGGCCGACCAGCGCAGCGTGGCCGTCGCCGAACGGTGGGGACTCGTGCGGATGGGCCACCACCGGGAGTCCGTCCTCGAGCTCGATGCGCTGGACCGCGACACCACGGACGAGGCGATCCGCCGCGCCGAGCAGGCCGGGAACCGGCTGGAGCCTCTCCCGGACGACGCCGACGAGTCGGCGTGGCGGGCGGCCTACGACCTGATGATGGAGGTCTGGGCAGACGCCCCGGACGCCGAGGGCGCGACCGAGCAGATGCCGTACGAGGTCTTCCGCGGCTTCTTCCCGCACCCGAGCCACGTGCTGCTCGCCTGGCGCGGTGACGACCGGGTCGGCCTCACCACGGTCATCGACCGGCGAAAGGATGACGCGGTCAACACGTTCTTCACCGGCGTCGTCCGCGGCGCGCGGGGTGGCGGCCTCTCGACCGCCCTCAAGGCGAGGCACGCCCTGCTGTTGCACGACCGGGGGGAGCGCCGGCTCTACACGCAGAACATGGACCAGAACGCGGCCATCCTCGCGGCCAACGCCCGGCTCGGGTTCCACGTCGAGAGCGGCTTCTACGACTACGGCCTCGCGGTGGCCGCGGAGACCCGCTGACCGCAGCCCCGAGCGGCCCTCGGCATACTCGCCGGTAACCGACAGCAGGATCTCCGGACGAGGAGTCACCCGTGGGCCGTCTCGCGCAGACCGAAGGTCTGACCGACATCCAGACCGAGATCGTGAAGACGGTCCGCGGCTTCGTGGACAAGGAGATCCTGCCGCACGTCGCCAAGCTGGAGCACGACGACGAGTACCCGGTCGACATCGTCGAGGGCATGAAGGACATGGGCCTGTTCGGCCTGATGATCCCGGAGGAGTACGGCGGGCTGGGGGAGTCCCTGCTCACCTACGCCCTCGTGGTCGAGGAGATCGCCCGCGGGTGGATGAGCGTCAGCGGCATCATCAACACTCACTTCATCGTCGCCTACCTGCTCAAGCAGCACGGGACCGAGGAGCAGAAGACCGCCCTGCTCCCACGGATGGCCACGGGTGACCTGCGCGGCTCGTTCTCGATGTCCGAGCCGGGCCTCGGCTCAGACGTCGCCGCCATCACGACCAAAGCCGTGCGCGACGGCGAGGAGTTCGTGCTGACCGGCCAGAAGATGTGGATCACGAACGGCGGCACGTCGAGCCTGCTGGCCGTGCTGGTGAAGACCGACGAGGGCGCGGACACCCCGTACCGGAACATGACGACGTTCCTGGTCGAGAAGGAGCCCGGCTTCGGCGAGGTCGCGCCCGGGCTCACCATCCCGGGAAAGATCGAGAAGATGGGCTACAAGGGCGTCGACTCGACCGAGGCGGTCTTCGACGGGCTGCGGGTGCCCGCCTCGCGCGTGCTCGGTGGCGACACCGGCAAGGGCTTCTACCAGATGATGGACGGGGTCGAGGTGGGCCGCGTGAACGTCGCCGCTCGCGGCTGCGGCGTCGCCCAGCGTGCGTTCGAGCTCGGCATCGCCTACGCCCAGCAGCGCTCCGCCTTCGGCAAGCCGATCGCCGAGCACCAGGCCGTGATGTTCCGCCTCGCCGAGATGGCCACCAAGGTGGAGGCCGCGCACTCGATGATGGTCATGGCCGCCCGCAAGAAGGACGCCGGCGAGCGCAACGACGTCGAGGCCGGGATGGCGAAGTACCTGGCGAGCGAGTACTGCAAGGAGGTCGTCGAGGACGCGTTCCGCATCCACGGCGGCTACGGCTACTCCAAGGAGTACGAGATCGAGCGGCTCTACCGCGAGGCGCCGATGCTGCTGATCGGCGAGGGCACGTCGGACATCCAGAAGATGATCATCGGTCGGCGGCTGCTCGAGGAGTACAAGCTGCGGTGACCGCTGATCGAATGGTCGCGCACCTGCGCGACCAGGCGGCGGCGTGCCGCCGACTGGGCTCGCCGCTCTACGCCGAGCTGCTCGCCCGGGTTGCGGACGACGTGGAGGCCGGTGGCCCCGCCGCCGACGTGCTGCGCGGCCACGAGCAGGACCCTGGCCCCAGCGCGCTGGGCCTGCGGCTGATGGGCGGGGTGCACCGGCTGGTGCTGGAGCGGCGTGCCCCTGAGCTGGCGGCCACGTATCCGTCCGTCGGCGGGACCGGTGACGCCGTGGCGGCCTGGCCGGCGCTGCGCGCCCTCCTCGCTCGCGACCGCGAGGAGCTGCGGGGGTGGCTCGACCAGCCGCCGCAGACGAACGAGGTCGGCCGCGCCACGGCCCTCGTCGGCGCGCTGCACCACCTCGTGGCCCAGCGGCCCGGCCCGCTGCGGCTGCTGGAGATCGGCGCCAGCGCCGGGCTGAACCTGCGCGCCGACCGGTTCCGCGTCGAGCTGGGCGACGGCCGCTCCGCCGGTCCCCGCGACTCGCCCGTCGTCCTGCGGAACGCCTGGCAGGGCGTGCTGCCACCGTTGGACGTCACGCTCGAGGTGGTGGAGCGGCTCGGGTGCGACGACGCACCGGTCGACCCCACCACCACCGAGGGGCGACTGCTGCTGACCTCCTACGTCTGGCCGGACCAGTCGGAGCGGCTGGAGCGGCTGCGCGGCGCACTCGAGCTGGCCCGCGAGCTGCCGGCGACCGTGGAGCAGTCCGGCGCGGCCGACTTCCTCGACCGGGTCCACCTCGTCGAGGGGACGACGACGGTGGTGTGGCACTCGGTGATGTGGCAGTACCTCGACCACGCCGAGCGGGGACGGGTGCGCCGCCGGCTGGACCGCCTGGGCGACAGCGCCACCACGACCACCGGGCTGGCCGAGGTGTCGATGGAGCCACGTCGACGCTCGGCCGGCAGCGCGCACGAGTTCCTCGTCGTGCTTCGGGTCTGGCCGGGGGGCGGGGAGCGCGTTCTCGGAGTCGCCGCGCCGCACGGGCTGCCGACCACCTGGGAGTGAGACCACTGCGCCCGGTGGGGAAGGATGGGCGCCATGTCAGCCCATGAGCAGTACTCCGACATCCCGCGCGGGCAGGTGGTCGGCACGTACGACACCTACGCCGAGGCCCAGCGTGCCGTGGACTTCCTGTCCGACAAAGAGTTCCCGGTGCAGCACGTGAGCATCGTGGGCTCCGACCTGCGGATGGTCGAGAACGTCCTCGGCCGCCTGACCCGAGGCCGCGCCGCGATGGCCGGTGCCGCGAGCATGGCGTGGTTCGGTCTCTTCGTCGGTGTGGTCGTCTCGCTCTTCGCCGACGAGACGACCAACGCCGTCGCGCTCATCCTCTCGGCCGTCCTCTACGGAGCCCTGTTCGGAGCCGTCTTCGGCTTCGTCGGGCACCAGCTCTCCGGCGGCAAGCGAGACTTCACCTCGCGGAGCAAGATCGTCGCCAGCTCCTACGAGGTGCGCTGCGTCTGGGCCGAGGCCGATCGTGCGCGCGAGATCCTGACCGGGCTCACCGGGGGGACCACCTGATGCAGTTCGGCCGCTACTACGAGGAGTTCGAGGTCGGCGCCACGTACAAGCACTGGCCCGGCAAGACGGTCACCGAGTACGACGACCACCTCTTCTGCCTGCTGACCATGAACCACCACCCGCTGCACCTGGACGCGCACTACGCCGAGGAGACCACGGACTTCGGCAAGAACGTGGTGGTGGGCAACTACGTCTACTCACTGCTGCTGGGCATGTCGGTCCCGGACGTGTCGGGCAAGGCGATCGCGAACCTCGAGGTCGAGTCGCTCCGGCACGTGAAGCCGACGTTCCACGGCGACACCATCTACGGCGAGACCACGGTGCTGGACAAGACCGAGTCGCGCTCGAAGGACGACCGCGGCGTCGTGCACGTCGAGACCAGGGGCTACAACCAGGACGGCGTCGTCGTCTGCGTGTTCCGCCGCAAGGTGATGGTGCCCAAGCGCTCGTACGGCGAGGCCCGCGGTGGCGAGCAGCCCGGCCGACCCGAGCCCGTCAGCAGCTGACGGGTCGCCGGTCGACGCTCAGGCGGCCTGGGAGGAACGGTGCGCGGCCCAGTGGCTGCGCAGCACCCGCACCTTCTCCTGGAACATCTCGTCGCGGCCCAGCGGCCCGGTGGTGGGAGCGGACAACCGCGTACGCCGGCGAACTGTGTCGCCGTGGTGCACCACGACGGTCTTGATGCCCAGCTGGTACTCGACCTCGATCTCGTGCACCTCGTCCCACGGGATCACCAGGGTGGGCACGGCGTGCACCACGATGCCGCGGCGGGTGGCCGACGTGCCGACCCACCAGGTCGCCGCCGCCATCGCCATCAGCACCAGCCCGGCGAGCGCCGTCCGGCCGCTGCCCCCGAAGCGCCCGTCGTTGAGCAGGGCGTCGGCCCAGACCAGGCCCTGGAAGCCGAGCACCGCGAGCACGAAGGCCCGCCGCTGGCTCCAGGTGAGCCGCAGCCGGACCGGCTCGAGCGGGGACATGTCAGCACGGTAGGTCTCCACACCCCGTCTTCGGGACGGAACAGCGAACTCTTGACGGGCAAAGCGCGAACGGTGCACCGGGACCGGGGCCGAAGGCTCAGTGCGGCAGCATCCCCCACTCGTGCAGGGCGTCCCAGAGCCCGTCGACCAGGTCCAGCTCCGCCAGCTCCGCCCGGGTGGCCCAGCGCACCTCCGCCGCGTCGTCGCCGGCCACCGGAGCCGTCGTGACCGTCAGTGAGCAGGCGTAGTCGCGGATGTCGTAGGTCACGCCGTCCGGACCCGGCCGCTGGACCGTCCCGACCCGCAGGCCCACGGTGACGTGCAGGCCGGTCTCCTCCAGCGCCTCGCGGCGGACCGCCTCGAGGTCGGTCTCGCCGGGCTCGACCCGCCCCCCGGGCACGGACCACCTCCCCAGACCGGGTTCCCGGGCCCGGCGGACCAGCAGCAGCCGTCCCTCGTCGTCGTGGACCACGGCACCCACACAGGGGACACGCCGTTTCGGGGTGATCGACTCAGGGAACACGTTCGTCAGCCTAGGAGTGGGAGCTCGCCATGACCGCCGTCCTGATCATCCTCGCCATCCTGCTGCTGCTCGTGATCGGCATGAGCCTGATGGGCGCGGGCCCGTCCAGGGTCCGCCGGCGCACCGTCGTCGAGCGGCCCGCCCGCCGCACCGTCGTCGAGGAGCCGGTGCGTGAGCGCGTCGTCGAGGAGCCCGTCCGCGAGCGGGTGGTGGAGGAGCGCACCCGGCGGGTCGAGTAGTCCGAGGAGCCCGAGCAGCCCGAGCAGCCCGAACAGCCCGAGGCCTTGACGCGGGACGCTCCCCGGCGGGAGCGTGAGGGACCATGAGGGCGGAGCCCAGCTGCCCCCGGTGCGGCGCTGCGCTCCGCGCCCCCGGGCTGTGGTCCAGCGCCTGGCTCTGCGAGGGCCACGGCGCGGTCCACCCGATGCAGCCTGTCGTGCAGCCCACGGCCGAGCTCCTGCACGCGGTGACCGCCCGCTCCGCCGTCCCGCTGTGGCTGCCGTGGCCGCTGCCACGCGGCTGGCTCGTGACCGGCGTCGCCACCGCCGGCGACGAGCGGACCGGTGCGCGCGCCTCCGCTGTCGCCTGCTCCGGCCCCGCCCCCCTCGGCGGGGTCGCCGACCTCCTGCTCGTCGCCGAGGAGCCTGGCGTCGGGATGGGAGCCCGCTACGCAGGCGTGGAAGGGCCCGACCCCGCGCCCGCGCTCGACGACCGCGCGCCCGACGCCAAGATCCACGCCGCCGGTCACCCCACCGCTATGTGGGCCGTGGAGGCCCCGAGCGACCGCGCGGTGTACGTGGGGGAGGCGCACGCCTGCTGGGTCTGGGCCGTGCTGTGGCCGGAGAGCGACGGGTTCCTGCTCATCGGGGACTTCGTGCTCACGGACCTGCGGGACGTCGGCCGCGACCTGGACGTGCCCTTCGGCGCACTGTCCCCACGCCTGACCGCCTGAGCCGTTGTCCCCCGGGGGGGCACCGCGACCGGGGCAGCGGCGTGCCGCCCCTACCCTGGTGCGCGTGATCGTCGACCTCCACGCCCACAGCTCGGCCTCCGACGGAACCGAGTCCCCCGCCGACATGGTGCGGTCGGCCGCCGCAGCGGGCCTCGACGTCGTGGCGCTGACCGACCACGACACGACCCGCGGCTGGAAGGAGGCGGCCGCAGCGCTGCCCGACGGCCTGCGGCTCGTGCCCGGCGCCGAGATCTCCTGCGTCCACGACGGCATCAGCCTGCACATGCTGGCCTACCTCTTCGACCCCTCGCACGCCGAGCTGGTCGAGCAGATGTCGATGGCCCTCGACGACCGGGTGCCGCGGGCGAGGGCGATCGTGGGCAAGCTCGCCGCCGGCGGATACCCGATCACCTGGGAGAAGCTGATGGAGCAGATCCCGGACGGTGCCACCGTCGGGCGCCCGCACATCGCCGACACCCTGGTCGCGCTCGGTGTCGTGAAGGACCGGACCGAAGCCTTCGACACGCTGCTCCACGACGGCAGCGAGTTCTTCGTCGGCCACTACTACGTCGACGCGCTGCACGCCGTCCGGCTGGTCCGCGAGGCCGGTGGGGTGCCGGTCTTCGCGCACCCGGCGGCGTCCAAGCGTGGCCGCACCGTCGACGACGACAGCATCCGGGCCATGGCCGAGGCCGGTCTCGCCGGCCTCGAGGTCGACCACCGCGACAACCCGCCCGAGTCCCGCGAGCACCTGCGCGGCCTGGCCGCGGAGCTCGGCCTGCTCGTGACCGGCGCGAGCGACTACCACGGGAGCGGCAAGCCCAACCGCCTCGGCGAGAACACCACCGACCCCGAGATCCTCGACGCCCTGGTCGCGCAGGCCAGCGGCGTCACCACGGTGGTGGACGCGTGACCCGGTGACCGCCTCGGACGCGCGGCTGTTCGTCGAGGTCTTCGTCACGCTGTTCGTGATCATGGACCCGCCCGGGACCATCCCGCTCTTCCTCAGCCTCACCAGCGGCCGCACCCACCGCATGCGCAAGCGGCTCGCCACCCAGGCCGTGCTGGTCGCCTTCGTCGTCATCGTGCTGTTCGCGCTGTTCGGCCAGTCGATCCTGGGCTACCTCGGCATCTCGCTGCCCGCCATGCAGGCGGCCGGCGGGCTGCTGCTGCTCCTCGTGGCGCTCGAGCTGCTCACGGGCAAGGCGGAAGACCCCGTCGAGACCAGCAACGTCAACGTGGCGCTGGTGCCGCTGGGCACCCCGCTGCTCGCCGGGCCGGGCGCGATCGTCGCCACGATCGTGTTCGTCCGCCGCGTCGACGACGCGTGGGAGGTGGCCGCCGTCGCCGCCGGAATCGTGGCCGTGCACATCGTGCTCTGGCTGTTCCTGCGCTTCTCGGTGG
>DASTVO010000109.1:0-2806 GCA_035759075.1 Actinomycetes bacterium
GAGCGCCATCAACGTGTCCATCGTCTCGCCGGACTGCGAGATCGCGACGATGAGCGTCGACCGCGTCAGCACCGGGTCGCGGTAGCGGAACTCGGAGGCGAGCTCGACCTCGCACGGGATCCGGGTCCAGTGCTCGATCGCGTACTTGGCCACCAGGCCGGCGTGGAAGGCGGTGCCGCACGCGATGATAATGATCTTGTCGACCTCACGGAGGTCGTCGTCGGAGAGCCGCATCTCGTCCAGCTGCAGCCGGCCCTCGTCGGTGAGGCGGCCCAGCATCGTGTCGGCGACCGCCCGCGGCTGCTCGGCGATCTCCTTGAGCATGAAGTAGTCGTAGCCGCCCTTCTCGGCGGCCGAGAGGTCCCAGTCGACGTGGTACTCGTGCACCTCGCCCGGGTTGCCGTCGAAGTCGGTCACCGTGATGGCGTCCTTGCGCAGCTCGACCACCTGGTCCTGGCCGAGCTCGACCGCGTCGCGGGTATGCGCGATGAAGGCGGCCACGTCCGAGGCCAGGAAGTTCTCGCCGTCGCCACGGCCGGCGACCAGCGGCGAGTTGCGGCGCGCGCCGACGACGACGTCGGGGGCGTCCACGTGGGTCGCGACGAGGGTGAACGCGCCCTCCAGCCGGCGGCACACGCGGCGCATGGCCTCGGCGAGGTCGACCGAGCCGTCCTGGTCGCGCACCTCCTCCTCGAGCAGGTGGGTCACGACCTCGGTGTCGGTCTCCGACGCGAGCTGGTGGCCGCGTTCCTCGAGCTCGGCGCGCAGGTGCGCGAAGTTCTCGATGATGCCGTTGTGGATCACGGCCACCGAGCCGGTGCAGTCGAGGTGCGGGTGCGCGTTGCGGTCGTTGGGGGCGCCGTGGGTGGCCCAGCGGGTGTGCCCGATCCCGGTGGTCGAGGCGGGCAGCGGGGTCTCGGTCAGCGCGGCCTCGAGGTTGGCGAGCTTCCCGGCACGCTTGTCGGTCGCGATCTTGCCGTCGGCGAGGAGGGCGACGCCCGCGGAGTCGTATCCCCGGTACTCCAGCCGGCGCAGACCGGCCATGACGACGTCCAGAGCCGACTGCTCACCGACATATCCCACGATCCCGCACATGGGTGACAGGGTATCGGCCCATGGGGCCCCGACCGGACGCGCGACCGTCGTACGACGGGTCCCCCTGGACCGACTTCGACCGGGCGGCGTGGAGCAAGCTGCGCGACGCCACGCCCCTGCCGCTCACCGACGCCGACCTCGCCCGGCTGCGCGGGCTCGGCGAGCCGATCGACCTGGTCGAGGTGGAAGAGGTCTACCTGCCGCTGTCCCGGCTGCTCAACCTGCAGGTGACCGCCTCGCACGAGCGGTACGCGGCGACGTCGACGTTCCTGGGCGAGGGCATGTCGCGCGTTCCGTTCGTGATCGGCGTGGCCGGCAGCGTGGCGGTCGGCAAGAGCACGACGGCGCGGGTGCTGCGCGAGCTGCTCGCCCGGTGGCCGCACCATCCGCAGGTCGCGCTCGTCACCACCGACGGCTTCCTGCTGCCGAACGCCGAGCTGTCGCGGCGGGGGCTGCTGGAGCGCAAGGGCTTCCCGGAGTCGTACGACCAGCGCGCCCTGCTGCGCTTCCTCACCGCGGTGAAGTCGGGAGCCCCGCAGGTCCGGGCACCGGTCTACTCGCACCTCGTCTACGACGTCGTTCCCGGCGAGGAGGTCGTCATCCAGGCGCCGGACGTGCTGCTCGTCGAGGGGTTGAACGTGCTGCAGCCGCCGCGCACCCGTGCGGACGGGCGCGCGAGCCTCGCCGTGTCGGACTTCTTCGACTTCTCGATCTACGTCGACGCCGCCGAGTCGGACATCAGGCAGTGGTACGTGGAGCGGTTCCTGCGGCTGCGGGAGACCGCCTTCGCCGACCCTGCCTCGTACTTCCACCGGTACGCGGACCTGCACGACGACGAGGCCGTCGCGACGGCGACCTCGATCTGGGAGCGCGTCAACGGGCCGAACCTGGAGCAGAACATTCTGCCGACCCGTGGCCGGGCGACGCTGGTGCTGCAGAAGGGACCGGACCACGCGGTCCGCCGGCTCCGCCTGCGCAAGCTGTGAGCCGACCGCGCGCACCCGTTTCCGGGCGCCGACATCGAGAAGCTGCGGCCATACGTGTCGATTAACGGCACGTAGCCCCGCAGCTTCGGGCGAGTCCGACCCCCTGACCGGCATGCCGTGGCAGCGGAGGCGCCGACCGGATCCGCCAGTGGCCCGCTGACTCCCTGACACAACCGTTGCTCGGGCGACCGGGGGGCAAGATCGACGGAACGCCCGTCTCTGCAGCCACAGTTGTGTCAGACGGCCAGGACCCACCCTCGACAGACCCAGGCGACCGCACTCTGTCGGTGCCCGTCCCGTCCCGCCGGCACGGCCCGAAGATCGTTCCGCCGCCACACATCGGCGCGGTTCTCATCGCAGGGTCAGCAACCTCATGCGCGACGCGACCACAGTCCGCCGAGGCCACGGATGCACTGTGTGGCTAAGGGACGATCTTGGCCCTACTGCCGAACTCAGCCGAGGCCGAGCTCGGCGCGGACCACGTCGGCCAGCTGGTCGGCGACCTGCTGCGCCTGTACGGCGTCCGGGGCCTCCACCATCACGCGGACGACCGGCTCGGTGCCCGACGGCCGCAGCAGCACCCGCCCGGTGGTGCCCAGCTCCTCCTCCGCCTTGCGCACCGCCGCCTGCAGCGGCTCGCAGAGGTCGACGCCGGCGCGGTCCACACCCTTGACGTTCACCAGCACCTGCGGCAGCCGCTCCATCACCGAGGCGAGCTCGGCCAG
>DASTVO010000110.1:0-10120 GCA_035759075.1 Actinomycetes bacterium
CGGGTTCTTCTGGTTGGACGTCTTGCCGTCGCCGAAGTCCCAGGACCAGCTGGTGGGGCTGCCGGTGGAGGTGTCGGTGAACTGGACCGTCAGGGGCGGGCTGGCCGCCGGGGCCCATGTGAACGATGCCGTCGGGACGACCGCGGAGCCGCAGCAGACGTCGAAGACGAACACGGCGTTCTTGAGGGGGCTGCTCGTCGAGCGCCCGTCGTACCCGTCCAACACGTAGATCTGGTCCCTGATGAGCTCGACGCCACGGCTGTCGAGCACGGAGAAGGGCGTCAGGTCGAAGGTCCAGCCGGGACGGATGCTCATGGTCGCCCAGGTGACCCGGTACAGCCGCTCCGCGGAGGTGACCACCAGCAGGTCAGCACCGTCGTCGGAGAACCCCATCCCCAGGATCCCGGACAGGTTCGGCACCTGGAAGGTCGACCCGGATGTGTTGGTGACGTAGTCGTAGCTGCGCAGGTAGGACCTGTACCCGACGTAGAGCTTGCCGTCGGCCGGGTTCCAGGAGGAGGCGGTGTAGCTGCTGCCAGTCGCCAGCGGCTGCCAGGACTCGGGGTGGAAGGTGCCGTCGCTTCCGCGCTTGAGCCGGTAGGCAGTCGGCAGCACCGAGCTCGAGCAGCAGTTCCCGCTGAACGCGTACAGCGTGTCGGTGGTCACGTCGTACGCCATGCTCTCGAGGTCTGCGTCGCGGCTCGAGCCGGCGGTCGCGCCGGTTCCCGTCCCGGTGAGCGGGTCGTACCGGCGGGTGGCCTCCCAGTCGGTGATCCGGGTCTTCAGGGCGCCCGTGTAGGGATTGATCTCCCACGCCGAGTCGGAGTTGTCGTCGATCAGCCAGAGCGAGTCGGTGCCCCCGATGTTCGGGTGGGCCGCGGCGTTCGGGACGAACGCGGACCCCTCGCTGTCTCGCATCGACAGGCTGCTGCCGGCGAAGGGCACGGTCCGGATGGTCCGGTCGAGGCTCAGCGAGGGGGTGCTGGTGTCCGGCAGGGCGGCCAGCGCCGGTGTCGCGGACGCGACGACCACTGCGGACACCGCCACGAGCATCGCCGCGCGCCGCCGTCCGGTGAGGCGTCGCAGCCCGTCCGCCGCCCTGCGTGCCGGACCCTTCCGGTGCCTCGGCTTCGTCGCCAGACTGCTCATGGCAGGGCCTCCCGTCCCGGACAGCCTCGGGCAGCCCGGCTGCCCGAGCGCGAGGATCCGGCTCATGGGTACCCCGCCGGCCGGGTCGGCGCATCCGTCAAAACGCGGAGGATCGCCTGCGCCAGATCGCGGGGGTCTCGCCCCGGCTCTCACCACCTGAGTCCCTGTTCCGTCGCCAGCGGCCGCCAAGGTGGGTGCTGAAGGTGAGGGCAGGCAAGCTGTGGGACGGCGTCAGACCGGGCCGTCCCCACGAGCTGCAGAACCGCACCTCAGGGCCGACCCTCACCGTCCCGGGGCGGACAGCACCCACGCAGCCGCAGCGTGGGTGGCTCCATGATCGTGAGGGGAATCGGGCTCTGTACGGGCCTGATTCCCCTCACGATCATGAACAGACGCCTCCTCTGGAGCCTCGTGGGAGAGGCCTCGAGGACGGCGGCGACGGGCACCGACGTGAGCGGGACAGGGACGCAGACAGTCAGTCCTTGGCGGCCTTGGCGCTGGGCAGAGCGAGCATCTGGTCCAGCGCGACCCTGGCCCAGTGCGCGGTGTCGGGGTCGACCTCGATCCGGTTCACGACCCGGCCCTCGACGAGGGACTCCAGCGCCCAGACCAGGTGCGGCAGGTCGATGCGGTTCATGGTCGAGCAGAAGCACACCGTGCGGTCGAGGAACAGGATCTTCTTGTCGGGGTGCTGTGCGGCCAGCCGCTTGACGAGGTTGAGCTCGGTGCCCACCGCCCACGCGGAGCCAGCCGGCGCGGCGGCCAGGGTCTGGATGATGACCTCGGTCGACCCGACGTGGTCGGCGGCCGCCACCACCTCGTGCTTGCACTCTGGGTGGACGAGCACCTGCACGTCCGGGATGCGCGCGCGGACGTCGTCGACGGAGTCGATGCTGAAGCGACCGTGCACCGAGCAGTGACCCCGCCAGAGGATCATCCGCGCGTCCCGGAGCTGCCCGGGGGTGAGGCCGCCGCCGGGCTTGTGCGGGTCCCACAGCACGCAGTCGTCCAGGCTCATCCCCATCTCCCGGACCGCGGTGTTGCGGCCCAGGTGCTGGTCGGGGAGGAAGAGCACCTTCTCGCCCTTCGCGAACGCCCACTCGAGGGACACCTTGGCGTTCGAGGAGGTGCAGATCGTCCCTCCGTGCCGGCCGGTGAACGCCTTGATGTCGGCCGAGGAGTTCATGTACGAGACCGGCACCACGGCGTCGGCGACGCCGGCCTGGACCAGCCCGTCCCAGCAGTCCTCGACCTGGGTCAGCGCGGCCATGTCGGCCATGGAGCAGCCGGCCGCGAGGTCGGGCAGCACGACCTGCTGGTGCCCGGCGGTGAGGATGTCGGCCGACTCGGCCATGAAGTGCACGCCGCAGAAGACGATGTACGGCGACTCCGGCCGGGCGGCGGCCTGCTGCGCGAGCTTGAACGAGTCGCCGGTGACGTCGGCGAACGCGATGACCTCGTCGCGCTGGTAGTGGTGGCCGAGCACGAAGACCTGGTCACCGAGGCGCTCCTTGGCCCGCTGCGCCCGCGCGACGAGGTCGGGGTCGCTGGGTGAGGGCAGGTCGCCCGGGCACTCCACGCCACGCTCGGTGCGCAGGTCGGGCTCGCCGCGGCCGAGCAGCAGCAGTGCCAGCGGTGTCGGCTCCACGCCCTCGGGGAGGTCGAGCCCGGCAGGGGACGTCATCTGGGAAATCCTGCCACGCGGGGGTGCGCGATGATGCGGCGAGAGGACATGATCGGCGCCGTGCGGATCCTGCTCGCTCCCGACCGCTTCGCGGGGACCCTCTCGGCCGCGGAGGCCGCCGAGGCGATCGCCGAGGGCTGGCGGCGCAGCGCGCCGGCCGACGTGGTGCAGTCCCTCCCGCTCTCCGACGGGGGCCCCGGGTTCCTGGACGTGGTGCAGACCCACCTCGGCGGCGAGGTGTCGGTGGTCACTGTGCACGGCCCGCTGGGCGAGCCGGTGCCGGCGAGGGTGCTGGTCGAGGGCTCCACCGCGTACGTGGAGGCGGCCGAGGCGGTCGGTCTGCACCTGGTCGGCGCGGACGAGCGGGACCCCGCCGGGTCCTCCACCGAGGGGGTCGGCGAGCTGCTGGCGGCAGCCGTGGACACCGGGGCGGCCCGGGTCGTGGTGGGCGTCGGGGGCACGGCGACGACCGACGGCGGGCAGGGCCTGGTGGCGGCGCTGGACGGGCTCGAGGCGGCTCGCGCGCGGGTCGCCGGTGTCGAGCTCGTCGCCGCCACCGCCACCGACGCGCCGCTGATGGGTCACTCGGGGGCTGCGCACGGGTTCGCGGAGGGCAAGGGCGCGGACCGGCCGACCCGCGAGTCGCTCGAGGAGTCGCTGCGCACCTGGGCCACCGAGACCGACGGCGGGCTGGCGGTGCGCCCGGGCGCCGGAGCGGGCGGCGGGCTGGGGTTCGGGCTGCTGCTGCTCGGCGCCGCGCGGGTGAACGGCACCGAGCTGGTCTGCGAGATCGCCGGGCTCGCCGGCCGGGTCGCCGACGCCGACCTCGCGCTGACCGGGCAGGCGGTGTTCGACTGGGAGGCGCTGCGCGGTCGGGTGGTGGTCGCGGTGGCGCGGGCCGCGCAGCAGGCCGGACGCCCGACCGTGGTCCTGGCCGAACGGGTCGAGGTGGGCCGCCGGGAGCTGTCCGCGGCCGGGGTGGACGCGGCGTACGCGGTGGCCGACCTGCCCCGGAGTGACGCAGGTCACAGCGCCGGCGCGCAGCTCTCCGCGCTGGCGCAACGGGTCGCTCGCACGTGGTCCCGCTGAGGCATCCCACCGGTGGGCCGATCCTGTGTAACCATGGTGGGGAATGACCTGCCGGACCCCTCGGTTGGCGCCCAGTGGTCATTCGTCCGTCGCACCCCAGGAGCCAGTACATGACCGTTCAGGACCAGACCACCGAGCAGCAGGGCATCCTCCTCACCGAGGCTGCCGCTCTGAAGGTCAAGAACCTGCTCGAGCAGGAGGGTCGTGACGACCTCCAGCTGCGCGTCGCCGTCCAGCCGGGTGGCTGCAGCGGCCTGCGCTACCAGCTCTTCTTCGACGAGCGCGCGCTCGACGGTGACGTCGTCAAGGACTTCGGCGGCGTCGGTGTCGTGGTGGACCGGATGAGCGCCCCCTACCTCGGTGGCGCAACCATCGACTTCGTCGACACCATCGAGAAGCAGGGCTTCACGATCGACAACCCGAACGCCGGCGGGTCCTGCGCCTGCGGCGACTCGTTCCACTAGCCGACGACCGGCCACCTACTGCGCTGCAGGCACGAATGCCTGCAGCGCAGTAGCGCGTCGGGAGGTCAGCCGGCGGTTCCCTTGCCGTGCAGCAGCGTCTCGCCGGTCTCCGCGTCGACGACCCGGCGGTCGCCGAGCGGCTGCTCGAGCGGGACCGTCCGGTCGTACTGCTGGGCCAGCTCGATGCACGGGCCGTCGTGGGTGCGCTGCTCGTCCAGCGTGAGCCGCACGGCGGCGGCGGACTCCTGCGCGCGCACGGTGTAGCGGTAGCACTCCTCGACCCCGCCCCAGAAGGACACCTCGAGCGTGGTGTCGTCGGGCCCTCGGGTCACCGTGGTGAACCGGGTCATCGGCTCGTCCTGAGCCGGCGCGGATGGCTGGGTGCCGCCGGGGTCCGCCGTCCCGGACGAGCCGGGGGCCCCGCCGCCGCTCCCCGGGGACCCGGGGGACCCGGGGGACATCGTCGTCGTCGAGTCGCCCCAGCGGGTCACCGCCAGCACACCGAGGACGACGGCCAGCACCGCGGCGGCGACCGCAATCGGCACGAGAACGCGCGAAGAGGTCATGGTGGTCGGACGCAGCGACGCCCGCCGAGGTTCCGCCGGATCAGTCGCCGTAGGCGTCGAGGTCGGACACGATCGCCACCGCCTGCGCCGGGATCGACACGAGGCGCTGCCGCGCGGGCGGGACCTGAGCGAGCTGCCGGCGGACCTCCGCGGCATCGGCCGCCAGGTCCGCGAACGGCGCGCTGCCGGCGGCCGGGCGGGCCTCGGGAAGCGTGCCGACGGGCGGGTGCAGGACGGTCACGGGCTCAGCGTATGGAGCCGACAGTGACAGCGGAACGCCTACCGATCGGTAGTCTTTCGTGTCGCACCCGCCGTCCAGGGAAGAGAACCTCACCGATGCGCATCGCCGTCACCGGCTCGATCGCCACCGACCACCTGATGACGTTCGACGGGAAGTTCACCGACTCCCTGGTGGTCGACCAGCTGGACAAGATCTCGCTGTCGTTCCTCGTCGAGGACCTCGACATGCGCCGTGGGGGCATCGCCGCCAACATCTCGTTCGGCCTCGGCTGTCTCGGTCTGTCACCGGCCCTCGTCGGCGCGGTCGGCCAGGACTTCGCCGACTACCGCTCCTGGCTGGAGCGGCACCGGGTCGACACCGACTCGGTGCACGTGTCCGAGCTGCGTCACACCGCGCGCTTCGTCTGCACCACCGACGCGGACCACGCGCAGATCGCGTCGTTCTACGCGGGGGCGATGAGCGAGGCCCGCGAGATCGAGCTCGCTCCCGTGGCGGCCCGGCTCGGGGGCCTCGACATGGTCGTCATCAGCGCCAACGACCCCGAGGCGATGCTGCGCCACACCGAGGAGTGCCGTACCCGCGGCTTCCCGTTCCTCGCGGACCCCAGCCAGCAGGTCGCGTGGATGGACGGCGCCGGCATCCGCCAGCTCATCGACGGGGCGACCTACCTCTTCACCAACGAGTACGAGGCCGCGCTCGCCGAGCAGAAGACCGGCTGGTCCGCCGACGAGATCCTCGAGCGGGTGGGCACCCGGGTCACCACGCTCGGCTCCAAGGGCGTGCGGGTCGACCGCAAGGGGGAGCCGTCGATCCAGGTCGAGTGCGCCCCGGAGGAGCGCAAGGCCGACCCGACCGGCGTCGGCGACGCCTTCCGGGCCGGGTTCCTGGCCGCGCTGGCCTGGGACCTCGACCACGAGCGGGCCTGCCAGGTGGGCAGCCTCCTCGCCACGTACGTGATCGAGACCATCGGAACCCAGGAGTACGAGCTCGGCCGCGAGCGCTTCCTGGAGCGGCTCGGAGCGGCCTACGGCGACGACGCGGTGGCCGACGTGGCGCCGCACGTGCAGTGCCCCCGGCCCTGACCGGGCAGGACCCCCCGTGCAGCCGGTGGAGCCACCGCCGTCCCGGTACGTCTTCGACCTGACCAAGGCGCCGCCGGGCGAGGACTTCCTCGGCACCGGCGCAGACCTGCAGCCGGCGACCCTGCTGGCGGCCTACCGGGCCGGCGCGTTCCCGATGCCGGTGACGCGACGCGGCGCGATGGGTTGGTGGTCGCCGGACCCGCGAGGGGTCATCCCGCTCGACGGGCTGCGGGTCAGCCGGTCGCTGCGGGCCGCCTGCCGCCGGTTCGAGGTGCGGGTGGACACCGCGTACGACGAGGTGGTGCGGGCCTGTGCCGACCCGAAGCGGCCGGGCGGCTGGATCCGCCGGGACATCACCGCCGCCTACCGCCGGCTGTACGACCTCGGCTGGGTGCACAGCGTCGAGGCGTGGTCGGTCGGGCCGGACGGGTCGCAGCGGCTGGCCGGCGGGCTCTACGGGGTAGCGATCGGCGGGCTGTTCGCGGGCGAGTCGATGTTCCACCGGGAGCGGGACGCCTCCAAGGTGGCGCTGGTGGCTCTGGTCGACATGCTGCGTGCCGACGGGGGAGCCGACCGGCTGCTCGACGTGCAGTGGGCGACCGAGCACCTCACGAGCCTCGGCGCCGTGGACGTGCCCCGCCCCGCGTACCTCTCGATGCTCGACCGCGCGCTCCGGCGCCCGTCACCTCTGCTGGTGTCCGCGGCCTAGTGGTCGCGGCGTACGTGGAACGTGGTCGGGGAGACCTCGCCCAGGTAGCCGTGTCCGCGCATCTCGCACCAGGCCGGGACGTCGAGGCGGGCTGCCTCGTCGTCGGCCAGCAGCGCGACCACCGCTCCGACCGGCACGGAGCCGATCTGCCGGGCCAGCAGGATCACCGGCTGGGGGCAGCGCAGGCCCAGCGCGTCGACGGTGAGCGCGACGCCGCTCGACCCGTTCACAGTCCTGCCGCCCCCGCCTGCGCCCGCAGCCGCTCGACCAGCCCGGGCAGCAGGTCCAGGAACGCCTCGACCTCCTCGGCGGTCGTGCCACGGCACAAGGACACCCGGACGTTGCCGTGGGTCAGCACACCCATCGCCTCCAGCACGTGGCTCGGCCGCAGCGTGCTCGCCGTGCACGACGACCCCGAGCTCACGGCGAAGCCGGCCCGGTCGAGCTCGGTCACGACCGCCTCCCCGTCGACGTAGAGCAGGGAGAACGTGACCAGGTGCGGCAGCCGCTGGTCCGGGCTGCCGACGACCTGCACGTCCGGCACCCGCCGCGGCACCTCGGCCCGGATCCGGTCCACCAGCGCCGACAGCCGTGCGCCCTCCGCGGCGCTGTCGCGGACGACCGCCTCGAGCGCGGCGGCCGCGGCGACGACCGCGGGGACGTTCTCGAAGCCGGCCACCCGGCCGGCCTCCCGCTCGTCCGCCGGCAGCGGCGCGCGCCACCGGACGCCCTTGCGTACGGCCAGCACCCCTACCCCGGCCGGACCGCCCCACTTGTGGGCGCTGGCCGCGAGCACCGACCAGCCGGCCGGAACAGGAAGTCGGCCGACCGACTGCGCCGCGTCGACGAGCAGGGGTACGCGGTGGGCGGCGCTGTGCTGCGCGACCTCGGTGACGGGCTGCAGCGAGCCGACCTCGTGGTTGGCCGACTGCAGGGCGGCCACCGCGGGGCGGTCGTCGGCGCCGAGCTGCTCCGCGTACCCGACCGGGTCCACGCGGCCGGTGCGGTCGACCGGGACGGTCACCACGTCCGCCCGGGAGTGGCGGGCCAGGTGCTCGGCGCCGTGCAGGACCGCGGAGTGCTCCACCGCGCTGGTCACCACCCGGACGGGTCCGCGGGCGGCGGCGGCCAGGCCCAGCAGGCCGAGGTGGACCGCCTGCGTGCCGGAGGCGGTGAAGGACGTCTCGTCCGGGCGCGCGCCGAGTGTCGAGGCCACCGACTCCCGCGCGGTGTCCAGCAGCAGCCGGGCCCGCCGGGCCTCGCGGTGCAGCCGGGCCGGGTCGGCCCACCCCTGGTCCAGGGCGGCGAGCAGGGCCTCCCGTCCGGCCGGGTGCAGCGGCTCCCCGGAGGCGGCGTCGAAGCGGCCGGCGACGTGACCTGGCAGACGGTCGGACCCGGCGCTCACGGACACGACGGTAGACCGCCACCGGGGCGCCGTCCGGAAGGTGCTCTGCAGTAGGGTGCTGAGCGCGAACAGGACCGCTGGGGAGACGTCCTCGGCACGACCGCGGGAGAGGCAACAGTTGCGTCCGTCCGGCTCTGACCGACCCCGGCCCTCGGGCGCGCGCCGCGGGCTTCTCGCCCTCAACGGCCTGCTCCTGCTGGCCCTCACCGCGTGCTCGTCCGACGAGCTGCCGACCTTTGCGATGCCGGCCCGTGACACGACCGACCAGGCGCCCCGGATCCTGTCGCTCTGGCAGGGCTCCTGGATCGCGGCGCTCGCGGTCGGCGTGGTCGTCTGGGGTCTGATCGTGTGGTCGGTGATCTTCCACCGGCGCAAGCGCGACGCGACCGGGCTGCCGCCGCAGACGCGCTACAACCTCCCGATCGAGGTCCTGTACACGGTCGTCCCGTTCATCATGATCGCGGTGTTCTTCTACTTCACCGCGCGTGACGAGGACGTCATCATGCGCACCTCGGCCAACCCCGACCACAACATCACCGTCACCGGCGTCCAGTGGTCCTGGCAGTTCACCTACGAGAGCGACGGCGGGGCGACGGTCACCGGCACGCCCGGCAAGCCGCCGACGCTGGTGCTGCCCGAGGGCGAGAGCGTGCAGTTCGAGCTCGTCTCCGACGACGTCATCCACTCGTTCTGGGTGCCGGCGTTCCTGTTCAAGATGGACGTGATCCCGGGCCAGAACAACGTGTTCGAGATCACCCCCACCAAGCAGGGGACCTTCAAGGGCAAGTGCGCCGAGCTCTGCGGACAGGACCACGCCCGGATGCTGTTCAACGTCGAGGTGGTGTCTCCGGCGGAGTTCGACGCCGAGGTCGCCGACCTCGCAGCACGCAACGAGTCGGGGAGCGCCCAGTGACCCTCACCGTCCAGCCCCGTCCGGGTACCGGAGTCATCCGGACCCGCAAGAAGGGCAACGCCGTCGTCCGGTGGGTGACCAGCACCGACCACAAGACGATCGGTCACCTCTACCTCATCACCTCCTTCGTCTTCTTCCTGGTCGGCGGGCTGATGGCGATGGTGATGCGCGCCGAGCTGGCCCGACCGGGCAACCAGCTGCTCACCGGCGAGCAGTACAACCAGCTGTTCACCATGCACGGCACGATCATGCTGCTGCTGTTCGCGACGCCGCTGTTCGTCGGCTTCGCCAACGTGATCATGCCGTTGCAGATCGGCTCGCCGGACGTCGCGTTCCCGCGGCTGAACATGTTCAGCTACTGGCTGTTCCTCTTCGGCGGCCTCATCGTCATGACCGGCTTCCTCACCCCGGGTGGCGCCGCCTCGTTCGGCTGGTTCGCCTACACGCCGCTGTCGTCCGAGCTGTTCTCGCCCGGCGTCGGCTCCGACCTCTGGATCATGGGCCTGGCGCTGGGCGGCTTCGGCACGATCCTCGGCGCCGTCAACTTCATCACCACGATCTTCACCATGCGCGCGCCCGGCATGACGATGTTCCGGATGCCGATCTTCACCTGGAACATCCTGCTGACCAGCGTGCTGGTGCTGATGGCCTTCCCGGTGCTGGCGGCGGCGCTGCTCGCGCTCGAGGCCGACCGCAAGCTCGGGGCGAACATCTTCGACCCGGCGAACAACGGCGCGATCCTCTGGCAGCACCTGTTCTGGTTCTTCGGCCACCCCGAGGTCTACATCATCGCGCTGCCGTTCTTCGGCATCGTGTCC
>DASTVO010000111.1:0-4653 GCA_035759075.1 Actinomycetes bacterium
GCCGCCCGCGGTGCGCCGCAGCACGGCGCGGATCCGGGCCACGACCTCCTCCAGGCTGAACGGCTTGGTGACGTAGTCGTCGCCGCCGACGGTGAGCCCGGTGACCTTGTCCTCGGTGGCGTCGCGGGCGGTGAGGAACAGCACCGGCGCGGTGGTGCCCTCGCCGCGCATCCGTCGGACGACGGTGAACCCGTCCATGTCCGGCATCATCACGTCCAGCACGACGAGGTCGGGCCGCGACCGGCGCGCCTCGGCCAGCGCCTCGCGACCGTTGCTGGCGGTCATGACCTCGAAGCCGGCGAACCGCAGGCTGGTGGCCAGCAGCTCGAGGATGTTCGGCTCGTCGTCGACGACGAGCAGCCGGGCCTCGGGCCGGGCCGCGCCGCTCGCCCGCTGGGTGGCGTTCATGAGCGCGATCCTCGCACCGCGCACTGCCCGGTCGCTGGGCGTCCGCTGTGAGATCCCTGTGAGCCGCGCCGGTGGCCGCCTCGACAGTCCGCCGATGACGCCCCGCAGAACGACGAAGGCCCCTCCATGCATGAGATGGAGGGGCCTCGCCGGTCCTGCCTCGCCGGCCGCTGATCGCTCAGCCGCCAACGCTGCGGGACCACGTCCGCCCGCTCCCGGTCCGGTCGCCCGGTCCGTGCGCTGCGTGACGTTCGCGTCGCCGGCTCGCTCCCGGCCGGTCACCCGGTCGGCGCGCTGCTGGCTCCGCCGGTGCCTCGTCCGCTTCCGTCCGGTCGCCCGGCCGGTGCGCTGCTCGACACCTGGTGCCGGCCCGCTTCCGTACCGATTGCTCGGCACGAGCGCTGCGTGGCACCTGCGGCTCGTCCGCTGCCCGTCCGGTTGCCCGGCCGGCGTGGTGCGAACCGCGGCTCCGAACTCTGCACGACCCGATCGCTCGGGCCGTCCACACCTCGGAACCAGTCATCCGGCTCTCGGACCCGTCTGGGGTCTGCGGTCTCCCGCTTCTCCAGACGCCCCGGGATCTCTCCCGGGCCGGTCCCCGTCGCCGGTGACGTAGGACATGTCTAGTGCCCGAACGGCAAGCCCCACAAGGGACTTTGGGCACCAGATTCCGCCGATTCCCAGATCCACAACGGTGTCCACAGCTGGAGTCGGGTTGTCCCCCGGTCGTCCACAGCCGCACCGCGGCTGTCCACCGGTCCGTCCACAGCCGACCAGAATCGTGTCCACCATGTGGACGGCCTCCTGGCCGCGGTTCTCGGGCGCTCCCGCCTCGGTTCGGCGACGTTGCGCCCGCTCGCGTCGGCGTGGCGCCCGGCGTGTCGGGGCGCAACGTCGCCCAACGCGCAGTGGGGGTCAGGCGGCAAGGGCGCGCAGAGCCCAGCGGTCCCGGGAGCGGTCGCGGGCAAGGCCGCGGCGGTGCCCGGCCCGTAGCCGGCGCACCAGCAGCTCACGGCGCGGCCAGAGGTCGAGGCTGGTCGCCCGGACGACCACGAGGTTGTGGTCCTCGAACCCCTCCTCGCGCTGGTTGTCCCAGGCGTGGCTGTCCAGCTCGCGGTGGGTGGAGCCGTCGTACTCCCCCACGAGCGCCGACTCGGGGTCGAGGAGGTCCGGCACGCCGAGCGGCCAGCCGCGGTCGTCGACCACAGCACGGTTCACCAGTGGGTGCGGCAGACCGGCCGCGACGACCCAGACCACCTTGAGCACACTCTCCGGGACAGACGCCGAGCGCCCGTCGACCAGCGTCGCTGCGATGCGGGCCCGCGGGGCGCCATGACGCCTGGTCATCGACCCGAGACGGCGACGCAGCGGCACGAGGTCGGCCAGCCCGACGCGCACGGCCACGTCCGCGTACGCGGTGGAGCGCTCGACCGGGTGATGGGTCGCCAGGTACTCGCAGCTGCGCAGCGGACTCGTCACCGGGACCCCGTCGACCACGACCACGTCGCTCGCGCGCAGGGGTGTCCGGTCGAGACGGACCCCGGGCTGCGGCCGGATCAGGCCCGACCTCCCGACACTGACCTCGACCGGCAGCAGCCGGCGGGCTGCGAGCCCGTAGCGGCCGTCGAGATCGGTCGCGCCGAGCAGCCGCAGGCCGGCCCAGCCGGTGACGGCCGCTCCGTCGGGGAGCAGCTCGACCGCGGCGGCGATCCGCACGTCGGGGTCGGTCGGGTCGAGCGCGCTCTGCGCGTGCACCCCGCGGTGCAGCCGCTGCCAGAGCGGACCGGCGAGCTCGCGTCGGGTGACGTGCCGGAGGGCGGCGCGGGTCCGCAGCGGACCGACGGGCAGGAGACGGGGCTCGTCCACGCCGCCACCATGCGCCGGACCGGCTCAGTGCGGCGCGCGTCACCTGGCAGCTGTGGACGGCACGGACCATGTGGACGACCCGCCCACCCCCCCGCGTTGGGCGACGTTGCGCACGCTCACGTCGGCGTGTCGCCCGGCGTGTCGGGGCGCAACGTCGCCGAACCGCGAGGGGAGGGTCAGTCGGTGACGTAGGGGCAGTGCCGGCAGCCGCGGCCGCAGCAGGTGCCGCGGGCGGCGAGGAACCCGGCCGTCAGCACGAACAGCCCCGTCTGCGGGTCGAGGTAACCCGCCTCCCTGGCGTCCAGCGCCGCGGCGTGGCGGGCCAGCACCTCGTCCCGCCGCGGGTGGTCGGCGGCGAGCCGGCTCGGGGTCGGCTCGGTCAGCGGACGCGGCGCCAGCGGCAGCCTCCGAGGCGCAGGGTCCGGCACGGCGACGAGCCTAGGTCGCCGGTGCCCGCGGGACCGAGCCGGACGAACTGGCACGATGGGCACATCATGCGTCGCGCCACGGCCCTGTGGGCACTCCTGCTGGCCGCGTCGACCGTCGCCGGCTGCGGGGCCGATGCGGAGCCACGCCGGCAGGCGCCGGCCGCGAAGGAGCAGTCCGGCACGCAGGCCGGCTCAGCCGAGGCCGGGGCCGGAGCCGGAGCCTCTCCGGCCGCCGACCCCGACGCCCCCACCGGCTGGGGCCCGACCGTCGGAGAGCTCGACCAGGCCCGCGCCCTCGTCGAGACGATGACGGCCGAGCAGCGGGTCGCGACGGTGCTGATGCCCGGCTTCTGGGGCTACGACGGGGAGGACCCGACGCCGGCCGAGGTCGCCCAGAACCAGCGGATGTACGAGCTCGACACCCCCGTCGATGTCGTCGAGACGCACGGGTTCAGCGGGTTCTTCCTGCGTCCGGAGGTCATCGCCGACGCAGACCAGGTCGCCCGGCTCACCGCGCAGCTGCACACGGCCGGTGACGGCCCCGACGGGCTGCCGCTGCTGCTCTCGATGGACCAGGAGGGCGGGGTCGTCCAGCGCCTGAAGGAGGGCGTGGACGTCGTGCCGTCGGCCGCGGCGGTGGGGGCGAGCAACGACACCGCGTACGCGAGGAAGGTGGCGCGCCGTAACGGCCGGACGCTGCGCGACCTCGGCCTGACCATGGTGCTCGCTCCGGTCGCCGACGTGGACCCCGACGGCGTCTCCGTCATGGGGTCGCGGTCCTACTCCCGGGACGTCGACGTCGCCGCCGAGATGGTCGCGGCCTCCGTCGAGGGCTACCTGCGCGCCGGCGTCGTCCCGGTGGTCAAGCACTTCCCCGGCCTCGGGACCGTGCGGGGCGACAGCCACCGGTCGCTGCCGGTGCAGTCCAAGTCCGTGGAGCAGCTGCTGCGCACCGACCTGGTGCCGTTCCGGGCCGCGATCGAGGCCGGCGCCCCCGCCGTCATGAGCGCGCACGTCGCGGTGAACGACCTCGAGAAGGACATGCCGGCCTCGCTGAGCCGGGCCGTCCTGCAGGGCCTGCTGCGCGACCGGCTCGGGTTCGAGGGGGTCGTCATCACCGACTCGCAGGGCATGGGACCCATCCACGGCCGCTACGGCCCGGCCGAGGGGGCGGTCCGCTCGCTGCTGGCCGGCAACGACCTGGTGCTGAACTCCTACCTGCCGGAGAAGGCCCGCACGGCGGTGCTGCGCGCGCTCGAGAGCGGACGGCTCGGGGAGGACCGGGTGGTCGAGGCCGCCACCCGGGTCACCGCGCTGCGGATCTACCAGCAGCGGCTGGCCTCAGCGGCCGGCTGAACCACCCTCGGGCGGGAGGACGTCGACGAGCTCGACGTGCTTGGGTGACACCGCGTCCCCGCTGCTGACCCCGCGCAGCCGCCGGCCCACCCAGGGCAGCAGGTAGCGGCGCACCCAGCGGACGTCGGCGACCACGTCGGAGCGACGACCCCGCCGCGGCGCCGCGTCCAGCGGGACCTGCCACCACCCCGGCGGGCCGGCGAGCAGCCGCGGGTCTTCGACCCCGAGCCGCTCCAGGACCGCGGCGGCGACCCGGGCGTGGCCCTCGGGGGCCAGGTGCAGCCGGTCCTCGTGCCAGAGCCGGCGGTCCTGCAGCGCCGGCACCGCACCCTGGTCGACCAGCAGCGCGCCGCGGCGCCCGGCGACCTCCCGCACGCCGGCGTTGAACTCCCCGAAACGGGCGGCCAGCCGGGCCGCCGTCCGGCCGGTGCCGCCGGCCCGCTCGATGACGGTAAAGAGCACCGTGGGCACCCCCGCGTCGCGGAGCCGGGCGACGGCGGCGTCGTACCGGGCGAGCACGCCGGCGACGTCGGTACGCGGCCGGAGCACGTCGTTGGGCCCGGCGTGGAACGTGACGAGGTCCGGGGCGAGGGTG
>DASTVO010000112.1:0-2487 GCA_035759075.1 Actinomycetes bacterium
CGGCGTGCACCTGCAGTGCCACCTCGGCACCGACACGATCTCCCTGTCCCGGCTGGGCGCCCGGATGACCGGGCTGGACTTCAGCGGCGCCGCCGTCGAGCAGGCGCGGTCACTGGCCGCCGCCGCCGGCGCGGACGTCGAGTTCGTGGAGGCGGACGTCTACCGGGCCGCCGAGGTCCTGCCAGCGGGAGCGTTCGACCTGGTGTTCACCGGCATCGGCGCGCTGTGCTGGCTGCCGGACGTACGCCGGTGGGCCGAGGTCGTCGCCAGGCTGCTCGCGCCGGGCGGCCGGCTCTTCCTCCGCGAGGGGCACCCGATGCTGTGGGCCTTGGCCGACCCGCGTCCGGACGGACTGCTCGTGGTCGAGCACCCGTACTTCGAGCGCGCCGAGCCCACCGTCTGGGACGAGGGCGGCACCTACGTCGAGACCGACGTCGTGTTCGAGCACAACGTGACGCACGAGTGGAACCACGGGCTGGGCGAGATCGTCACGGCCCTGCTCGACCAGGGACTGACGCTCACCGGTCTCGTCGAGCACGACAGCGTGCCGTGGGACGCGCTGCCCGGGCAGATGGAGCGGGTGCCCGGCGGCGAGTGGCGGCTGGCAGACCGGCCGTGGCGGCTCCCGCACAGCTACACGCTGCAGGCGGTCCGACCCGCCGTCTCCTGAGACGGCTCAGGGCACGCGTACCGGCAACGCCTTCGGCTCCAGCGAGATCTCCATCCTGTCGCTGTCGCTGATGACGTCGCCGTCGAGCTGACGCGGCTCGGGCCGGGTCGTCTCGATGAGGACGTGACGGGCCCGGAAGCGCTCCATCTTCCGGTCCGGGACGTCCGTCCGGCGCAGCACCCGGCCGCTGACCCGCACCCAGTCGGCGACGTTGCGGGGCGCGATGAGCACGACGTCCAGGTAGCCGTCGTCGGCCCGCGCGTCCGGCAGCAGCGGGATGCCGGCCTGGAGCTTGCCGACGTTGCCGACCACCACGCTGCGCACCCGCCGGTTCACCGTCTCGCACTCGTCGATCGTGACGGCGACGCGGATGCCGCGCCCGCGCAGGTGCTTCCCGGCGGACACGACGTACGCGGGCCAGCCGACTGCCTTCTTCAGCCCTTCCGGGGCGTCGCGCATGATCGCCGCGTCGAGCCCGAGCCCGGCCATGACGGCGAACTTGCGGTCCTCGCAGACACCGACGTCGATCCGCATGGTGCGTCCGGAGACGCCGATGCGCAGCGCCGCCTCCTCGTCGCCCAGTGGCAGGCCGAGGTTGCGGGCGAGCAGGTTCCCCGTTCCCGCGGGCAGGATCGCCAACGGGGTCTCGCCGCCGGCCAGCGCCGTCACGGCGGCCATCACCGTGCCGTCGCCGCCCGCGACGAACACGACGTCGCACTCCTCCCGGACCGCATGGCTGCACATGCCGCCGCCCGGGTCGTCGGCGGTCGTGGCCAGCCAGAGCGGCTCGGCCCAGCCGTTGCGGTGCATGAACGTCTCGACCCGGGCCGTCATCTCCGGCAGGTCGGGCACCTTCAGCGGGTTGTAGATGATCGCGGCGCGCCGCGTCACCTGGTGGTCGCCCTCGCCGTCGCGAGGGCCACCGGAGGGTCCGGCGCACGACCACCTCGCCGCAGCCGCGTGGTGAGCAGGAGGGCTGCGACCAGTGCGGCCAGGGCGGCGACCAGGCCGCCGACCTCCAGGGCGGACCCCCCGACGAGGGCAACGGCGGTCGAGGTCGCGTCGCTGCCCATGACCGGAACCTACCTGTCCCCGGACGGCGCCTCCGCGATCGCAGCGCTCGACTCGGGGTCGATGCCGCCCTCGACCGTCGCCGGTCGGCCGCCGTGCTCGCGTCGCCAGGTCTCGAACGCCACGGTCGTCCCGGCCAGCGTCGCCAGGGCGGCCACCCAGCCGGCCAGGACGTCGCTGACGAAGTGGACACCGAGCCCGACGCGGTCGTAACCGGTGAGGAGGACCAGGAAGCCTCCTCCCGCGTACGCGGCAAGCCTGCTGCCCCGCGACCGCAGCAGCGGCAGGAACACCAGCAGCAGGATCCCGACGCACAGCATCGAGTTGAGCGCGTGTCCGCTGGGGAAGCTGAACCCGCTGGTCGTGTGCACCGGCTCCGGGAAGGTGGGCCGGCTGCGCGCGACGACCAGCTTGAGCAGGACTCCGAGGACGCCGCCGACCGCCGCGGTGACGACCGCCCAGACCGCGAGGCGGGGTGCGCCGCGGCGCCAGAGCCACACCGCCACCGCGACGACGACGACGCGGAAGACGAACGGGTCCGTCACGACCGACACCACCTGCAGGGTGTCGACCAGCAGCGGGCGCCCGGCGGCGACGTCGTGCAGCGCGTCGGCGACGTCGCGGTCCAGCCGCTCCAGCGGCTCCCACTCGGAGAGCACCAGCACCATCAGCAGGGTGAACGGTGCCGCGACCACGAAGGCGACGAGCGCACCCAGTGCCAGCCGCCCGACCAGGCCGCGCCCGTC
>DASTVO010000113.1:0-10041 GCA_035759075.1 Actinomycetes bacterium
GCGATGACCCGCAACGGCGGATCGATGGCCGACCCCGGCTCGGTCGCGTACCTCTTCAACCGCAAGGGCGTCGTGATCGTCCCCAAGACCGAGGGGATGACCGAGGACGACATCCTGCTCGCCGTCCTCGACGCCGGCGCCGAGGAGGTCAACGACCTGGGCGAGGCGTTCGAGGTCGTCTCCGAGGCGACCGACCTGGTGGCGGTGCGGACCGCGCTGCAGGACGCCGGCATCGACTACGACTCAGCCGAGGCCTCGTTCCTGCCGTCGGTGAACGTCCCGCTGGACGAGGAGGGCGCCAAGAAGGTGTTCCGGCTCGTCGAGGCGCTCGAGGACTCCGACGACGTGCAGAACGTCTACGCCAACTACGACGTCTCAGACGAGATCATGGAAGCCGTCGGCTGACGGGCTTGCCCACCCGCCCGGCCGTCCCCACGTTCGGCGACGTTGCGCTCGCCGGCCTCGGCGTGTCGTCCGGCGTGTCGGTGCGCACCGTCGCCCAACTCGCGCGGGCGGGCAGCGATCGCCGCCCCCGGCGTGGCGTGCCGGGGGTTGGTGGCGGGTCGCCGGTAGCGTTCCTCCGAACAGGTGTTCGGGTGAGAGGCGGTACGCGGTGCGGGTGCTCGGCGTCGACCCAGGCCTGACCCGGTGCGGTCTGGGGGTCGTCGAGGGCTCGGTCGGCCGGCCGCTGAGCATGGTGGCGGTCGACGTGGTCCGCACCCCGCACACCGACGACATCGGAGCCCGGCTGCTCGCCGTGGAGCGGGCCGTCGAGGCCTGGCTGGCCGAGCTCCGGCCGGACGCCGTGGCGGTCGAGCGGGTTTTCAGCCAGCACAACGTCCGGACCGTGATGGGCACCGCGCAGGCCAGCGCCGTCGCCATCACCTGCGCCGCCCGGGCCGGCCTGCCGGTCGCGCTGCACACCCCGAGCGAGATGAAGGCGGCCGTCACCGGAAACGGCCGCGCCGACAAGGCCCAGGTGGGAGCCATGGTGACGCGCATCCTGCGGCTAGAGGCCGCACCCCGACCGGCCGACGCGGCCGACGCGCTCGGACTGGCGATCTGCCACGTCTGGCGCGGCGGTGCCGCCAGCCGCTACGCCGCGGCGGTCGCGGCCGCGACCGCCGCCGGAGCCGCCCGGTGATCGCGTTCGTCTCGGGCCGGGTCGCCCAGCTCGCGCCCGACGGCGCGGTCGTCGAGGTCGGCGGCGTCGGCCTGTCCGTGCAGTGCACCCCGGGCACGCTGGCCGGGCTCCGGCTCGGCGAGCACGCCCACCTGCCGACCTCGATGGTCGTGCGCGAGGACTCGCTGACCCTCTACGGCTTCGCCGACGACGACGAGCGCACCGTCTTCGAGCTGCTGCAGACCGCCAGCGGTGTGGGGCCCCGGCTGGCCCAGGCGATGCTGGCCGTGCACGGCCCCGACGAGCTGCGCCGGGCGGTGGCCACCGAGGACCTCGCCGCGCTGACCCAGGTGCCCGGCATCGGGCGCAAGGGCGCGCAGCGGATCGTGCTGGAGCTCAAGGACCGGCTCGGTGCCGTACGCGGCGCAGCCGGTGTCCCGCGTACCGCCGCGGCCGGGCCGGCCGGCTGGCGCGACCAGCTGCACGCGGCGCTGCTCGGCCTGGGCTGGTCGGCGCGCGAGGCCGACGAGGCCGTCGCCGCCACGGCGCCCGAGGCCGAGCGCGCCACCAGCGCCGGTGAGGCTCCCGACATCGCGGCGCTGCTCAAGGTCGCCCTGCGCTCCCTGAGCCGCGCGTGAACGGCGAGCGGCTGGTCGACCCCGACCTCGACGTCTCCCACGCGCGCGACGACGAGCGCGAGGTCGAGGCGGCGCTGCGCCCGCGCACGCTGGGGGAGTTCATCGGGCAGCACCGGGTCCGTGAGCAGCTCGGGTTGGTGCTCGAGGCGGCCCGCCGCCGTGGCCGGGTGCCCGACCACGTCCTGCTCAGCGGCTCGCCGGGCCTGGGCAAGACCACCCTCGCGATGATCATCGCGGCCGAGATGCAGGCGCCGCTGCGCATCACCAGCGGGCCGGCGATCCAGCACGCCGGCGACCTCGCGGCCGTCCTGTCCAGCCTCGCCGAGGGCGAGGTGCTCTTCCTCGACGAGATCCACCGGATGTCCCGGCCCGCCGAGGAGATGCTCTACATGGCGATGGAGGACTTCCGGGTCGACGTCGTGGTCGGGAAGGGGCCAGGTGCCACCGCGATCCCGCTGGAGATCCCGCCGTTCACCCTGGTCGGCGCGACCACCCGGGCCGGGCTGCTGCCCGGGCCGCTGCGGGACCGGTTCGGCTTCACCGCGCACATGGACTTCTACGAGCCCAGCGACCTCGAGCGGGTGCTCACCCGCTCGGCCGGCCTGCTCGGGGTGCCGCTCACGGAGACCGGGTCGACCGAGATCGCCGGGCGGTCCCGCGGCACCCCGCGCATCGCCAACCGGCTGCTGCGCCGGGTCCGCGACTTCGCCCAGGTGCGCTCCGACGGCGTGGTGACCGAGGCGGTCGCTCGGGAGGCCCTGCGGGTCTACGAGGTCGACGACCGCGGTCTCGACCGGCTGGACCGCGGCGTGCTGCAGGCGCTGGTCGGCTCGTTCGGGGGTGGCCCGGTCGGGCTCTCCACTTTGGCGGTCGCCGTCGGCGAGGAGCGCGAGACGGTCGAGGAGGTGGCCGAGCCGTTCCTCGTCCGCGCCGGGCTGCTGGCCCGCACACCCCGCGGCCGGGTCGCGACCCCGGCTGCCTGGGTGCACCTCGGCCTGACGCCGCCGCGCGAGGTGCGGGCCTCGACGCCGGACCTGTTCGGGTCTGACCCGGAGCTCGACTGACAGGGACCGTCCAGTGCGGAGAGGTAGACTCCCCGCCCGTCCGGCCGCTCTGGCCGGTCTCGCACCCCGTCTCGGAAGGACTTGCCCCACCGTGGAAGCCGTCAGCGCCCTGTTCCCGTTCGCGCTCATCCTGGCGGCGTTCTACCTGCTGATCATCCGCCCCGCGCGGAACCGGCAGCGTGCCGCGATGCAGCTGCAGTCCGAGCTCCAGCCGGGCCTCGATGTCATGACGACGTCCGGCATGTACGGCCGGGTGGCCGCCCTCGACGACGACTCGGTGTCCCTCGAGGTGTCGCCCGGCGTCACCGTGCGGGTCACGAAGGCCGCCGTCGGCCGCATCCTCAGCGAGCCGCAGGGCACCGGGCCGGCCGAGGCAACTGACACCAGCAACGGCAGCGACGACCGCTAGGCGCCGACCGCCCGCAGCGAGCCCAGCCGGCGCGCACCCGCGCCCGCCGATCGGAGAGAAGCACTCGTGGCAGCACCGACACCAGCACGCCCCGGCCGGACCATCCTGGTCCTGGGGCTGCTGACCGCCCTGGTCTTCGGGCTGATCTGGCTGGCGGCGCCGGACCGGCTCGGGGAGGAGCGGCTCTCGGCCGCCCAGAAGTACCAGCCGCGCCTCGGTCTGGACCTCGAGGGCGGCACGAGTGTCATCCTCACCCCGCGGGTCGCCCCCGGAGAGAAGGGCGAGATCACCCAGGACACTCTCGACCAGGCGGTCTCGATCATCCGGAACCGGGTCGACAGCTTCGGCGTCGCGGAGTCCGAGGTGACCACCGCGGGCGACAACATCGTCATCTCCATCCCGGGCAAGCAGGACCGGTCCATCCTGGACACCGTCCAGCAGACCGCCGAGCTGCGGTTCCGCCAGGTGCTCCAGACCGGGGCCGGCGTCCCGGCGCCCACGCCGTCGCCGACCGGCAGCGCCTCGCCGTCCCCCTCGCCGTCGCCGAGCGGGTCGCCGAGCGGCTCGCCGACGGCCACCACCGACAGCCGGGCCGTGCCGAAGGCCCTCACCGCCGCCGGGTCGAGCCCGTCGGCCACCCCCTCGCCGAGCGGCTCGGCCACGCCGTCGCCCGGCGAGACCCCCGCGCCGCAGCCAAGCCCGCCGGCCACGTCCGGCGACATCACGCCGGCGCTGCAGCAGCGCTTCGCCGAGCTGGACTGCTCGGACCCCGAGGCCGTGCGGCAGTCGCTGCGCGAGCCCGGGCGGGACGACCCGAAGTCCCCGATCGTGACTTGCGACGAGGAGGGCGTCGAGAAGTTCATCCTCGGTCCCGCCGAGGTGCTGGGCACCGACGTGTCCGGCGCCTCCGCCGAGCTGCAGACCAACCAGCAGGGCGTGAGCACCGGCGGCTGGGTGGTGCAGCTGGACTTCACCGGCGACGGACGCAAGAAGTTCGCCGACATCACCCGCCGGCTCTTCTCCGAGGCGGGCGACCGGAACCGGTTCGCGATCGTGCTGGACGGCCTGGTCGTCTCCGCGCCCACCACCAACGCAGTCATCACCGGCGGCAACGCCGAGATCAGCGGCAACTTCAGCCAGGCGGAGGCGAGCGACCTGGCGAACGTGCTCAAGTTCGGTGCGCTGCCGCTGACCTTCGACCCCGGCGAGGTCCAGGAGATCTCCGCGACACTCGGCGGCGACCAGCTCCGTGCCGGCGTGATCGCGGGCATCATCGGCCTGCTGCTGGTGGTCGTCTACTCGCTCCTGTACTACCGCGGGCTGGGCATCGTCACGGTCGCGAGCCTGGCGGTGGCAGCGGTCCTCACGTACGGCATGGTCGTGCTGCTGGGGTGGGCCATCGGCTTCCGGCTGAGCCTGGCCGGCATCGCCGGTCTGATCGTGGCCATCGGTATCACCGCCGACTCGTTCGTCGTGTTCTTCGAACGGATCCGCGACGAGGTGCGCGACGGCAAGCCGCTGCGGATCGCGGTCGAGACCGGCTGGCAACGGGCCCGCCGGACGATCCTGGCCGCCGACTTCGTGTCGTTCCTGGCGGCGGTCGTGCTGTACGTGCTCTCGGTCGGCGGCGTCCGCGGCTTCGCGTTCACGCTCGGCCTCACGACGCTGATCGACGTCTTCGTCGTGTTCCTGTTCACCAAGCCGCTGGTCACGTTGCTGGCGCGGACGAGGTTCTTCGGGCAGGGTCACCGGCTCTCGGGTCTCGACCCCGAGCGGCTCGGCGCGACCCGCCGGACCCTGCTCACCCGAGCGCCCGGACGACCCGGACGACGTGGCGCGACGACACCCAAGGAGGCGTGATGAGCCGACTCGGATCGTTCGGCGCCCGGCTCTACCGGGGTGAGGTGTCCTACGACTTCATCGCGCACCGCAAGCTCTGGTACTCCGTGTCCGCGGTGCTGCTGCTGATCTCCATCGTCTCCCTGCTGGTCCTCCGGCTCACGCTCGGCATCGAGTTCCGCGGCGGCGCCGAGTTCCGGGTCAAGGGGCCGGAGGTCACCCAGGAGACGGTGCGCGAGACCGTCTCCGGCGTCGTCGGCGACGAGATCGTCGTGCAACGGGTCGGCCAGGACACCGTGCGGGCCCAGACCGAGTCGCTGGAGAGCAGCGAGGTCGAGGAGGTCCAGAGCGCGCTGGCCGAGCGGTTCGACGTCAGCCTCGAGGACGTGAGCACGCAGTTCATCGGGCCGAGCTGGGGCGGTGACATCTCCGCGAAGGCGCTGCGGGCACTGGTCTTCTTCCTGCTCGGCGTCGTGGTGTTCCTGTCGCTCTACTTCGAGTGGAAGATGGCGATGGCGGCGATGATCGCGCTGCTGCACGACCTGGTCATCACCACCGGCCTCTACTCGCTGGTCGGCTTCGAGGTCACGCCGGCGACGGTCATCGGGTTCCTGACGATCCTCGGCTACTCGCTCTACGACACGGTGGTCGTCTTCGACAAGGTGCGGGAGAACACCGCCGGGCTCGCGGGCGGCAGCCGCAGCACCTACAGCGGCGCTGTGAACCTCGCGGTCAACCAGACCCTGGTGCGCTCGATCAACACCTCGATCATCGCGTTGCTGCCGATCGGCGCGATCCTGTTCGCCGGCGTGGTGCTCCTGGGTGCCGGTCCGCTGAAGGACCTGGCGCTCGCGCTGTTCATCGGGGTCGCGGTCGGCGCGTACTCCTCCATCTTCGTCGCGCCGGCGGTGCTCGCCGGGTTCAAGGAGCGCGAGCCGGCCATGCAGGCGCTGGCCCGGCGGGTGGCGAACCGCACCGGCGGGGTCACCACCGCGCCGACGGCGACCCGCGGGAGGACCGCCGCGGCACAGGAGCCGGTCGACGAGGGCGAGGCCGAGCGGGTCCCGGCCGGTGCGGCGGCGGCCGGGCGGCCGGCGGCGCGCGGCGGCGGGGGCGGTGGCGGCCAGCGACCGCAGCGCAACCAGCCGCGCAGCCAGCGCAAGGGCAGCGCCAAGTCCGGCAAGAAGTCCGGGAAGAAGCGCCGCTGATGCCCCTCGACAGCGATCTCGCCGCGAAGCTGCTGTCCCGCGTACGCGACGTTCCCGACTTCCCGCAGCCCGGCGTCGTCTTCAAGGACATCACCCCGCTGCTGGCCCACCACGAGAGCTTCGCCGCGGTGGTGCAGGGGCTCGCCGCGCCGTACACGGGGCGGGAGATCGACCTCGTGGCCGGGATCGAGGCGCGCGGCTTCGTCCTCGGGGCGCCGGTCGCGCTGGCCCTGGGCGCCGGCCTCACCCTCGTCCGCAAGAAGGGCAAGCTGCCCGGCGAGACGGTGGAGGCGACCTACGACCTGGAGTACGGCTCGGCGACGATCGAGGTGACCTCCGACGCGTTCGGTGCCGGGGCCCGGGTGCTCGTGGTCGACGACGTGCTGGCGACCGGCGGCACGGCCGCGGCCACCGTCGAGCTGGTCCGCCGCTTCGGCGCGGAGGTGGTCGGGGTCTCGTTCCTGCTCGAGCTCGGCTTCCTGGGGGGCCGGGCGGCCCTGTCCGGTGTCGGGGTGCACGACCCGGGGGTCCTGCTCACCGTCTGAGCACGGTCCGACCGCCTGCGGTGACCGCGGGTGGCCACTAGACTCGGGACCTCCGCCCCCCGACGCCCGGAGCCGCTGGTGGCCGACGCGCCTCCCTCGCCGCCGTCTCTGCCGGCCGACCTCACCGCAGGTCCGCCGCAGGAGACGGCAGCGCCCGCGCCCGGGCTCTCGTCGACCGCACCGACCTCCCGCCGCGTACGGGCCCGGCTGGCGCGCCTCGGGGCCCAGCGCCCCACCGTCAACCCGGTCCTGGACCCGCTGTTCCGGGTGGTCCGGCAGACCCACCCGAAGGCTGACCTGCGGGTCATCGAGCGGGCCTACGTGGTGGCCGAGACCCACCACCGTGGCCAGCTGCGCAAGAGCGGCGACCCGTACATCACCCACCCGCTGGCGGTCACCACCATCCTCGCCGAGCTCGGCATGACCCCGCCGACCCTGTGCGCGGCCCTGCTGCACGACACGGTCGAGGACACCGACTACACACTGGACCAGCTGCGCAAGGACTTCGGCGACGAGGTGGCCGCCCTCGTCGACGGGGTCACCAAGCTGGACAAGGTCAAGTACGGCGAGTCGGCGCAGGCCGAGACCGTCCGCAAGATGGTCGTGGCGATGGCCCGCGACATCCGGGTCCTCGTCATCAAGCTCGCCGACCGGCTGCACAACATGCGCACCATCCGCTACCTCCGCCAGGAGAAGCAGGAGCAGAAGGCGCGCGAGTGCCTGGAGATCTTCGCGCCGCTGGCGCACCGCCTCGGCATGAACACCATCAAGTGGGAGCTCGAGGACCTGTCGTTCGCGACGCTCTACCCGAAGGTGTACGACGAGATCGTGCGGCTGGTCACCGACCGGGCGCCCAGCCGCGACGACTACCTGAGCCGGGTCATCGAGCAGGTCAACGGCGACCTCAAGAGCGCCAAGATCCGGGCGCAGGTGACCGGCCGGCCGAAGCACTACTACTCGATCTACCAGAAGATGATCGTGCGCGGCCGCGACTTCGCCGACATCTACGACCTGGTGGGCATCCGCGTCCTGGTCGACTCGGTCCGTGACTGCTACGCCGCACTGGGCAGCATCCACGCGCGGTGGAACCCGGTGCCGGGGCGGTTCAAGGACTACATCGCGATGCCCAAGTTCAACATGTACCAGTCGCTGCACACGACGGTGATCGGGCCGGAGGGCAAGCCGGTCGAGCTGCAGATCCGCACCTTCGCGATGCACCGCCGGGCCGAGTACGGCGTCGCTGCGCACTGGAAGTACAAGGAAGACCCGTCCGCGGCCGCCACCGAGGGCGTCCGGCGGCGGCTGCCGGAGACCGCGGACCAGGGTGCGAACGACATGGCCTGGCTGCGCCAGCTGCTCGACTGGCAGAAGGAGACCGAGGACCCGGGCGAGTTCCTGGAGAGCCTGCGGTTCGACCTGAAGTCCGCCGAGACGTTCGTCTTCACCCCGAAGGGCGACGTGATCGCGCTGCCCGCGGGCGCGACCCCGGTCGACTTCGCGTACGCCGTGCACACCGAGGTCGGCCACCGGACGGTCGGCGCCCGGGTCAACGGCCGCCTGGTCCCGCTGGAGAGCACTCTCGACAACGGCGACGTGGTGGAGGTCTTCACCTCCAAGGCGCAGGGCGCCGGACCGAGCCGCGACTGGCTGGGCTTCGTCAAGAGCCCGCGCGCCCGCAACAAGATCAAGTCCTGGTTCTCGAAGGAGCGCCGGGAGGAGGCCATCGAGCAGGGCCGGGACGCCATCGCCAAGGCGATGCGCAAGCAGAACCTGCCGATCCAGCGGCTGCTGTCCACCGAGACGCTGACCACGCTGGCCCACGACCTGCGCTACCCCGACATCACCGCGCTCTACGCCGCCATCGGCGAGAACCACGTCTCCGCGCAGTCGGTGGTGAGCAAGCTCGTCGAGTCCCTCGGCGGGGAGGACGGCGCCACCGAGGACCTCGCCGAGGTCACCACCCCGGGGGTCGCCCGCCGGCGGCCGCGGACGACGACGGACCCGGGGGTCGTGGTCAAGGGCGCCTCCGACGTGTGGGTGAAGCTGGCCCGCTGCTGCACCCCGGTGCCGGGCGACGCGATCGTCGGCTTCGTGACGCGGGGGAGCGGGGTCTCGGTGCACCGTCAGGACTGCGTCAACGCGCAGGCGCTGGCCGGTCAGCCCGACCGGATGGTCGAGGTCGAGTGGGTGCCGTCGGCCTCGTCGGTGTTCCTGGTCGCGATCCAGGTCGAGGCGCTGGACCGGTCCCGGCTGCTCTCCGACATCACCCGGGTGCTGTCCGACCAGCACGTGAACATCCTGTCCGCCTCGGTCACGACCACCCGGGACCGGGTCGCGATCTCCCGGTTCACCTTCGAGATGGGCGACCCGAAGCACCTCGGTCACGTCCTGCGCGCGGTGCGTGGCGTCGACGGGGTCTTCGACGTCTACCGCGTGACGAGCGCGAAACCCTGACCGCCGCTAGGGTGGCGACGAGGTCGTCCGCCCACCGGGCGTACGAGATCGTCCGTCCATCGGGCGTATGACCGACGAGGAGCGCCGTCATGAAGAGGATCGAGCACTGGATCGGTGGCGCTGAGACCGCCGGCTCGTCGACCCGGACGGCGCCGGTCTGGGACCCGGCGACCGGCCGGCAGCAGGCCGAAGTGGTGCTCGCCGAGCCCGCGGACGTCGACGCCGCGGTCCAGGCCGGTCGCAAGGCCTTCGACGAGTGGCGCGAGGTGTCGGTGGTCCGGCGCGCCCGGGTCATGTTCGCCTTCCGCGACCTCGTCGAGCGGCACAGCGCCGAGCTGGCCCGGCTGGTCTCGGCCGAGCACGGCAAGGTCGTCGCCGACGCGCTGGGCGAGGTGACCCGCGGGCTCGAGGTAGTGGAGTTCGCCTGCGGGATCCCGCACCTGCTCAAGGGCGAGTACTCCGAGCAGGTGTCCACCGACGTCGACTCGTACTCGTTCCGGCAGCCGCTCGGTGTCGTCGCAGGCATCACACCGTTCAACTTCCCGGCGATGGTCCCGATGTGGATGCACCCGGTTGCTATCGCGACCGGCAACGCCTTCGTCCTCAAGCCGAGCGAGCGCGACCCGTCGGCGGCGCTGTTCATCGCCCAGCTGTACGCGGACGCCGGGCTGCCCGACGGCGTCTACAACGTGGTGCACGGCGACAAGGTGGCCGTCGACGCGATCCTCGACCACCCGGAGATCGCGGCGGTCTCGTTCGTG
>DASTVO010000114.1:0-5246 GCA_035759075.1 Actinomycetes bacterium
GACCTCGCGCCGCGCGGCCGGGTCGACCAGGACCAGGTTCGCGGGGGCGCCGACCTCGAGCGGCGTGCCGTGGTCGTCGAGCAGGCCGATCCGGGCCGGGCGGGTCGACATCCGGTCGGCGACGCCGGCCCAGTCGAGCAGCCCGGTCTCGACCATCGCCTCCTGCACGACCGAGAGCGCCGTCTCGAGCCCGAGCATCCCCATCGCGGCCGCGGACCACTCGCAGTCCTTGTCCTCGTGCGAGTGCGGCGCGTGGTCGGTGGCGACCGCGTCGATGGTGCCGTCGGCGAGCGCCTCGCGCAGCGCGGTGACGTCGTCGGCCGTGCGCAGCGGCGGGTTGACCTTGAACAGCGGGTCGTACGTGGTGGCGAGCTCGTCGGTCAGGAGCAGGTGGTGCGGGGTGACCTCGGCGGTGACGTTCCAGCCCTTCGACTTGGCCCAGCGCAGGATCTCGACCGAGCCGGCGGTCGAGACGTGGCAGACGTGCAGCCGGGAGCCGACGTGCGCGGTGAGCAGCACGTCGCGGGCGATGACCGCCTCCTCGGCAACGGCCGGCCAGCCCTGCAGGCCGAGGACACCGGAGAGCTCGCCCTCGTTCATCTGCGCACCCTCGGTGAGCCGTGGCTCCTGGGCGTGCTGAGCGACGACCCCGCCGAAGGCCTTCACGTACTCCAGCGCCCGGCGCATCAGCACCGCGTCCGAGACGCAGTGGCCGTCGTCGGAGAAGACCCGCACTCGGGCCGCCGAGTCGGCCATCGCGCCGAGCTCGGCGAGCTGCTCGCCGCGCAGCCCCACGGTGACCGCGCCGACCGGGCGGACGTCGCAGTGCCCGGCCTCGCGGCCGAGCCGCCAGACCTGCTCGACGACACCGGCGGTGTCGGCGACCGGGTCGGTGTTGGCCATCGCGTGCACGGCGGTGAACCCGCCGAGCGCCGCGGCGGCGGTGCCGGTCTCGACGGTCTCGGCGTCCTCGCGGCCGGGCTCGCGCAGGTGGGTGTGCAGGTCGACCAGCCCGGGCAGGACGACCAGCCCGTCGGCGTCGACGACCTCGGCGCCGGCTCGGGTGAGACCTTGTCCTGTCTCGGTGATCACCCCGTCCTCGAGGAGCAGGTCGACCGGCTCGGCGCCGAGCAGCCGAGCGCCCTTCACCGCGTACGTCTTCGTGGTGCTCATTCGGCGACCTCCGCCTCGGTGCTGCCGGACAGGAGCAGGTAGAGCACGGCCATCCGCACGCTCACCCCGTTGGCGACCTGCTCGACGATGGTCGAGCGGGCCGAGTCGGCGACCTCGGCGGCGATCTCCATGCCGCGGTTCATCGGGCCGGGGTGCATCACGATGGCGTGGTCGGGCAGCATCGCCATCCGGCGGGCGTCGAGGCCGTAGCGGCGGGAGTACTCGCGGGCGCTGGGGAAGAAGGCGGCGCCCATCCGCTCGCGCTGCACCCGCAGCATCATCACCACGTCGCTCTTGGCCAGCTCGCCGTCGAGGTCGTAGGACGTGGCGCACGGCCAGGCGTCGACCCCGACCGGGAGCAGCGTCGGCGGGGCGACCAGGGTGACCTCGGCGCCGAGGGTGTGCAGCAGCAGCACGTTGGAGCGCGCGACCCGGGAGTGCAGGACGTCGCCGACGATCGTGACGCGGCGGCCGGCAAGATCTGTGCCGATCGACGCGTCGCCGGTCAGGCGTCTCCGCATGGTGAAGGCGTCGAGCAGCGCCTGGGTCGGGTGCTCGTGGGTGCCGTCGCCGGCGTTGACGACCGCGCCGCGGATCCAGCCGGAGTGGGCCAGCCGGTGCGGGGCGCCGGAGGCCGAGTGCCGGACGACGACCGCGTCGGCGCCCATCGCCTCGAGGGTGAGAGCGGTGTCCTTGAGGCTCTCCCCCTTGCTGACGCTGGAGCCCTTGGCCGAGAAGTTGATGACGTCGGCCGAGAGCCGCTTGGCGGCGGCCTCGAAGGAGATGCGGGTGCGGGTGGAGTCCTCGAAGAAGAGGTTGACGACGGTTCGCCCGCGCAGGGTCGGCAGCTTCTTGATCGGCCGGTCGGCGAGGCGAGCGAGCTCCTCGGCGGTGTCGAGGACCAGCAGCGCGTCCTCGTGGGTGAGGTCGGCGGCGGAGAGCAGGTGCGCCTTCATCGGGTGACCTCCCGCGGGGACTCGATCAGGACGCCGTCGCTGCCGTCGGTCTCGGTCAGCAGCACCTGGACGCGCTCCCCCATCGAGGTGGGCAGGTTCTTGCCGACGTAGTCGGCGCGGATCGGCAGCTCCCGGTGCCCCCGGTCGACGAGGACCGCGAGCTGGACGCGGCTCGGCCGGCCGAGGTCGTTGAGCGCGTCGAGGGCGGCGCGGATGGTCCGCCCGGAGTAGAGGACGTCGTCGACGAGGACCACCGTGCGGCCCTCGATGCCCTCCGGCGGGACGTCGGTGTGCTCCAGGGCGCGGGCCGGGTGCAGGCGCAGGTCGTCGCGGTACATCGTGACGTCCAGGGCGCCGACCGGGACCTCGGAGCCCTCGACGCCGGCGATGCGCTCGGCGAGGCGGTGGGCCAGCGGGACGCCGCGGGACGGGATGCCCAGCAGGACCAGGTCGTCGGCGCCCTTGTTGCGCTCGAGGACCTCGTGGGCGATCCGGGTCAGCGCCCGGGAGACGTCGGCGGCCTCGAGGACCGTCCGCCGGTCGGAGGGAGTGGGTGCGCCGGGCGTGGCCGCTGCGCTGGGGGTAGGCGTCATTCGCCGACCGACCTCCTTCCCCGCCTCACAGGACGGGTCGTTAAAGGATGGTCACGGTCCGCCGAGCCGGCGGTCCGCGTCGTGCCGGCGCCCACCGTAGCAGCGCACCGCTACCGCATCCGGGTTGTCCCGGGGGGTGTCGGACCGGTCGTTTCCGAGAAACTGGGCAGAATGCCGTCACGCTGCGTAACATCACGCAGAGTCACCGCGATAGGTCCTGTGGGCCGGTGCTTCATCGGCCACCGGAACCACTGGACGCCAGGGTCACGACGGGTGACCCTGCCAGGGGGGAGCAGAGGATGCCCACGGAGTACGCACGAGCTCTCGGAGGCCGGCTGCGCGCCATCCGCACGCAGCAGGGTCTCTCGTTGCACGGGGTCGAGGAGAAGTCCGGCGGTCGCTGGAAGGCGGTCGTGGTCGGCTCGTACGAGCGCGGCGACCGCGCTGTCACGGTGCAGCGGTTGGCGGAGCTCGCCGACTTCTACGCTGTGCCGGTGTCGGAGCTGCTGCCCGACGGAACGCCCATGGGCGCCGCCGAGCCGCCGCCGCGGCTGATCCTGGACCTGGAGAAGCTGCAGGTCGTTCCGGCCGAGAAGGCCGGTCCCCTGGCCCGGTACGCGGCGACGATCCAGGCGCAGCGCGGTGACTACAACGGCCGGGTGCTGTCCATCCGCCAGGAGGACCTGCGGACGCTCGCGGTGATCTACGACGAGACGCCCAGCCAGCTGACCGAGCAGCTGATCACGTGGGGCGTGCTCAACCCGGAGGCCCGCCGGGCCCTGGACTGAGCGTCAGGCGGAGGGCTTCTGCGGGGTCAGCATCGGCTTGAGGTCGAGCAGGCGACCGAGCAGGCCGTTGACGAAGCCTGGCGAGTCGTCGGTGGACAGCGACTGCGCCAGCGTGACGGCCTCGTCGATCACCACCGCGTCCGGGACGTCGTCACGCCAGAGCAGCTCGAAGGTCGCCAGCCGCAGGATCGCCCGGTCGACCGCGGGCATCCGGTCCAGCGGCCAGTCCTGCGAGTACGTCGTGAGCAGCTCGTCGATCCGCTCCCGGTGGGCGACTACGCCCTCGACCAGCTCGACCGCGTACTCCGACACCGGCGGGTCGGCCGCGGCGATGCGCCCGGCGAGGATCTCGGTGGCCGAGGCGGCCCGCTGCTCGGACTCGAACAGGACGTCCAGCGCGCGCTTGCGGGCCTTGCTGCGGGCGGACATCAGGAGCCCGTCACGCGTCCGAGGTAGGAGCCGTCGCGGGTGTCCACCTTGACCTTCTCGCCGGTGGTGATGAACAGCGGGACCGCGACCTCGGCGCCGGTCTCCAGCGTGGCCGGCTTGGTGCCACCCGTGGAGCGGTCGCCCTGCATGCCGGGCTCGGTGTAGGAGATGGTCAGCTCGACCGAGGCGGGCAGCTCGACGTAGAGCGGGGTCCCCTCGTGGATCGCGACCACGGCATCCTGGTTCTCCAACATGTACTTCGCGCCGTCGCCGACGGTGTCGGCCGGGACGTGCAGCTGGTCGTAGGACTGCGTGTCCATGAACACGAAGTCCGAGCCCTCCTTGTAGAGGTACTGCATGTCGCGCTTGTCGACCGTCGCGGTCTCGACCTTGGTGCCCGCGTTGAAGGTCTTGTCGACGACCTTGCCGGAGAGGACGTTCTTGAGCTTCGTGCGCACGAACGCGCCGCCCTTGCCGGGCTTGACGTGCTGGAACTCCACGACCGACCAGAGCTGGCCGTCGAGGTTGAGCACCAAACCGTTCTTCAGGTCGTTCGTGGTCGCCACGGGGGAAGTCCTTCGCAGGTGCCTAGAGGACCCGGAGGTCCTTCGGTGTCGTCGTCAGCAGGTCGGGCGCGCCGTCACCCACGACCAGGGTGTCCTCGATCCGGACCCCGCCGCGGCCCGGGAGGTAGACCCCTGGCTCCACGGTGACCGGCGTGCAGGCAGCGAGTCTACCGCTCGCCTGGTACCCCATCATCGGAGCCTCGTGGATCTCCAGGCCGACGCCGTGGCCGAGCCCGTGCGGGAACTGGTCGGCGTAGCCGGCGTCAGCGACCACGGTGCGGGCGGCGGCGTCCACGTCACGCACGTCGGCCCCGGCGCACAGGGCGTGCCGGCCGGCCCGCTGGGCCCGGCGGACGACCTCGTAGATCTCCCGCTGCCAGTCCTCCGGCTGCCGGCCGACGACGACCGTGCGGGTGCAGTCGGCGTGGTAGCCGCGGTACAGAGCCCCGAAGTCGATCTTGAGGAGGTCGCCGCGCTCGATCTCCCGGTCGGTGGGCCGGTGGTGCGGTACGGCGCTGTTCGGCCCGGTGGCGACGATCGTCTCGAAGGCGACGCCGTCGGCGCCGAGCTCGACCATCGCCGCCTCCAGCCGGCGGGCCACCTCGCGCTCGGTCTGGCCAGGCGCGACCGTGTCGAGGGTGTCGAGCAGGGCGTGGTCGCCGATCGCGCACGCCTCGCGCAGCAGCGCGATCTCGTCGTCGTCCTTGACCGTGCGGAGCGCCTCGACCGCCCGGCCGAGCG
>DASTVO010000115.1:0-7218 GCA_035759075.1 Actinomycetes bacterium
GCTTGGCCGTCAACAGGGCCCGCGTCAGGTGCGCCGGACCGGTGGCCCACCCCACCTTCCAGCCGGTGAAGGAGAACGTCTTGCCGGCCGAGCTGATCGTGAGGGTCCGCTCGGCCATGCCAGGCAAGGTCGCGAGCGGGACGTGCGTGGCGTCGTACGTCATGTGCTCGTAGACCTCGTCGGTGACGACCGTCAGGTCCCGCTCGACCGCCAGTGAGGCGACGGCGGCGAGCTCGGTGCTGTCCAGCACGGTCCCGGTCGGGTTGTGTGGCGAGTTGAGCAGCAGCAGCCGGGTGCGGTCGGTGACGGCGGCGCGCAGCCGGTCGACGTCGAGGCGGAAGTCCGGGGCGCGCAGGGTCACGGGTACGCGGACCCCGCCGGCCATCGCGATGCTCGCGGCGTAGGAGTCGTAGAACGGCTCCAGGGCGACCACCTCGTCGCCCGGGTCCACCAGCGCCAGCATGCTCGCGGCGATCGCCTCGGTGGCACCGGTCGTCACGACCACCTCGGTGTCCGGGTCGACCTGCAGGCCGTAGAAGCGCTGCTGGTGGTCGGCGACGGCCTGCCGCAGCTCGGGGATGCCGGGACCCGGCGGGTACTGGTTCCGCCCCTCCCGGATCGCTCGCACCGCCGCGTCGGCGACCTCCATGGGCCCGTCCGTGTCGGGGAAGCCCTGACCGAGGTTCACCGAGCCGGTGGCCAGCGCGAGGGCGGACATCTCGGCGAAGACGGTCGTCCCGAGACCGTCGAGCCGGCGTGCGGCGGCGTGCGGGGTCACCCCTCGACCCTAGGCGACCTTCGTCCCCTTCCCGGACGGGCCGGTGCGTGCTTGGCTGCGAGGTACCCCCCTGCGCCGACGCCCGAGCCAAGGAGCTGCACATGGTCGCGATCACGCTGACTGTCGACGGGGAACGCCGGGAGGACGACGTCGAGCCCAGGCGCCTGCTCGTCCACTACCTGCGGGAGACCGTCGGGAAGGTCGGCACCCCGGTGGGCTGCGACACCAGCAACTGTGGTGCGTGCACCGTCCTCCTCGACGGCCGCAGCGTGAAGTCGTGCGCCGTGCTGGCCGTCCAGGCGGACGGCGGCGAGGTGACGACGGTCGAGGGCCTGGCGAACGGGGAGTGGCATCCCGTGCAGACGGCGTTCCGGGAGTCGCACGCGCTGCAGTGCGGGTACTGCACGCCCGGCATGGTGATGGCCGCGGTCGACCTGCTCGGGCACAACCCGAGCCCGGACGAGGAGGAGATCCGGGCCGGCCTCGAGGGCAACCTGTGCCGGTGCACCGGCTACCAGAACATCGTGAAGGCCGTGCAGCAGGCCGCCGCGGCGGGAGGTGCGCGATGACCGCGACCGAGGAGCGCCGGGCGTCGGCCGTCGGGCAGCCGCTGCACCGCAAGGAGGACGCGCGGCTGCTCACCGGGCGCACCCGCTGGACCGAGAACGTGACGTTGCCCGGCATGCTGCACGTCGCCCTGCTGCGGTCGCCGATGGCGCATGCCCGGCTGACCCGGGTGGACGTCGCGCCGGCACTCGAGCGCCCAGGCGTCCTCGCGGCGTTCTCCGGCACCGACCTCACCGACGACTTCGGCGGGCTGCCGACGGCGTGGACCGTGAGCGAGGACCTCAAGGCGCCGTCGCACTTCCCGGTGGCCCGTGACGAGGTGCGCCACGTCGGGGACGCCGTGGCGGTGGTCGTGGCGCGCAGCCGGTACGCCGCGGTCGACGCGCTCGAGGCCATCGAGGTCGACTACGAGCCGCTGCCGGCCGTGCTCGACATGGAGCGGGCCATGGCCGACGGGTCGCCGCTGGTCCACGAGGACCTCGGCACGAACGTGTGCTTCACCTACCACGAGGAGCACGGCGACTACGAGGCGAGCAAGGCCGAGGCCGACGTGGTCTTCCACCGTCGCTACGTCAACCAGCGCCTGATCCCGAACGCGATGGAGCCGCGCTCGGTCGCCGTCGACCCGACGAGTGCCGACGCGTTCACCATCTACTCCGCGACGCAGGTGCCGCACTTCGTCAAAGTGTTCATGTCACTGGTCTGCGGGGTCCCCGAGCACAAGATCCGGGTGGTGGCCCAGGACGTGGGCGGCGGCTTCGGCTCCAAGCTCGACGTGTACGCGGAGGAGGCGATCTGCCTCGCTCTCGCGCGACGGCTGGGGCGCCCCGTCACGTGGACCGCATCCCGCAGCGAGGACTACCAGGCGACCATCCACGGCCGGGACCTGATCCAGGACGTCGAGATCGCGGCGACCTCCGACGGCCGGATGCTCGGGTTGCGGGTCGACCTGCTCTCCGACATGGGCGCCTACCTGCAGCTGCTCACGCCGAGCATCCCGCTCCTCGGGCGCTACATGTACCCCGGCATCTACAAGTTCCGCACGCACTCCTTCCACTGCACCGGTGTCTTCACCACCAAGACCCCCACCGACGCCTACCGCGGGGCGGGCCGGCCCGAGGCCACCTTCGCGCTCGAGCGCGCAGTCGACGACCTGGCCGCCCACCTGAAGACTGATCCCATCGAGCTGCGCCGACGCAACTGGATCGGCCACGGCGAGTTCCCGTACACGACTGTGTGCGGGCTGGAGTACGACTCGGGCAACTACGAGGCCGCGACCGAGAAGGCCCTGGAGCTGTTCGGGTACGACGCGCTGCGCGCCGAGCAGGCCAAGCGCCGCGAGTCCGGTGACCCCGTGCAGCTGGGCATCGGGATCTCGACCTACACCGAGATGTGCGGCCTCGCGCCGTCGCGGTGGCTCGGGGAGAAGGGGTACGTCGCCGGGGGCTGGGAACGTGCCACCGTTCGCATGACCCCGCTCGGCAAGGCCGAGGTTGTCGTCGGCACCTCCCCGCACGGTCAGGGGCACGTCACGACCTTCAGCCAGGTCGCCGCGGACGCCCTCGGTGTGCCGTTCGAGGACGTCGAGGTCATCGTCAACGACACCGCCACCGTCCCGTGGGGCCTGGACACCTACGGCTCCCGCTCGCTGGTCGTGGGCGGGATGGCCGTACAGGGCGCCGCCGAGGCAGTGGTCGAGAAGGCCAGGCTGCTCGCGGCCCACCTGCTGGAGGCCGACCCGTCCGACGTGGAGTTCGACGCGGGCACCTTCCGGGTGAAGGGGACACCCGCGGCGACCAAGACCATCCAGGAGGTCGCGTTCGCGTCCTTCACGGCCCACACGATGGCCGAGGGCAGCGACGCCGTCCTCTCGGCCGACCACCTCCACGACCCCGAGACGTTCTCCTACCCGCACGGGACCCACCTGTGCGCGATGGAGGTCGACACCGAGACCGGCATGGCGAAGATCCGCCGGTACGTCTGCGTGGACGATGTCGGCAACGTCGTGAACCCGATGATCGTCGAGGGCCAGGTGCACGGTGGTGTCGCCCAGGGGATCGCCCAGGCGCTCTACGAGGAGGCCGTCTACGACGACGCGGGCAACCTGGTGACCGGCAGCATGGTCGACTACCTGGTTCCCGCGGCGCCGGACATCCCGCACCTCGTCACGGACCGCACCGAGACACCGTCCACGACGAACCCGCTGGGCGTGAAGGGGGTGGGCGAGGCCGGGACCATCGCGTCGACGCCGGCGGTGGTGAACGCGGTCGTCGACGCCGTCCGCCATCTCGGGGTCGACGACGTGCGGATGCCCTGCACGCCCGAACGGGTGTGGCGGGCGATCCAGGACGGAGGAGCGGGGGGCGGCCGCGCTGCCAGCGGGACGGTCGCGTACGGCGGCGCGACCACCGAGAGCACCTCGGGAGGTGGGTCGGCATGATCCCCGCGCAGTTCGAGTACGTGCGCCCCGGCTCGGTCGACGAGGCCGTCGCCGCCCTCTCCGAGCACGGCGACGACGCCAAGGTGCTGGCCGGTGGCCAGTCACTCATCCCGCTGCTGCGGCTGCGGCTGTCGTACCCGGAGGTGGTCGTCGACGTCGGCCGGGTCGGCGAGCTCGTCGGTGTCCGCGACGACGGCGACCACCTGGTGATCGGCGCCATGACCACGCACCACGACGTGATGCACGACGAACTCGTCCGCCGGCACGCCGGGCTGCTCCCCGAGGCGACCGGCACCGTCGCGGACCCCGCGGTGCGCCACCGCGGGACGTTCGGCGGGTCGCTCGCGCACGCCGACCCCGCCGGCGACCTGCCCGCCGTGGCAGTGGCGATGGCAGCGGAGATGGTCGTGGCCGGCGGGAACGGGCGGCGCACGGTGCCGGCTTCGGAGTTCTTCGTCGACTACCTGCAGACGGCCGTGCAGCCGGACGAGCTGCTCGTCGAGGTGCGGCTGCCCAAGATGGAGGGCTGGGGCTTCCGGTACGAGAAGTTCCACCGGGTCGCGCAGTCATGGGCCATCGTCGGCGTGGCCGCCGCGGTCAAGCGGTCCAACGGCAGCATCGCCGAGGCCCGGGTGGCCCTGACCAACATGGGACCGACGCCGGTGCGGGCGAACGCCGTGGAGCAGGCGCTGTCCGGCGCGGGGACGGACGCGGTGACCGCCGCAGCCGAGCACGCCGCCGACGGATCGAGCGCTCCCAGTGATCTGAACGGCAGATCCGACTACCGTGATCATCTGGCGAGGGTGCTGACGCGGCGCGCCGTGCTGGCGGCCGCAGGGGAGGGCTAGTCCATGGAGCTGGAGCACCGCTTCTCGGTGCCGGTGCCGGTGGCGCAGGCGTGGGACGTCCTCCTGGACGTCGAGCGCATCGCACCGTGCATGCCGGGCGCCACGGTCGAGTCGTTCGACGGCGAGACCATCGAGGGCCGGGTCAAGGTCAAGGTCGGTCCCATCCAGGTGACCTATGCCGGCACCGCGAAGTTCGTCGAGAAGGACGAGGCCGGGCGGCGGGCGGTGATCGACGCGAGCGCCAAGGAGGCGCGCGGGTCCGGCACCGCCGCCGCCACGATCACCGCGGTGCTCACCGACGCCGGCGGGAGCACGGACGTCGTCGTCACCACCGACCTGCAGATCACCGGCAAGCCCGCGCAGTTCGGGCGGGGCGTCATGGTCGAGGTGGGCAACAAGATCCTCGGCAAGTTCGCCGAGTGCCTGGCGGACGAGCTCTCGGGCAAGCCGGCTGCTGCGGCGGCCGGGGCCGAGACCGCAGCGGCTGCCGCGGGCATCGCGGAGTCGACCACCGCTGCGGGCGCGCAGGCGACGACGGCGCCACCGCCGCTCCGCCGGGTAGCCGAGGAGGAGGCGATCGACCTCCTCGGCACGGCCGGGCTGCCGGTGCTCAAGCGGGTGCTTCCGGTGGTGGGTGCCGTCGTGATCGCGCTGATCCTGTGGAGGCTGGTCTCCCGACGCAGATGACGGGAGGGGTCAACCGCCGTACGGCACGGTGATGATCTCGAGAAGGTGCCCGTCGGGGGCCTCCCAGTAGAGGCCCCGGCCACCGTCGTTCGCGTTGACCTGACCGGGCCGGGCGCGTCCCGGGTCGGCCCAGTAGGTCAGGTCACGCGCTCGGATGCGCCCGAGGATCTCGTCGAACTCGGTGTCGCCGACGAGGAACGCGTAGTGCTGGGGGCTCACCGGCTCGCTGGTGTCGGAGAAGTCGAGCGAGACGTCGTTGTCGACCTGGACGACCCGGAACGGCCCGTACGTCGTCGGGGGTGCGAGACCGAGCATCTCGGCGAAGAAGGCTGCCGAGCCGTCCTTGTCGCGGGACCAGACGATGGTGTGGTTCAGCTGCACGGGCATCTTTCTCGTCTACACCCGCCGGACGACGGGCGGAACCTGTGCCGGGCATGGTGACTGACGCTCTGAGCGAACGACCTTGGCAGCGGGCTGGCCTCGGGCCACTGTCGTCGCATGCACGTGCTGATCATCGGTGGGTCGTCCTTCCTCGGCCGAGCGACGGCCCGCGAGGCCCTCCGTCGCGGGGCTGAGGTCACGACCTTCAACAGGGGGCGGACCGGACCGGACGTGCGCGGTGTGCAGGCGCTGCGCGGGGACCGTGAGTCGGACGGCGACCTGGCGCAGCTCGCCGGGCGTCCGTTCGACGTCGTCGTGGACACGTGCGGCTTCGTGCCTGCCGTGGTCGGCCGGTCCGCCGCGGTGCTGGCCGGCTCCGGCGCCCACTACGCCTTCGTGTCGAGCATCTCGGCGACCACGACCTGGCCCGCCGCCCCCACCCCGGACGGTGACCCCGGCCAGGACTGCCCCGCGGACGCCGGGGCGAACGACGGCGACTACGGTCGCCTCAAGGCCGGCTGCGAGCGCGCCGTAACGGAGGCCTTCGGTGACCGGGCGACCGTCGTACGGGCAGGTCTGATCCTCGGGCCGCACGAGAACGTCGGGCGCCTGCCGTGGTGGCTCGAGCGCATGGCGCGCGGCGGCGAGGTGCTGGCGCCGGGTGACCCGGACCGGCCGATGCAGCTCGTCGACGCACGCGACATCGCGTCCTTCGTGCTGGACACCGCGCAGACCGGTACCGGCGGCACCTTCAACGTCACCGGCCCCCGGGGCAACGCCTCCATGGGCAGCTGGCTCGCGGACTGCGTCGCGGCGACGGGCAGCGCGGCGGACCTCACTTGGGTGGCCGACGACTTCCTCGTCGACCGTGACGTCTCCCCCTGGACCGAGCTGCCGCTGTGGATGCCCCCGGGCCAGGACGGCGACCACGTCTGGGACGCCGAGACGACGGCCGCCGAGGACGCCGGGCTGCGGTGCCGCCCGGTGACCGAGACCGTGCTGGACACCTGGGCCTGGATGCAGTCGGGTGGTCGGCCGCCGGTCATGCCCCCGCACGACCACCTGCCTTCGCACGGCATCGACGCGGACAAGGAGCGACGCCTGCTCGCGGAGTGGCACGCCCGCGCCTAGGCGGGCGCCTCGCCGGCGGCCTCCTCGGCCTCGACCTGCCGCTTGCGCCAGGGGACGACGCCGTCGATCTCGATGTCGAGGGAGAAGCTGAGCACGGTGCGTACCAGGACCAGCACACCGAGGGTGGCGACGCTGCGCAGGGTGTTCTCGACGGCCACGGTCTGGATGACGTCCGCGGCGACGAGGACCTCGAGACCCAGGAGCAGGCTGCGGGCGAAGCGCTTCCGCGTCGCCTCGTACACCGGACGTCGGCCGACGAGGTCGATGAGGGCACGCGCGCCGACGTAGACCGCCCCGACGATCAGGATCAGCACGCCGACGCCCTCGAACAACCGGACGACGTCCTCGACCAGCTCGGTCTCGTCCATGACCGGCGATGCTACGAG